>JAJYGI010000125.1 GCA_021790735.1 Actinomycetes bacterium | reverse complement strand
TGGCTAGTTCCTTAGGTCTCCCTGGCGACTGTGTGCTTGGGCCGAACTTGAGGTGAGTTTCATCTCCTTTTGCGACTAGCTCTCAAGCACGTTTCGATTGGAGGGTCGGCAGTCCGAGTCATCTACTCAAAACCATTTAATGACGTCTGAGCACCTAAAGCTTAACTTGTTCGGGTGTTTTCATACCTACTATAGGCTCGGATGCACTGTATCGTTCATCCCCCCGAACTACACATCGACAAGTAAAAAGCCCAAGATCGATAGAGGTTCTGTCTCTGTTCAACTATCACTTCGGAGGCTGCACTACCTATCTATGCGGCCTCTTAGGATGAGTGTCGATGGTTTCTTAGTGTATAGGATGAGGTTTTCTTATGGCAGCTGTCGGGGTGGTATTCGGTGGTCTTTCACCGGAGCATGACATCTCAATCCTGACTGGACTTCAAGCGGTACGAGCTTTAAGCGCAAGTGGAGTCGTAGTTCGACCGATCTATTGGAACAAACAGGGCGAGTTCTACCTAATCGAAGTAGGAGTTGAAGCGAAAGACTTTGCCGACGGACTGCCTTCGAAGTCCTCCCAGATCTCACTTCGTCTTGGTGCCGAAGGGGGATTTTATACTGGAGCCAGTGGACTTCTATCTAAGTCCAAAAGACTCGATGTCGATGTGGTAGTCAACTGCTGCCACGGTGGCGCAGGTGAAGACGGGTCGTTGCAGGGCGCATTCGATCTTGCCGGCATCTCTTATACCGGCCCCACTGCCCGAGCTGCTGCTTTAGGCATGGACAAGTTAGCATTTGCTGGTGTTGTAGGAGACCTTGGTGTTACGGTACTTGAGAGGGTGCTCTTAGATGCTAGCACCAAGGCTCTAGGTTTTGATGGCCCCTATATTGTAAAGCCCCGTTACGGTGGCTCATCGTTAGGGATCGATGTGGTTGAAGATCTGGCAACTGCCAAGATGCGACTCACTTCCAACGTTCATCTTCGTTTTGGTGCTGTTGTTGAACCCTATCGTCCCGACCTCTTTGACCTCCAGTTGGCTGTTCGTTCTTATCCAGAGTTGACTATGTCCCCACTTGAGAGACCTCATAAGAAAGGGTCGAAGGGAGAGATCTTAAGTTATAAGGATAAATACATAGCAGGTGAAGGCATGGCCACTGCGCCTAGAGAGCTGCCTGCTCAAGTCTCTGGAGATATTGAAAAAAGAGTTCACGAGGTGGTGCACAAGATCTCCGATGCTATTGGTATAAGAGGAGTCTTTAGAGTTGACTTTTTGGCATCCGACGATGGTGAGCTGTACCTCAATGAAGTGAACACGATACCAGGTTCGCTCTCTCACTACCTATGGATCTCACCCAAGGTATCTTTTTCTGATCAGCTGAAGCTCTACATCGAGGAGGCAAAGCGGTCACCTACGAGATATGCGACCACGACTGGGGCAGACGGAACGGTACTTAGATCGGCCTCTTCTGTAGCGTCGAAGTTGGCATAGTACCAGATAGCCTGAAGATATGGACTCCAAGATAGAGGGTAGCCGAAGATCGCTAGCTCTAATGCGCCAGACCCTGCAAGAGGACGAAGATCTTGTGGAGATAGTCAGGCTTAAGTGGGTCAAGCTGATTAGGCCTGGTCTTGTCTTTCTCGCTCTTTTCCTCGCTGCTTTAGTAGTACTAGCTCTGTTGCCGCTGAGTTTTGTTATACGCGCGACAACGTCGGTTGTGATCTTACTTTTCGGAGTTGGATTTTTCACCTACCATTGGCTCTATTGGAAGGACGAGTTTATGATCATTACTTCCAAGCGAGTTGTGTTAGAGAAAGGGGTTCTTTCGCGTAGTACAAGAGAGATTCCCCTAAATAAGATAAACGATGTCTCCTGCCAACAGAGTCTCTTTGGCCGGATGTTTCACTATGGGAATATAGAGATAGCCTCTGCCAACGTCAAAGGTCCAGAGAAGATTCACTGCATACCAGAGCCTTTGGCGATAAGGTCTTTGATTGCAACGGTGTCCACCAAGGAACCCGCAAAGAAGCAGGCTCCCGAGAATGTAGTTCCTCCATCTCCAAAGACGGGGAGTAGCTTTGTAGACGATCTTGAGCGACTAACGGTGCTCTATCAGCAGGGTATGATAACGACCTCAGAGTTTCAAGCTGCAAAGGACATGCTTTTACAGACGGCTCCTCATCCGAGTGAGTTTGGGTTGTCGTAGGTAAGGTTGCTCTAAGACTTCCCTTAACCAATTAACGGCTAGCGGTGATACCGTAGGTATTGAGGAAAGTGGGTACAACGTGGTGGAGTTTTGCACTGTGGATGGTATCCAGATTGCATATGAAACCTTCGGTGATCCAAAAGCCGAGGCTATGGTGCTTCTTTCGGGTCTTGGAGGGGAGATGCGAGACTGGTCGGAAGAGGCGATATCACAGATAACCAGAGAAGAGTTCTTTGTAATCAGGATGGATCATCGTGACTCGGGAGCCTCGTCTGAGATCCATATGCCTGTAGACGTTATCTCTGCGTTCCTGGGAAGCAAAACGGCAGCTCCTTATAGTATCTCCGATATGGCACAAGATGTAAAGGCCGTACTCGATCATCTTGATGTTAGCTCTGCGCATATCGTAGGAGCCTCCATGGGTGCGATGGTGGCACAACAGTTTTGCATTGAGTATCCCGGTTCAGTTAGAACTCTCTGTTCAATCATGTCTACTACAGGAGCGAAAGATGTAGGACAACCCTCCTCGGAGATCGTGGCTGCGGTGCTAAATGGGGTAGCTCCCGACTTTCAAGGAATCGAGAGCCTAGGTTCTGTTGAATCGAAGAGTGCGGTCGAGGCCTTCTCTGAGATCGACGACCTAGATCAGGTTAAAGAGTCCATAGCTAAAACTACCTCTAGCACTCCAAATCTTGAGAGGATACTACGTCAACTCGCCGCGGTCTTTGTTAGTGGGGATAGGACACAAGCTCTCAGCGCTGTAAAGGTTCCTACGGTGGTAATACATGGAGACGCTGATCCGGTGGTGGATGTCTCCGGCGGGGTAGCAACGTATCAAGCGATCGCTGGATCTAAACTTGTCATAGTCCCAGGGATGGGCCATGAGGTACGCCCGGAGCACTGGCCTTTGATACGAGACGCTCTTTTAGAAAATGCCAAAGCTTCAAGGTAGTACTCCTTAGAGCTGTTAAAGTTGTAACTCGAACGATACAACGAGGTGGCGATGGGCAAGGTTCTAGATGGTGTCAGGGTTGTAGAGTTCGTGGGGATTGGCCCCTGTCCATTTGCTGGAATGGTACTAGCGGACCTGGGAGCTGAAGTTGTTCGGCTTGACCGTCTAAATAGTGGAAGAACCGATAAGGCAAGTTGGGAGTCGTCTACATCAGACCCATTCCTAAGAGGGAAAGAGACGCTTGAGATTGATCTAAAGCATCCTAGAGCCAAAGATTTGGTAGCGAGGCTGATCGAGGAGTCGGATGTCTTGATCGAAGGCTTTCGGCCCCTTGTGATGGAGAGGTTAGGATTTGGTCCCGAGTGGGCTTTGGAGGTAAATCCTTCTTTAGTGTATGGGAGGATGACGGGTTGGGGGCAAAGCGGCCCGTTCTCTCTAAGGGCAGGCCACGACATTAACTACATC
>JAJYGI010000119.1 GCA_021790735.1 Actinomycetes bacterium | reverse complement strand
ATCCGCAAGTGATCGCAAAGAGCCTTGAAACTCTCCAAGGAAAAAGTTGTCAACTACGTCTTCTTTACTAGACATAGAAACCTCCTTCCCTCAAAACACTTCGGTTCGCACATGTAGGTGCTTTATTCCATTGATAAAGTTGGATCTAAGTCGATCTGGCTCTCCCACCACCTCGTAGTTTGGCATCTGACTCATCACCTCTTTAAATAACGCCGCTAACTCTCTTCGCGCTAGATGAGCACCCAAACAGAAGTGCGGACCGTACCCTCCGAATCCTAGATGGTGATTGTCCACTCGATCAACTCTAAAGCTGTACGGATCTTCAAAGACATCTTCGTCTCTATTGGCAGACCCATAGAGCAACAGTACCTTTTCGCCTTCGCTCAAAGGAACTCCCAGAGCCGTAGTCGGCTGCGTCGTAGTACGTCTCATAAAGATAACTGGAGACGACCACCTAACGATCTCTTCGACAGCAAAGGGCAGGAGTGCATCCAGATTTGATCGCAGAAGGCTTCTTTGATCAGGATTTTCATCAAGAGCCACCATCCCCCAAGAGATTGCATTTCGAGTCGTCTCGTTTCCGGCAACGACAAGCAGAATAAAAAAAGATGCTAGTTCGGAGGCTGAAAGCGACTCACCTTCAACCGATGCGTTAACAAGAGCAGAGGTAACGTCATCAAGTGGTGATCCGATACGATCCTTCCCTATCTCCTCCATCAGAGACACAAGTTCAAGCGCCGCGGTTAGTATTGCTGTATCTATTGGGGTCTCTGGACTCACATACTCTGAGTCCAGAGCGCCTAAAATTATGTTCGATCGCTCCAAGACAAACTGAGCTTTATCATCGGGAACTCCCATCATCTCACATATAATCCGAAGCGGTAGATTTGAAGCGACTTTCGATACAAAATCCACCTCTTTGTAGTTTGCGCATTCCTCTACTAGGTCATATGCGAGAGCCCCTATCCGACTCTCGATCTGTGCCAAGCGTTTTGGAGTAAATGCTCGAGAAACCACCCTCCTTAGAACTCCATGTCTTGGGTCATCGGTATTTATCATTGAACCAAAGAACTCAATAAACTCCTGTGGTAGGTCAGGGATAGATACTGCTCCTCTCGCAGATGAAAACACCTTGGGATCACGAGACACAGTCATCACGTCAGCATGTCGAGTTACAGTCCAAAATCCTCCTTCGTCTTCGCTAAGCAACATCCACGCTGGGTCGTCAAAGTGCGCAACTGGGTTTGTCCTTCTAAGGGTCTCAAGGGCTCCTTCACGAAGCGAAAGTGGCAGTTGCCAAAAGTCCAAAGTCGAGAGGTCGATCTCATCTAAAGTCAAGGATCGATCTACGTTCAACAACTAGAAACTCCCGTCACCTAAAGATCGGTCGGCTCGTTCACACAACTACCTTGTCAATCTATCATGCACCTTACAAAGAAAGTATTCGCATTAACCAACGACTTATTGGCGCTTAGGACCCATCCTTGGTCCCTTATAGACAGCCTCTCTCCCGTAGCGCTGCCTTAGCACAAATACAGTCTCTTCAAGATCTTTGTATCGATCTCTATGAGTCGTCTCATCGAGTAAGTAAAGCTGATGAGCGTGCGATCTTGGGAGTAGTCCCGAAACAGAGACACCTGTAAGTCGAACTGGACCCTTTCTTTGGAGTCTGTCGTACATATCTAAAACTAGATCGCCTAGGTCCTTGCTAGTAACTAGAGCTCGACCAGTCGTCCGAGAGTACGTCGAGGTGGTAAAGTCGGCGTACTTCAGCTTGAGGGTCACCGTTTTGGCGATTAAGTTTGAGCGAAACATTCCTTCGGCGACTTCAACACAGAGATCTTGCAGGTGTGCACAAATGGTTCGAACGTCATATACATCATCTTCAAAGGTCGTCTCATGTCCTAGCGACTTCCTTATACGGGAAACATCAACCGCTCTTGCGTCTTTACCCTTTGCACAGTCCAACAGAAAGTTCGTCGACTTCCCAAAGACCTTTTCAAGAGTCGATCGAGGAACCTTTTCAAGATCAGAGACCTTTACAACTCCGATCGAGGCAAGTTTGGACTCTGACTTAGGTCCTATACCTGGTAGGAATGAGATAGGAAGTTCCGCCAAAAAACTTCCTTCCTTTGTGGGTACAACATACAGAACTCCAGTTCCATAGGAAACCTGGTCCCTCGACACCTTAGGTTTTGCAAGTTGTGAGGCGATCTTTGCCACGGTTTTAGAGCTCCCTACTCCAACCGAACAGCTAAGAGACGTCTCACTCAAAATTCTTTCTCTTATGTGCCTCGCCGCTTCTGGCGGAGTACCGAGGATGAGAGAGGTTCCAGTAAGGTCAATAAAGGCTTCGTCAACCGAGACCATCTCAACACATGGAGTAAAGTACTCAAGAACAGAGCGAAACCTCTTAGAAAGATCCGAGTAGTAACCGTGATTTGCCGATAGGTAGATCGCCTTCGGGCACAGTTTCTTTGCCACCTCGACAGGCATAGCCGATCGAATACCAAAGCGCCGAGCCTCATAGTTGGGACTTAGAACGACTCCTCTCGGACTCGCACCCGCAACAACCACTGGCTTGCCAATTAAAGACGCGTCTCGAACCATCTCTGCCGAAGCAAAGAAACAGTCTATATCCACGTGAGCAATCACTCTTGGCAAGTCCGCCATAGCTAGAAGTATACAGATCTAACACGTATGGAAATTATCGTACAAAAGTACTGAAGTGACTACCTTTCACCCAAAGCTGACTAGTATCTTTTGCTCACGGGCGCTTAGCTCAGTTGGTTAGAGCAATTGCCTTACAAGCAATAGGTCGAGGGTTCGAGTCCCCCAGCGCCCACCAAAGTATCCGTATGAGAACCCTGCACCAAATCGGCGTCAGAGTTCGACAACGGTCCCGGTAGGCCCACCAAATCGTTCTTACTCAATCCCCGACCACGTCGATGTGCGTCGGGGTTTTCTGTTGTCTCAACCCTTTCCGTGATCTCTGATGGCAACACCTGGTGGAACGGCGTGGCGAGCCGTCCGTAGCTGACTCCGTCGGTGTCGACGTAGATGGCCTCCCAGAAGGCCTGGTTATAGCGTCGCCGGACCCGTGGACCGCCACGCCGGTATGCCTGCTGGCAGTCCGACACGAGCCCCATGGCCAGCGTCAGGTTGGTCGCTGTTTACACTGTTTACAACAACCAGCGCCGGATGGTCGAGCATCGGGGCAGCACCCCGGCCGAGACGCTCGACCGTTTCCACGCAATCCACGGGACGCACCCGCGTAACACCCACGAGCGTGCGGATGTTACGACTGTAAGATCTGATCCCGGCCGCCATGGGCTGAATCGTCTCGCACCTGCACGTCTTCACCGTCGGCGACGCACTCTATGGAATGTGCTTCGACGAACATCCGGAGGGCGAGATAGACAAGAAGACGGTGACAGTTCTTCGGGCATTGCGCGGGCACAAGCGATTCACTTATGAAGTTGATGTACAGAAATTGCTTTTGGTGTACACTATGTACATGAGAATTACTGAACCACTCAATATTACAGAAGCAAGAAAGCAACTTGCAACGATTATCGATCAGGCGCGGAGCGACCATGATCCGGTCTATCTCACAAGGCGTGGCCGCCGAGTAGCTGCAGTCATCGACGCTGACGATCTCGACGGGATTTTGGCCCTAGCCGAGGACATGGCGGATATCCGCGCTGCTGAAGATG
>JAJYGI010000139.1 GCA_021790735.1 Actinomycetes bacterium | reverse complement strand
TACGGTTCTACCTCAGAGGTAGATGTTGTTCCGGCAACAGAGGTGGACCTTATGGACGTCTCACCGAAACAGATCATCTCAGTTTCGACTTCTCTTATACCCTTCATTGAGCACGACGACGCAAACAGAGCACTTATGGGTGCTAACATGCAGAAACAAGCTGTACCTTTAGTTGTTCCTGAGGCACCTTATATCGGAACTGGAGTGGAAGCACGCGCTGCTCAAGATGCTGGAGATGTGATCTTGGCCGAAGCTACCGGAGTAGTGACCGAAGTCTCTGGTGAAAGTGTCGTAGTAGAGTACTCACCAGGCCAAAGCGATAAATTTGGGAACGTGCTTGGGAGAAAGATCTATCGACTTTCCAAGTTCAAGCGTTCCAACCAAAATACCTGTCTAAATCAGAAGGTTTTGGTTGAGGTGGGTCGTCAAGTTGATAAGGGTGATCTATTAGCGGATGGGCCCGCTACACATAACGGTGAGTTGGCGCTAGGTAAAAACCTCTTAGTGGCCTTTATGCCATGGGAAGGTTACAACTACGAAGACGCGATTATCTTATCAGAGAGACTCGTGCGTGACGATGTTTTGACTTCGATACACATAGAGGAGTATGAGACAGATGCTCGCGATACAAAGTTGGGTGCAGAAGAGATAACTCGGGATATACCAAACCTCTCAGAGGAGATATTGGCAGATTTAGACGAGCGAGGTATCGTTCGTATAGGTGCGGAAGTTCGACCAGGGGATATCTTGGTTGGTAAGGTTACTCCGAAAGGTGAGACGGAACTTACTCCGGAAGAGAGGTTACTGAGGGCGATCTTTGGTGAGAAGTCTCGAGAGGTTCGAGATACCTCCTTAAAGGTTCCGCACGGTGAGTCTGGCAAGGTAATCGACGTTAAAGTATTTACCCGAGAAGACTCAACTGAGTTGGCTCCTGGAGTGAATCAGCTAGTTCGAGTTTACGTAGCGCAAAGGCGTAAGATTACCGAAGGAGATAAACTTGCGGGCCGTCACGGCAATAAAGGTGTTATCTCTAAGATCTTACCACTTGAAGATATGCCTTATCTATCGGACGGAACTCCTGTGGATATCATCTTAAGTCCCTTGGGCGTACCTTCTAGAATGAACGTTGGACAGGTGCTTGAGTCTCACCTTGGATATGCGGCTAGGTGGGGGTGGAAGTCTAACGAACTAGCTAAAAGTCCGATAAAGGGAACCGAGGTTAAGACTCGTCCACGGACAGAGCCGTCAACTTGGATAGCGACTCCAGTCTTTGACGGCGCCCACTGGGACGAAGAGGGTAAGTCGGGACGTCATCCAACAATACAAAAGGTATTTGAGGATCTCAATCCGGACTCCGCCGATGGTCGACGTCAGATCGGAGTTGATGGGAAGGTTACATTATTTAACGGTAGGAATGGAGAGCCGTACGATAACTCAATCTCAGTTGGGTATGTCTATATCTTGAAGCTCGCCCACCTCGTGGACGACAAGATTCACGCTCGATCCACTGGACCATACTCGATGATTACGCAACAGCCACTCGGTGGAAAGGCACAGTTTGGTGGACAGCGTTTTGGAGAGATGGAGGTTTGGGCTCTTGAAGCATATGGCGCTGCTTACGCTCTCCAGGAGCTTTTGACTATCAAGTCTGATGACGTGGTCGGACGAGTAAAGGTCTACGAATCCATTGTGAAGGGTGAGAATATACCTGAACCTGGAATACCCGAGAGTTTCAAAGTCCTGATAAAGGAGATGCAGTCTCTCTGCCTAAACGTAGAGGTTCTGTCAGCATTAGGAGAAGAGATTCAAATAAAAGAACTTGACGAAGATGTGTATAGAAGTGTTGAGGAACTAGGGATAGATATCTCTAGACCTGAGAGAGGATCTGACTACGGTGAAGGGTACAGGAGTGAGGACGGGGGTCTTTAATGCTCGACTTAAATAACTTTGAACAACTAAGAATTGGTCTAGCTACCTCTGAAGACATACTGTCATGGTCTCACGGCGAGGTCAAAAAGCCTGAAACTATAAACTACCGTACTCTGCGCCCAGAAAAAGACGGATTATTTTGTGAAAAGATATTCGGACCCACTAGAGACTGGGAGTGCTCGTGCGGCAAGTATAAAAGGGTTCGCTTTAAGGGTATTATCTGTGAAAGATGTGGAGTTGAAGTAACTAGGTCAAAAGTCCGTAGAGAACGTATGGGACATATTGAGCTTGCTGCTCCAGTCGTTCATATATGGTATCTCAGGGGTACCCGTTCGTGGTTAGCCTACCTTCTAATGGGTACCACTACTAAGGAAGAGTTAAAGGCCAAGCAGCTTGAGAAGGTTATATATTTTGCGGCGAACCTTGTTACTTGGGTCGATGTTGACCGGCGACATGAGGAACTTCCCAATCTTGAGGCTGAACTCCGTGAAGAACTGAAGGAGTTAGAGAACCAGAGAGACCTGGCTCTAGAGAGGCAGTTTCAGGACCTAGAGAAGGATCTCGCAGAACTAGAAGCTAGTTCAGCAAAAGACGCCGATCTACGCGCGCGTCAGAAGCAAGCTGATAAGGAGATCGCTTATGTAAGGGATCGCTTTGATAGCAAAATCGACCTCTATCGTCGGGCGTTTGAAGAGTTCAGAGAGCTCCATGGCCGTATGATCATCGAAGACGAGCTTCTCTGGAGGGAGTTGAAAGATCGTTATGGGGATTACTTTGAAGGTGGAATGGGTGCCGAGGCAATTAGGAAGCTAATTGATCGCTTGGACCTAGATCAAGAAGAGTTGAAACTTCGAGAGATGATTGAACCGGTTGACGCGAGAAGACCTCTATCTGTACAACGAAGGCAGAAGGCTATTAAAAGGCTCAAGATAGTATCCGCGTTCAATCGACGTGATGGAGAAAGTAGAAGAATTAACGATCCAGGGGCAATGATTCTTGGTATTGTACCGGTCATTCCTCCTGACTTGAGGCCGATGGTGCAACTTGATGGCGGTCGATTCGCGACGTCAGACTTAAACGACCTCTATCGTCGGGTAATTAATCGAAACAACCGATTGAAGCGCCTTTTGGATCTGGGGGCACCTGAGATCATCGTTAACAACGAGAAACGTATGCTCCAAGAAGCTGTCGATGCTCTCTTTGATAACGGTCGTCGAGGACGTCCTGTTGCTGGACCCGGGAACCGACCTCTCAAGAGCCTATCGGACATGTTGAAGGGTAAGCAAGGGCGTTTCCGTCAAAACCTTCTCGGTAAGCGAGTCGACTACTCGGGCCGTAGCGTGATTGTTGTTGGACCGACGTTGAAACTTCACCAGTGTGGACTGCCGAAACAGATGGCTCTTGAACTGTTCAAACCGTTTGTTATGAAACGACTAGTAGACCTTGACTATGCTCAAAACATAAAGTCTGCGAAGCGTATGGTAGAACGTCGTCGTGCACAAGTATGGGAAGTTCTTGATGCAGTCATCAAAGAACATCCTGTTATGCTCAACCGTGCTCCTACGCTGCACAGACTTGGTATTCAGGCTTTCGAACCAGTTTTGGTAGAGGGCAAGGCTATACAGATACATCCTTTGGTGTGTGCAGCGTTTAATGCAGACTTCGATGGAGATCAAATGGCAGTACACCTACCGCTATCTCCTGAAGCGCAAGCGGAAGCCCGTGTACTTATGCTCTCGGCGAATAATATTATCTCACCGGCGACAGGAAGACCGATAACGGTTCCTA
>JAJYGI010000129.1 GCA_021790735.1 Actinomycetes bacterium | reverse complement strand
TGATTGATGCAGGCGTATCGGTCAAAGTGATCTCCAACAACCAAGGAGTGATCCATGGATTGAGACAGTACATAAAACAAAGATCTGTGGGTGAGCCATGGGTAGTGCTCAAACTTGCGATGACCTTGGACGGAAAGGTTGCTGCAAAAGATGGATCCTCAAAGTGGATAACTGGATCTGAAGCTCGACGCGATGTACATCATCTGCGTGCGAACTCTGACGTCATTGTCGTAGGTGCTAATACAGTTCGTGTAGATGACCCTTCTTTGACTGCCAGAGACGCCGCTGGTGTTGCTTACTCGCGTCAGCCAAAGAGGGTAGTTCTTGGAGCTATTCCAGAGGGAGCAAAGGTCTTGCCTGCAAAAAGTGTTACGGGAAGCTTTAAAGATCTACTGCTAGACCTCGGACAAGAGGATGTTATTCAGGTGTTGGTTGAAGGAGGCCCGAAGGTCGCTTACGATCTGCACTCCAAGGGACTAGTGGATGAGTATGTGTTTTACATAGCTCCTATGTTGGGACTAAGTGGATCCAAAGACGCCTTTGACGGAGGAGCGGCTGTGTCGATCGATGAGTTTTGGCGATCGAGTTTTGAGACGGTGGATAGACTCGACGGGGATCTGCGAGTCTCTTTGTTGCACGGTAAGGCTAAGGATCTTTTGGATAACCATGCGAGTTGGAGTCACAGTCTTGCCCAAGAGTTGGGGGTAGAGATTGTTTAGTAGACGCCAGGTGGTTGATGGTATTGGCGTATAGGAGAGTCTGTGTTTACTGGAATCGTTGAACATTTGGGTGAGGTTGCTTTCGTCGACAAGAATCGAGTCGGCATAGTGTGGGAAAACGTTGCTGTAGAACTAAACGTCGGTGACTCAGTAGCAGTCAATGGAGTCTGCCTTACGGTTGTAACGATCGATGGGCCTATCGTAGAGATGGACGTCGTTGACGAGACGTATGACCGTAGTAACTTGGGAGCTCTAGTAGCTGGAGATAAGGTCAATCTCGAACGCCCCAGAGCACTTGGAGAACGACTTGACGGACATATCGTACAAGGTCATGTGGATACAGTGGGTTACGTGGTGGGTGAGGCTCCTAATCTTTGGGTATCTTTCCCCAAGGAGTACGCTAAGTACTTAGTTACAAAGGGCTCGATAACCATAGATGGAGTATCTCTTACCCTGGTTGAAGTTCAAGACGATCGCTTTAGCGTAGCCATCATCCCTCACACTCTCAGAGTTACTACACTTGGAGTGAGGAGAGTTGGGGATATGGTTAACTTAGAGTTTGATGTGGTTGCAAAGTACGTTGAGAAGCTAGTTAGCTTCCGGGCCTCCTAATAGTGAGATAAAGGAGCACAAGAGTCATGGCGTTGTCGACCATCGAAGAGGCCATTGGAGCCATAAAGGCCGGGAAGATGGTGGTTGTAGTTGATGATGAAGATCGCGAGAACGAGGGCGATCTCATAATGGCTGCTGAGTTCGTTACCCCCGAGGCGATCTCGTTCTTTTTGAGCTATACCTCTGGTCTGATCTGTGCTCCGTTTAAAGGCGAGCGTCTAGACGAGTTGAATATACCGCTTATGGTACAAGACAATACCGAGTCGCAAAGGACAGCTTTTACCGTCTCGGTTGACTATCTAAAGGGTACCACGACGGGAATCTCAGCTGATGATCGAAGCGCTACGATAAAGGCTTTGGTAGATCCGAACACTAAGCCCTCGCACTTTGCAAGACCGGGTCACATCTTTCCACTTCGCTATCGAGAGGGCGGAGTTCTAAAACGTGGAGGCCATACGGAGGCCGCTGTAGATCTCGCCGTATTGGCAGGCCTTTACCCAGCAGGAGTTCTGTGCGAGATCGTCACCGAAGACAAACGTGAGATGGCTCGTCTAGAGGAGCTGACACGTTTCGCGAAAAATCACGACTTGCCTATCATCTCTATCGCCGATCTGATCAGATATCGCAAACGTACGGATAAGTTGGTGAGAAAGGTCGAGGGTGCGGTCGCTCGTATCCCAACCATCTTCGGTGACTTCACCTGTATTGGTTATGAGTCGGTCTTGGACGGCGAACAACACGTAGCCATGATAAGGGGAGAGATCGATCCCGACGAGCCGGTCTTAGTCAGAGTGCACTCAGAGTGCCTCACGGGAGACGTCTTTGGTTCGTTGCGTTGTGACTGTGGACCCCAACTAGAGGCTGCTTTGGAGGAGATCTCTAAGGCAGGATCAGGGGTGATAGTCTATCTGCGGGGCCACGAGGGTAGAGGTATCGGAATTGGACACAAACTTCGAGCCTACTCACTGCAAGAAAATGGATCTGATACTGTGGACGCTAACGTTGAGCTCGGTCTACCGGTAGACTCCCGTGAGTACGGTATCGGCGCGCAGATACTTGTCGACGTTGGAGTCCGCTCCATGAAGCTTATGACGAACAATCCAGCCAAGTACGGTGGCCTTGAAGGTTTTGGCCTGAATATCGTTGAAAGAGTGCCTCTAAGGCCAAAGGTGAATCCAGAGAACCTAACCTATCTACGTACCAAGCGGGACCGGATGGGACATCTCTTGGACGGCTTAGAGGAGTACGAGGCTAAGTATGACAAGAGAGACGACGGTGACGATAGAGGTGTCTGAGGTAACTCATGAACAGGTAGTGCGAGTCGAAGGTTCGCTTGTGGCACAAGGTATGAGATTTGGACTCATCTGCTCCCGCTTTAATGAGTTCATCACGTCTTCTTTGTTACAAGGTGCTAAGGATGCTCTCTCTCGACTGGGGGTTGCGAACTCAGAGATACTGGAGATAATGGTACCTGGAGCATTAGAGATACCCCAAGCTGCTCGGGCTTTGGCTAGGACCGGCTACTGTGACGCCATTATTGCTCTTGGTGCTGTGATACGTGGAGATACCGCTCACTTTGACGTTGTTGTTAACCAAAGCGCTTCGGGATTGAGTGCTGTCGAGTCTGAGTACGCTATTGTAGTTACGAACGCTATCCTTACCACCGATACTATCGAGCAGGCTATTGATCGCAGTGGAGCCAAAGCTGGGAATAAGGGGTACGAAGCGGCAATGGTTGCGGTAGAGATGGTGGATCTTTTTAGAAAAATACGTGCCTATGGCAAAGGTGATTAATCTGTGAAAGAGGAGAGTTGTTAAAACTAGTTCTACCCAAAGGTTCATTAGAGAAAGCTACTTTGGAGCTTTTCGCATCTGCTGATCTAACGGTTGAGAGGAGTAGCGAGGTCGACTATCGAGCTTCTATCAGCGATCCCCGAATCTCTGAGGTTCGGATTCTTCGACCTCAAGAGATACCAACTTACGTTGAAAAAGGACTGTTTGACTTTGGAATTACGGGAAGAGACTGGATAGAAGAGACCGGAGTCGACGTAGTGTCGATGGGCGAGTTGCACTACTCTAAAGCTACAACCAGGCCAATTAAGGTCGTACTCGCTGTCCCTTACGACTCGGAGATCAAAACTCCCAGCGATATTAGTAATGGGATTCGGGTGTCGACTGAGTACCCCTTTACTACGAAGAGATACTTTGACGCACTTGGAGTCGAGGTCGAGGTAGTTTTCTCCTACGGTGCCACCGAAGCCAAAGTTCCAGATATTGCTGACGCAGTTGTTGAGATAACGGAGACCGGTAAGGCTCTTCGGGCGGCAGGACTTCGCATAATCGACACTTTACTTGTCTCTCATACCGAAGTCATTGCTAATCGGAACGTTGCTGCTGATCCGGAGAAA
>JAJYGI010000067.1 GCA_021790735.1 Actinomycetes bacterium | reverse complement strand
ACCAAGGCGGAGACTGACATCGTGTAGCTGTTACAAAGGTATATCCATCGAATTACTAGAGGTAGTCTCGCTCGCAGTTACTGGACGTCTAAAGAGCCTTTTACCTCCTTTGGAAACACCCCAGCTGCTGTCCGACGAACTACCAGTCTCGCCACCATACTTCTTAATAATACTTCTTAATATATCTACCTTTGGTCTTCACGTGCGTCGCTCAATGCGGCTTGTCTCCATGAACTCCGCAGTAGTTAGTTAACATATAGCGTTACTTTGAAAACTGGAAACGGTTGCTCATTCGTTTCCACAGTTTGATCCTCCAACTTACATTACATCTCACGAACCTCAGCCAACCGCTTTGATGGCTCACTTTCATAAACCTCGTAGCCCAGTAAATCGATATGGCTCCTCTAGAATCACAGATTCTTTGTACGACCTGATAGAGGTAGGTCTAGAACTCTAGCAGGATCTATCTGCGAAATCGGAGACGGTCGCCCAAGATAGTAACCCTGGCCGTACCCCACTTTAAGACTGGTTAATACCGCAAGAGCCTCGGGGTTCTCTATGCCTTCCGCTATAACCTCAGCACCTGACTCGTCGGCAAAGTGTACAAGAGCAGCTGTTAGTGAGCGGCGCACCGGGTCTACCTCGATTCCTCGTGTAAGTTCACAGTCGAGTTTGATGTAGTCTGGAGCGAGACGCAGAATATGTGCTAATCCGGAGACACCAGCACCCGCGTCGTCAACAGCTAGCTTAATTCCTCTACGACGATACCGAACTAGGTTGCGACTGAGTGTCTCGTAGTTATCTATCGTTGCATGCTCGGTCAGTTCAAGAACTACTGTACCTGGATCAACGTCCTCGAACAGCTCCTTTAAGTATGGGGTCGAGAGTGTGGCTGGGCCTACGTTGATAGCGAGGTGAACGCCAGTAGGAACTTCCTCAAGGAGCGCTAGCGCTTTGCGTACTGCAGCCAACTCCAGCTCGACACCTAAGCCTACTCGATGTGCTTCGTTGAACCACTGATCGGGGGGTCGTACCGGAGCCAGCTGGAATCGGGCTAGAGCTTCCACACCCCATAGCCTCCCGTCACTTAGACAATAGATGGGCTGAGCATGCATTGTGATGGCATCTGGGGCTAGAGCGCTTAAGACCGATTGACGAGCCTCGATCGTGTCAATAAGGCCAGGTCTCATTACGTTTGTCGCAAATCGGTTCACCGCGTCTGCTTGAGAAGCGCTCAGTGTACTTTGGATCGATCGTTGTCCATCGTTGATGTCAGATTTGGGTTGCATAGTCAGTCGTGACATAATGGATGCCAACTCAGACGCAGCCGCTACAGTCGTTGAAAGAAACGGCACCAAAGCCTCTAGAACAGCCACATCGTCATCGTCAAACGCATACGGTTGTTTTGAGGCAATCTTTAGTACCCCAACACTCTTCGTTGATCCACGCAGTGGGACGCACAGCATCGATACCGCACCAACAATCCTACAGGCCTGACGATCTACCCTGGGATCAGTCTCGCTATCATCACATCTCAATATCTGGCCCGAACACACCGACAAACCAGAGAAGCTTCCTGAGATCGAAAGACGAAGGCCCACATGAGGAGCGAGGGTTCCACTGCAGGACGCGTAGACTAGTTCGTCTCGGTGAACCAACTCCACCGATGCACCTTCTGCGGAGGGAACTAAGACCAATGCCTGTGCGACGATACGGTTGAAAAGAAGTAACGGGTCATTAGCCTGATGGACCACGGCTTCAGCACCTATCCGGTTTATATCAAGTTGAGATACCAGAGATTGAATTGCTGCATAGGTGTCCTTCTTCATTAGTTCACACTACCTAGAACCTAACCTTGGCGACGAGCCTCACAGGCAAGCATCGTCAGCCTTAGCGGAAATCTTTAGCATAAATGACCCCGAGTCCCCCAGATACCAAGATACCAGACGTCCCTTCGATTGTCAGGCTAATTTGAAAATAATAGCTACGACGGGGACTCTAAGGTTACCTTACCACACGTTCCAGCAGTTCCTTATACTGTCGAGTTACGAAAGGAAACTGCTGTTGAGGTTCGCCTCGAAAGCTGCTATCGACTCACTGGCGACACCGATCGTACCAACTTCGGCTTGTGAACGGGCTCCTCTCGCCTCGTCGACGATTGACCGGCGACAAGCCCGCACGACCCGCCTGATTTAAGCCGAACAAACCAGTATCGAGACACAGGTTCGCAGCTTCTGTGCCGAAGCCTGAATCGAGTTCGCGCCATCTTTGAGCCGAACACCGTCTGAACAGTAAACAGATACTTCCCAGACTGATAACAGGACAACGACTAGACCCCGGTTTTGATGTCACCGCTACGCTTTCGACCCATCTGCAAGGAGCGACGTGTCTTTGACCAGCCCACCTTGCGGTGGTTGGGTGCCTCCTCCTCAGGGCAACACCGGTGCACCTACACCATCTTCAGCATAGTATTGCATTTGATAGCTCGACCTTGTACGCCGACCTCTCCCATGCATCTGTGTCACGCAGTCGTCCGCATATCGGATCTACTTAACCTTCTGTCCTTTACGGTACTCTCTTAGCATCTTTTCGAAGCCATGAAGTATCGTACCTGCAATACTACCGAGACGGACAATCCCTCTCGTTTCCAAACACAATCGAAGACTCCTAACTCATAGTACTAAGGTTCGTTTAGACCAAAAATCTCTAGCCTGACCTCTCGAAGGGTGATACACTTGGGCACGTTTTAGATATGGGAGATCGCTATGGACGGACCCACAATCGAATACAGGAGGACGCTAGTCCAGATTCTCCAAAGGGACTTACCCCAAATTAAACCTCACGTAGTAACTACACAGGCAGAGACAGTACTAGACGACCTGCTCCTAAACGTTGCATCTGAGATGGAACTCGACGTTGAAAGAAGCCAATACCTTATTTCAGACGATGCGAGCGAGGAAGACGCTTACTCGGTACTTGCCGCCGTCGACTCATGGATGAGCACGGCTTCATACGCCGTGTCTTGGGTCTACTCCCCGCAAAGTCCTTTGCCCATCGGGCTATCTGGTTGGTCACCCAGAGTTGCCAAACGTCTTCACCATTTCAGTCAAGTATCTCACCATATTTTGTCTAAACTCCGTGACGATCTAGGGGCAAACTCTTACGCAGTAATCGTCTCGTTCCCTTTCGGCATCTCCGTGTCGTTGAGCTGGGATAACCACTTTCCTGCCGAAGTCCCGTGCTCCCGTGTATAGCGCAGCCACCCAGAGTTAGGCAAACACTAATTTAAAATGGGTATCGCGTCTAAGAATCTGTGGCTCGACGCAACCCTAGTAACGACCGTACTCTTCATCGAAGATCAACGTACCTAGACCTCAGTACTGTGGATCTTTTCAACAAGCTCCTTCCAAGGTGCGGACGAAGTAGTCAAGAAATGCTCTTGTGCTATACGAGCCGCACCTTCTACATCTTGATTTGCAATAGCCACTACAAGAGCTTCGTGATCAGATAAGGCATGTTCTCGAAGCGAAACTGAAAATGGGTCTTGCATGAATCCTAAGTTGGTAGCTGCAATTAAAGTTCTTGACAGTCTCCTAAGGTAAGAGTTACGGGTGGACGAAGCTATGAAGTCATGAAGCTCGTGGTCAGCTGCTCGAGACTCCTGCACACTTTTCGCGTCTCGGTAACTTGCTAAAGCACGTTTCATGAGTTCAATATCTTTATCCTCGCGTCGTTGCGCTGCGGTGCGAGCAATCTGCTGCTCAATCAGGTTCCTATAGTCCAACAACTCATTGAATGACTCCCCTAGAGGATCAAGGGTACGAAGCGCTGACTGAAATACCGATGAGTTCTTAGACACTGGTAGAACAACGGTACCACCTTGCCTCCCTCGCCTTATTGAGACGATGTCTTTAGTTAAAAGCTGCTCCAGCGCAAGTCGCAAGGTCTGCCTGCTTACACCCAATATGCCCGCCAACTCACGCTCAGGAGGAAGGCGATCTCCTGGTGCATAGATACCTACCGCTATAGCAGTTAGAAGTCGATCAGCAACCTGCTGAGGCGCCCTATGAAGCCTCATCGTTCCAATGATCTCGTCATCTAAGCCACTTAGGAACTGACGTGTTATCTCACTTTCCACACCTTGATCTTATCAACTGTAAACACCATGTTATCTTTTGGTATAAAGGACCACACAATAGACCATTTTGTGTTATCTTAACTTATCTACCAAAAGGGGGACCGATGAAAGAGTCACTTAAAGGTTCGGCGAATCACTTAGCCAACGACGCTATCCGCCCATTCAGCGCGCTAGCCATCGCAGTCGCTGCGATCTCTCCGACCACATCTGTATTTCTTGTATATGGTGCAGGTTTGGCTGCTGCGGGGACCGGAGTAGTTTGGGCTTTTGTGATCGGCGGAGTTATCGCTGCTGGCATGGCACTTTCATACGCGGAGGTTGGATCTGCCTTTCTATCAGCCGGAGGTGCTTATACGATCGTTCGGAGGGCTCTAGGCCCAATAGCTGGGGGCGTAACTGCTCTTTTGTTTTTGGTCCTTGGGGTAGTGGTAACCGCATCTATTTTAGTGGCCGCTGCCACGTATCTAAACTCACTCATTCCTGCTCTTCCTGTCAACTGGACAGCGTTTCTGATGATGGCCATCGTCACAGCTCTCTCCATAACTAAAATTTCGCCAACAAGCTGGGTCACAACAGCCATGTTGATGCTTGAACTCGCCGTAATAATTGTGTTCTCCGTCGTTGCTATTACTCATCCAGCCGCTCATGGAGCTTCTATTTTGCATCCTGTCATGGCCGCCGGCCATGGAACCTTGTCTAAGGTCGGAGTAAGCGCTTTATTGGTCGCAGTTGTACCGGCCCTGTTTGCCTATAACGGCTACGACTGGCCCCTTTACTTCTCAGAGGAGTCAACCTCGCCACGACGTTCACTCCCTAAGGCAGTCATCGTCGCTGCAGCAATCTCAATTGGGGTAGAGCTCTTTGCCGTTATCGCAGCCACTGTTGCAACAAAAAACTTAGGTGCTACCACACAAAGTGCAACGCCACTATCGCTTATTGCACAAAACTTACTTGGTACCGCCGGGGCCGATATATTACTGATCGGAGTTGTCGTGGCGATGTTCGACACAGGTCTCGCTGGGAACTTAGCATATGCTCGCATCTACTACGCATGTGCTCGAGACGGTCTATTACCAAAACCTCTCACTCGATTCTTCGGCTATCTAACTCCTAAATCCAAAGTTCCCGCCATGGGTTTCCTAGTACTTTTTGTCGGTAACGGAGTATTAGCCATATTTACCTCCCTGAATAACCTCATAACCTTTACGGGAGTCGTAATCGTCGTCATCTATCTTCTCGTTGCAGTTTCTGCCCTAGTCTCACGGGTAAGGGATAAGGCGATTCCTCGGACCTTCAAGATGCCCCTTTGGCCTCTACCACCCATCGTGGCTATCATTGGAGTTATTATTGCTCTAAGTCAACAGTCAAAGGGAGACCTCATCACTACCGCCATAGTCGTCCTTGTAGGAACGGCTTGGTTTACCTTACGTAGAAGATCTCTACCCCAGCGGCTAGATGGCAACTATCAAGGAGAGGCCGAGGTTTAATACATGAAAGAAGTTACGTCCGTTGTAGTGGTTGGTTCTGGTATTGTCGGACTCTCAACTGCTTGGCATCTTTTACGAGAGGGTGTCTCAGTTACGATCGTTGAGCAAAGCTCAGTTGCTGCAGGAGCGTCATATGGCAACGCTGGCTGGATATCTCCTGGTCTTGCCACCCCACTTCCTGAGCCAAGCGTCATCAAATTCGGAATAAAGTCTCTTACCGACAGAGATTCACCACTTTATATCCCTCCAACAACTGACGGTGCAATCATGACCTTCGCTGCCAGATTCGCACGTAACTGCACGAGATCCAGGTGGAATACATCGATGAAAGCGCTTTTACCTCTGAATGAAGGCGCTATCGAAGGCTACGAGGAGATCTCCTCTCAGTCCAACCACCAAGATGGTCTACGAGCAAAGGAGGCTCCGATCCTTGCCGCCTTTTACTCCAAGAGCGATGCAAGCGCTTTAAAGGAGGAGTTGGCTGACATCGTTATCTCTGGCGGAACAATAAAAAGTCAAGAACTTAGTGGTAGAGACTTGGCAGGTCAGTATCCATACTTGAATCCAAATGTCTCATTCGCAATCTCATTACTTGGACAGCGTTTCATCGATCCTTACAGGTACTGCCTCTCTTTAGCAGACGAAGTAACGGCACTTGGAGGCGAGTTACGATTTGGAGAAAGAGTGCTAGGCGTCGAGCCAACTCATTCCGGTGCCACCACGCGGCTTTCAAACGGCGAAACGGTCACTTCAGATGCAGTGGTAATAGCAACTGGAGCCTGGACGTCCACGTTGGCTAAGAGTCTCGGAGTAAAGGTATCACAAGCGGCCGGACGGGGCTACTCATTTTGGGCTGCATCTGAAGAACAGATAGATCACCCAATATACTTTCCTGCGCAAAGGATTGCGTGCACGCCTTTAGATAATGGGCTCCGAGTGGCCGGAACTATGGAGATTACAGGCACGTTGGAGGCCTATGACTCTAGACGAGTTGACGCTATTGTTAAAAGTGCACGAGGGCTCCTGAAGGGAGTCAATCTAGAGGAAAGAAAGCATGAGTGGGTTGGTCCTCGACCTATAACAGAAGACGGACTACCATTAATTGGGCCGACCAAAAGCGAAAACATCTGGGTCGCCGCAGGGCACGGAATGTGGGGTGTAACTTACGGACCCATCACAGGTCGCCTAGTGGCGCAAGCACTTACCTCCAAGAGACTTCCGTCCACACTCCGACCATTTTCTCCTTTGAGGTGACCAAGTGAGCGACGAATTACAAGGCTCAAGCTCTTTAGAGTCGGTCGTCTTGATGGCTGATCCAGTAATTGGATCTATTCCGATCTCAGAGTCTGGCGAGGCTTTGATACCTATTGAACCGACTCCCAAACTCTCGCTTGAACCAACCTTTAGAGAGGTAGACCCTAGGTGCGTCTACGTGAGAACGTCTGTAGCCGAGAGTCTCTACAGAGCGGCAGAGAGTCTTCCAGACGGCGTCGAGGTTCGTTTCTACGAGGGTTGGCGCTCCAGAGAGACCCAAGCACAGTACTTTAGGGAGTTCTTAGATGCACTAAGATCCATCTATCCAAAAACCACTGTTAAACAGCTACAACGACTAGCGTCTCGCTACGTCTCTCCACCATGGATCGCACCGCCACACGTAACTGGAAGCGCTATCGATCTAACGTTAGGTTACATCAATGGTCCCGAGTTAGATATGGGTACCAAGGTTAATGAAACGCCAGAAGACAGTGAAGACCGATGCTACACATACTCAGAGGATATTTCGAAGGAAGCTCGAAAAAATAGAGAACTGCTTATTAGAGTTCTAACGAGTCAAGGATTTGCCAACTATCCTACCGAGTGGTGGCATTGGTCAAAAGGCGATCGATACTGGGCACACACATACGGTTACGAAAAGGCCCGATTTGGAGAGATTGAACCTACGGGGCCAAGTAGTTCCATTAGTTTCTTTCCCGCGTGACCTCAGCGTGGAAGATACAACGTAACAATTGACTTTATTGCCGATTAATTAATTAGTTAAAAATTATTATTGACATAAAGTAGTAACTAATTAAAGCTAAGCTGCAACTGATTAAGAGATCTATTCATAGATAGAAATACGACCATACTTTTCGAAACAACAAACACAAAAGTGCTAAAGTTAAGGTTAAATTTGGGGCTGAGCGTGTAGATACAACTGGCAAAGAGGATGGTTAGCGTTGAGCGATAAATTACAAGTAGTTCAGGGGAGACACGACCGAATTCTTGTAGCGGGGATATCCAGGTCTGGAAGCTCATGGGTTATCGATGCTCTACGAACAACACCTGGAACAAAATGCTGGTACGAGCCTGATTACATAGACTCCGATCCAAACGGCAAGAAGCCGGCCGGGAGTACAGGTTTCGGACCGTACCCCGTCATTGAACCCGGATCCGACGGCGGTGTGCATAAAGCACTTTGGGACGTCGTCTATAACGGTAAAATACCCGTCACACGAAGAGGAAACATACTAATCCCCCTTGCTAAGCCTTTTTTAAAGTTACCCAAACCAATCCTTCATCCCCTCTTCAAACTAGGGACCAAAGTGTTCACCGCTGTACCTGGCGTAGCACCCGAACGAGTGGCCGTAAAGTCTGTCTTCACTGCTTTTTGTATCGAGTGGATCGTAGAAACCTACGATCCAAAGGTAGTTATGTTACAACGCAATCCACTCAGTATTGTTTCTAGTTGGCGAGACCTAAAGACACCCGTATTTGACCTGGCTACGAGACCACACGTATTGGAAAACTATAGAGATCGATACGAAGGAGATCCCCCTAAAGAAAGTGATTCCGAGTTGACAAAGATTGCTTGGGCGGTCGGTCTGATAACGACGGTTATGAGCGACTCTTTGGAACGACACCCTGAGTGGCTGTTGGTAAACCATGAAGATCTCTGCATCGACTCGCCTGCAAAGTTCAAGACGCTGTGCGAGCGGTTAGAGATTCCTTGGTCAGAGAGTGTAACGGAGTTCTTAAAGAGATCGAACCGTCCCGGCGAAGGACTAGAGACTAAGCGAATCACCGAAGAACAGGTAGATAAGTGGAAGAAAAAGCTCAACTCCGAAGAGGTAGAGGAGATCACAGAGGTTCTCAACCGCTTCCCTCGCAAGGGATGGGTTCGGATACCTAGCGAACGTTCTGGTTAGCAGTAGTATATGACGGCCAAAACTAGTATCCACGCTGGAATCCGGTCGTTGTCGCGCTCTAGGCTCACGACCGATACCAAGAAAATTCTCACAGACAACCTTCTCGCTACGTTCGCTACGACGATCGCCGGACTCCTTGGATTCTTCTTACAGGCGCTTGTAAGCCACACCTTGGAGCCAGTCAAGTTTGGAGCGGCTTTCGCACTGATTAGCTTCTATAGCATCATTGTACGTCCTGCTGCAACCGTTGGTCGCTTAGTAGCATGGCGAACTAGCAGCGAGGTGGCGTCAGACAAAGGTTCCAAAGCTGAAGGTAATACTGTACTCAGAGTCACAATAAAGTGGCTTTTGATTATCGGAGTCGTTCTCTCAGGTCTCTCAATCCTAGCAGGTAAGACAATCGGCGGCTATATTCACCTTACAACTACAGATATCATCCTTGCCTCTTTATCAGTACCCTTTCTACTCGCATTTCAGCCTCTCTTAGGCGCCTTACAGGGAGATCGAAGATTCAAAGCTTGGAGTTCTCTAAACATAGTTCTGCCACTCAGCTACGTGCTCCTTGTTGTAGTGCTAGTCTTTCCCTTTGGAGTAGCAGGCGTAATCGGCGGAGTAACCTTAGGATCGGCTATCTCCTTCTTCATTGGGCTCTACATTCTTCGCCGCAGTATATGGTCGACCGACCGAAGCAAGGCGGAACTCCAACTCGGGAAGTACCTGCCGTTTCTAACCACAGGCCTTGCTACAACACTCACAGTTGGAGTATTTATCAGTGCGGACGTCATCGTAGTTCAACATTTCTTTAACCGAACTATCGCAGGTCAGTACGCTATCGTCGCTGTCATAGGTAACGCCTTGTTCTCTGTTGCAGGAGGAGTACTTAGCGCAACTTTCCCAAGTATTGTGGCCCGACAGACCCGTCATCAAAGTACGGTACCCATTTTATTAGGAACTCTCAGCGTATTCATACTCGTTACGATCACTGGGGCAACGGCAATTCAAGCACTCGGGGAGCCGATCCTGCGTATCGTTGGCGGTACAAAGTACATCGGAGCAGCTAGCTTTATCGGATGGTACTCCTTGGGCATGGGAATGTTAAGCTGGGCAACGATACTAATTCACACACAACAAGCTCGAAATAGGATGCATTTGCTTTGGATTCTCCTGCCTGCGCTAGCAGCAAGGATAAGCCTCTTGCTTCTTTTCCATCGATCCATAATGATGGTAGTGACAGTATCTGACACCTTAGTCTTCTTGCTTTGCATCGTACTTTTCATAACCTATATGCTCGACGAAGCTAAGCTTCAACGAGGTGCACGTTTATGACTATCCGAAGAGATCACGTTCTAGTACAGATATGGGAAGATACTGAATGCTGAGGCTTAACTTAGACTATACAGCTCTAAAACATCGATTGAAACACTCGCGGCCCTTTGGACGTCTATCAAATGTTGGAGACTGAAGATCGCACGAGTCGGCTCAAAAACTTTCTCCTTTCACGAACTGAGTGGACAGTAACTCAACCAAAACGAGTTGCTATTGTCTTGGGCATCTTAGGACTCGCGATGCGATACTCCTGGTTGAGTACTTCGCCTTTAGTTGCAGGAGACCAAGGATGGTCTTCGATCTCTCGTCTAAAGACCTACTTTCCATGGCCTAGCATCTGGGACAGCACTGACGGACTTGGGGGCATCAACGCGACCTTCAACTCCTTCAGATACCCTACGTATGCGATCGAAGGTTGGATGGCTCACTTTGGGGCTCATTGGTGGTTAATCGAACGGGTCGTGCTTTATATGCCAGATGCCATTCTCATACCGATCGCAGGATGGTACATTGCTCGAGAGTTTGTTGGACGTAGTCGATGGTCTCTTTTGGGAGCGTTAATCTTTGCCTCAAGCACCTATCTACTAATTGAAAGTAGTAGCGAAGTACCTCTGGCGTTAGGGGCTGCTATCGGATGTTTCGCTTTAGTCACCTTCATCCGTTCTCTCAAGCAACTCTCGATAAAGTGGGCTGTAATAACGAGTCTCCTTATGGCTATCGACTCTAGCGTAGACATAAGACCGACATTTATCTCAGCTCTTATGATGGGACTTTACTTCCTAGTTATCTCCCTCACAGATCCAACTTGGAAGACAGTAACGAAGCGCCTGGGCGTCTCAGCACTGGCTGGATCACTTTACTTGATTACTCAGCTGTTTTGGCTTCTACCCCTCATCGCGTACGGAACAAACTCGCAACTACCCATAGCAAAGCAGCCAGACTTTAACATTGCAACGTTACCTCACTCCTTTACTGGAGTTATCGCTTGGTGGACCGGCGCAAACCCAGCACCATACGTTGAAGGTATATTAAACCCCACATTCATGGTACTTCCACTCGCTGCATTTATCGTTCTCCTTCGTAAGCAAGTAAGTGCCGAGACTCTATGGCTCGCTCTCTGCGCAATTATTTTTGCATTTTTAGGGAAAACCAACACCGCACCGTTTGGCAACATCTACAACTGGATGTTCTCGCATCTTCCTGCGTTCAACCTCTTCAGAGAGGGGTCGAAGTTTCTCTACCCAGTAGTGGCAGCTTACGGAGCACTTATACCGCTGGCGATGAAGTACATGAGCGAATCTGCAAGAACCGCAGGTAAACGAGTCAGGCACCTCTTGACCGTCTCGCAGATGTCTATGTTGGCAACGATAGTAATGCTAAGTGGAGCTTGTATCTGGACTATGTTGGATGGATCTCTACTTGCCACAACCGTCCCGACCCAGGAGCCTTCGTCTTTTGTACAGCTAACGAATCAGTTAAACAAAGACAAATCTCCAGGTCAACTCCTGTGGTTTGGTGGACCCGTATTTCGAACGAAAAACGGGGACTTACACAGCTATAACATAGCCTCGCCAAGGCATCCGTTCGACCAACTAAATGGAAATACCCAGTCACTTATACCAGCAGCCGACGATCCATTTCAGAACTTCTGCCCTGTACATTCACAGCCATACTGCTACGTCAACTCAACACTTCTTCCTTACCTTCTGAGTCAAACAGACACCACCTACGTGGTCGTTCCAAAAGGCGGTGCAATCGGAAGTCTGCCCGGAACAGCCACCAGTGTTTGGTTGAGACAGCAAGTTACTAAGGTCTATGGGGCACCCTACACTCTAGGCTCAGGGACGACTGCAATATATGTTTGGCACCTAAGGCCAAAACTTAAGCCGGCGCAGGTGAGCGCTTATGGAGCAGTTGGCCTCGTCAACTCTGGACCTTGGTCGTTGCAAAGTATCATTCCCGGTCTTCAGTTGCTTCATGTTCCTGCGGTGTACGAACAGACTTATAGTGAAGCAACACTTCCTTCAGCGCCAAGCTCCCTTCCTGATGCCATAGATATCTCACCTTTTATGAACGGCGGTGTGACACTTCGTAAACAAGAGAAAGTCGTACTGCTTATAAACTCTAAGGTCGGAAAGGTAGAGGTACTTGTAAGGGGACACGACCACACATTATCTCAAATCCCTCATCCATACAATCACTCGACATGGGGAGTCTATGGTCCGTTAAGCTTGCCGAGTGGATACTCGTCACTAACAGTAGTAGGGAACGAGTCGATTGGACCGGTGGTTCAGTGGTCTCCACTAGCAAAGAATCAGCTTTCAGCATCGGTCTATCGACCAAAGAAGATCCACTTCGTTCCAAACCAAGAGACTTTATCTGCCCCGGCACCGAGTCAAAAGTACCACTGGATCGCTCTAAATATAGACTACGACAAGGGGTGGTTACTTGGAGGGCAACGGCCTACCGTTTTAGATGGTGGACTCTTCAACCTGTACTATCAACCATACATACACTCCAAGGTTCTAACGTTTCAGTTTCTGACTCACCCTGCTGAGATGGTAGGTCTAGTCGTTTCAGCGCTTACGATTAGCGTTTTGATTGCATTTTTGATTTTCCGCCGTCGCAAGAACAAAGACTCTAACACCTCGGGAAACGTAATCAAAGAGATCGAGGTCGAACTCACCGAAAGCACTCTAGCGACGCGAGTAGCAGCTATAGCTGTGTCTTTTCTAGTAGCTACCCTGTTGCTACAGGCCTACACTTACTATGGTATTCCTTCTAAGCTCCCGTCGTTGGCAATCTCCCAGGATCCATACCTGCTCAACACGGACTTTGCAACTATCGCAATACTTCTCCTTAGCATATCTATACTCCTTCGACTCGGTCGTCCACTAACCACAGCTCTCGACCGGTCATTTACACTTCTTCCACGGGCAAAAAGGAGCCGTACCCCTATCGCTCTCACAATGGTATCGATGCTTATGCTAAGTTCATGCGGGACTAGTCCATATCAAAACGGAATTAGCGCACTCACCACGGCACAGAACGCGGGACAACCGTCAGATACGATCTTAGGGAGCAGCCTCGAGGCTGCACGTCAGGCTTTCGTCGCTAAAGATGCACTAACATGCATACAGGGTTACACCGCTGCTCTTTATTCATTTCCGAGCGATGCATCAATATATTCGGGCAGATCGCAGTGCTACGATAGTCAAGGCGTCCGCCTTACTGACGCTGCTCTGAACGATATAACAAGAGCGAATCAACTTGCACCCACCAATCCAGATATCGAGTTCCAGCTCGCACAGAGCCTTCAAAGTGTCGGAGAAATCGCGACCTCAGAGTCGGCGTATTTAGACCTCGCTCAACTGCCAGACTCTTCTCCTCAACTTATTCGGGATGCCGTCGACGGACTCATCCAGATTCATAAATTTAGCGCCGCCTCTAAAGCTTTAAAGATCGAACTAGCACGATTCCCAAACGATCCCATAAGCTATCTCGCTCGAAGTGATCTCCAGATTGCGCAGTACAACGAGAATGGAGCACTCAAATCTACCCAAAGAGCCCAAACACTTGCAGCTTCAAGCACTACAAATCAAGCGACTGTCAGCGCATACATCTGCAACTTAGAGATCCAGAGAATACGGCTCCGGAGTGCAGAAGCTAGTTGTCAAATCGCTCTAAAAGATGGTCTTGCCACATCTGGTATCTGGGGAAACCTCGCCGTTGTTGCGGCGGATCAAGGTAACTTCAAAAAGGCTATAGCTCTTATGAACTCCGCAATTGGGGCCTTTGTCGCAAATGTCGGACCCTACGCTCAACCTAGTGGAGTCACTGGCTTCGGTCTGTCAAGTCTCATTACAACTAAGGGAGAGTTTTACGTCGAAGAAGGACAACCGAACAAGGGAATTAGTGACTTTCAACTGGCTCTGAAAGATCTACCTCCAAGCTCTCCGGACTTCCAGGCGGTAATAGAGGCTGATATCCAATCAGCCCAGTAGGCCTCTTTGCCATCACACAGTCAAGCATCTGCCAGGTCGAAGAGATTGCGCAGCATCGCCGAGACACCTTTGTTAGCACTGGACAGTGCCCTAACCTTATGACGTGTTATTTATCGTGCGCTGAGCAGTTATTAGATCTAAAACAGGTTCCTACCAAAGAGTATGTCTAGATATTGGCGCCGAGTTGAAGGGGCTGACTCGATTCAGAGCGAAGTCACGACAACAGACACTAAAGCCTTTTTGAAGTCGATCATGTAACTTAAGACCTCATAGTTATAACTCTACTTCGGGATTGAGCGAGTTGGCGTGACTTCAACTTCATTACGGCAAGAACCATTGAGACTCCGTCTCTTTTTACGTTTACCTTAGATCTTTCGTCATGGCTCCAGTGAACTCCCATCTCTAACACCGTAATACCTGTCCGTAGCGCGCTAGAGATAACCTCTACATCCCATGCAAATCCATTCTCTTTTGAGTCAAGGAGTATCCGATCCCATATCCATGAAGGAGCTACCTTAGCCCCACACTGCGTATCTTTAATGCCTGGACAAATGAGCATCTGCACAAACTTATTGAATGCTCTGCCTGCTAGTTCCCGCTTCTTTGACTCGTGTCTAATGACATGAGCATCAACATGCGATCGAGATCCGATTACAAGTGCATCGAGGCTGTAACTTGTCGTAAATAATCGATTCAACTCCCTAAGCGGCGTAGCCAAATCTAAATCACAGAATCCAGCCAGTTCCGTATCAGAGTGAAGCAACCCTGACCTAAGTGCAGAACCCTTTCCTTCGTGTGGCCGTCGAAGCACACAGACTCGTCTTGATCCCGACTCCTCAATTATCACATTAAGCTTCTCTAAAGTAGCGTCGCTAGATCCATCATCTACAAAGATCAAACGACTATCTTTCGACCAACTCTCTACAAAGTCAATCAAATGGAGTGCACACTCCCCAATTCTCCGCTCCTCATTGTACATCGGTACAACAAGCGTCATCGACACTCCTGTTATAGCCATAATTGGCCAACTTGAAAACTGGACCAGGCAATATCACGTTGTCTCTTAATCCCAATCTTCTTTTGACGACGTTGAAATATATATTTAAACTCCATCATCATTTGAAAATCCCTCCGCTGCGAATGTTCGCATCATTGACACGCAACCAAGCTCACTTATATTCCGATGGTTCACAAACCAAGCAACACTGTTACTTTCAATTCAACAATGCCTCAATGCGCAACAAAGAAAGTAAGAGTGAAAAAATGAACCCATACCTAAATATTTTCTAACTGATCGACACCTAGCCGCCACCAAGCAGTGAACCCCAGGAAGTAAACCTCGCCTAGTGTCCTTCTAGACGACTACGCCTCTTCAAACCCGCCAAAGCACATTCCGATTTACATTCCGCCTCCTTGTGGCACAACCTCATCATCTTGGTCCTGCAACTGAGACCCCATCTCTTTGTTTACACTAAAGTCCTCAATGCATTGTTCATAAGGTGCAACTTCCCGACTTCTACCAACTGACAATCGCAGAAGCTCTAAAAATCTTTCAGAGCTTGTTATCCAGCTGTGCGCTTGCGCCCATATCCTCCCTGCATCACCCATTGAGCGTCTTTTCTCAGCATCGCTCAACAGATCAAGTAGAGCGAGAGCGAGTGCATGACTGTCACCATGGGGAAACAAAACACCAGTATCGCCATCACGCACCGACTCGTTAAGTCCTGGAACATTTGATGCCACAACTGGGAGCGCCCTCGCACTTGCCTCCATACACACGACTCCCCACCCTTCAAAAGACGAAGGGCACACAGCCACCCATGCTTGAGTAGCAAGTTGATCTCGAATCACAGAGCTGACGTAACCATGAAATCTGACATACTCATTGATTCCAAGTTCGGTTACCAACCCCTCCAACCGACTCCGGTCGGGCCCCTGACCTAAAATATCTACTTGAATTGGGCCAATCCATGAGAGTAGATACGGCACTGCCTTGATCAGGACATCAACGGACTTTTGCTGCTTCAGCCTACCCATGCAAAACACAGTCGGAAGAACGCTCTTTGGGGCGCAAAGAGCGTTTGGAGTAAAAACTCCATTCTTTATAACTTCAACTTTACTTTCATGAAATCCAAGTTCTAACAGATCTGACTTTGTGCCGTTGGACACCGCTACAACTCGGCAGTTTTTATAGACTCTCGGCATGACGTATCCCTCTAGAACAACTCCGATCCAACTTAGATACCTAGGAAGTTGAGTACGAAATATCTCCTGATGGACATGGTGTACCAGTAGTACTACAGGAACCTTGCTATAAAGCGGTACAAAAAATGGAATACCATTTTCACAGTCCACGACAATGTCGTACCTTCCTCTTAGAGAGACAAGGTACTTAATGGGCACGCGCAAGTATAAAGTAAACCTGCCGCCGACGCGATGAACTCTAACTCCGTCTACTACGTCGTCTTTAGCGCTACCTCGGTGCCGTTGAGTCAACCATTCAATAGCCACCTCTTCAGGGTTCCAGTCTCTAACGATTTGATAGACATAGTTCTCGGCACCACCAGCCCAAGGATGAGTAGTATCTCTCCAATTGATAATCAATACTCGCAATACTTTGCTAGTACTACTCGGTGGAGATACCATGCCTAAGTCAGGACCTAAAAACCCTCTACAAAACGCAACAACATACGATATTGGGCACAAAAAATAACACAGAAGACGATAAACACCCTGAGTCCGACTCCGTCGTAAACGACCGAAAGCTCCAACACAATAGACTATGGCGATCATCACGTAGGTAAACAGGACTACCTTTGCTATGGATATATCTTGGGTGTATCGGTAGTACAGGTAAGCTAAGGGAAGTCCAAGTAAGACAATCAGCGCACGAAGGACCTCGCCAAACGCTCTAAAACCCTGCTGAAACTGCGGATAATGCCTATATAAAGAGCCCCGTGCATTACCAACTTTCGTCAATACGCTAAGGACTTCTTTAAGTGATTCTGGGGTACTCCTAGCCTGAGACAAGCTCGGGTCTACGACGACACAGAACTCATCTCTGCACGTGACCTTTGCGTAAGCACGCTCCCAAGGACCAACCTCATCGGTCGGTGATTGGAACCCCCCAACACGTTTGAAAACCTCCGATCGAAACGCAAACGAAGTCGATGTAACACAAAGTCCGCTATCTCCTGTGGTCAAATTCAGGAGTCGCCCAGAACCGTTAGTTCGACAGTAGCGCCCAAGATAACCAGATAGCACACGGCCATAGCCACGATCGCCTCCCCAGTCGATCGGTCCCACAGCCAAACCTATTCTGGGATCGATAAACCTCCTTACAACCTGTTCTAACCAGCCCGCCTTAGGCGGCCATTCGCAGTCAAAAAAAACCAGCACGCTACCTGAACATACCTTTGCTGCTTCGTCCCATCGGTAGCTTTGGACCGTGCCAGCAATGTTCAAAATCTTGACATTTATTGGCAGGGATTGAAGGTCTGAGGAACCGGTCAGTGATGTGGTTAGAATC
>JAJYGI010000058.1 GCA_021790735.1 Actinomycetes bacterium | reverse complement strand
CCCACCCACGCTTTGACTTTTACTTCACCTAAAACTCACTCATCTTCGACGTTCCAAGTTGAACGCTTGTTCTCAGCCCTTACGACAAAGTACTTCCAATGCAGTGTTCATCAAAGTGTCACCGAACTCACCAAAGGTACTACTAACTGAGTAGAGGCCCACAACGAGAACCCAAAGCCCTTCATCTGGACCAAGAGTGCTGATGAGATCTTCGTTTTCATGCAATACCTGGGTTCTATAGTTATGCCAGGAAACCCTGACGGGGGACACCAGGCTTATACATTGCTTAGTGGGGTTTCGCGACCTAAGAGTTATCTTTATGTAGTAAATAGAACATATGTACTATAAAATAATGTTGTGTCGATTGAACGAGAAGATGGATATGCAGAGCTTCATGCACACTCTAACTTTAGTTTTTTAGATGGAGTCTCCGATCCTTCAGATCTAGTGGAAGAAGGAGAACGATTAGGTATATCTGCTATCGCTCTTACGGACCATAACGGGTTCTATGGGATAGTTAAGTTTTCAAAAGCCGCTCGAGATAGCTCGGTTACTCCGCTTTATGGAGCGGAGATCAGCGTTGGGACTTCAAAATCTAGGTCTTTTGGGAACGACCCAGAGGGAGACCATCTGGTAATCTTGGCAAAAAGTCCTAGAGGGTATGCAGACCTTTCATCACTCTTGACCCATGGACATATGCGTTCTTACCAAAAAGGAGTCTTTGAGCTTACCTTTGATGACTTAGGAAACTTCTTTTCTAAAGAGTGGATCGTTCTAACTGGCTGTCGCAAAGGACCTCTATCTAAAGCCCTCATCAGTACAGGACCAAGCGCTGTGGGTAGAGAGCTATCGAGGTTGATTGAGGTATTTGGCAGAGACAGTGTAGTGGTGGAGTGTTGGGATCATGGAGACCCCATAGACTTCCCTAGGAACCAGGTCTTTGTAGATCAAGCTGTACGTTTCGGGGTAAGGGTGGTAGCCACTGGTAATGTGCACTATGCAACCTTGCAACAAGGCAGAGCAGCTCAGGTGGCGGCGGCTATTAGAGCTAACAAGACCCTATCTGAGCTAGATGGATGGCTACCCTCGGCTCATATGGCTTACTTGCGTTCACCTAGTGAGCAAAAAAAACGATTTAAGCGGTTTCCTACTTTGGTGGAAACCTCCTTGGAGATAGCGAAAGAATGTACCTTTGATCTTCGTCTAGTCTCTCCAAACCTGCCGAGGTTTTCAAAGATAAAAGAAGTTAGCGAGGACGACTACTTAACTGAACTAGTCGAACGACTTGCTCCTAGCAGATACGGGACTCGTTCAAACGAAAGAGTAAAAGGTGCCTACAAACAGATGGACTATGAACTTCAGGTAATAAAAAACCTGGGATTTGCTGGTTACTTTTTGGTGGTCTGGGATGTTGTTGAGTACTGTCGATCGGTAAATATTCTCTGCCAAGGACGTGGTTCGGCTGCGAACTCCGCCGTATGTTACGCCCTTGGAATAACGAATGTAGACCCAGTCTCTTTGCGACTACTTTTTGAGAGATTTCTATCTTCAGAGAGAGATGGTCCCCCTGATATCGATGTTGATATAGAAAGCAACAGAAGAGAGGAAGTAATACAGTACGTGTACTCTAAGTACTCCCGTGACATGGCAGTTCAAGTTGCAAACGTTATTACCTATAGGAGCAGGTCTGTAGTAAGAGATGTAGGTAGGGCTTTTGGATACGAAGAGACGGTAGTCGATGCCTGGAGTAAGTCATTGGATCGTGGAGGATCGTTGCATAGACAGCTGGAGGAGGTGCGCGAAAGAGGAGACCTGTTGGTCTCTGTTCCTGAAGTTGTATCTGATATAGCTTTGGAGCTAGAGAACAATCCGAGACATCTTGGGGTTCACTCGGGCGGAATGGTGATATGTGATAGGCCTATACGTTCTGTGTGTCCTATGGAGTGGGCTCGGAAACAAAATAGATCGGTTCTGCAGTGGGATAAAGAGGACTGTGCCGAGATTGGACTGGTCAAGTTTGATCTCTTGGGTCTAGGCATGCTGTCTGCGCTTCATGAAAGTATGGATCTTATCGAGCGTTTCTATGGAGTAGCCGTTGATCTAGCTCTTTTGCCTCAAGAAGACGAAGTCTATGAGATGCTTTCTAAGGCAGACACCGTAGGTGTGTTCCAGGTTGAATCTAGAGCCCAGATGGCAACGCTGCCAAGACTAAAGCCAAGAGAGTTCTACGATCTTGTAGTTGAGGTCGCCCTTATACGTCCGGGTCCTATACAAGGGGGATCTGTCCATCCTTATATACGTCGCCGTAATGGACAGGAAGAGATTACCTATCTACACCCTCTCCTGGAGAACTCGCTAGCTAAAACCCTCGGCGTTCCTTTGTTTCAAGAGCAGCTTATGCAGATGGCGATAGATGTCGCGAACTTTTCGCCTCAAGAAGCAGACTTGTTACGTCAAGCGATGGGGGCGAAGCGTTCTGGAGAAAAGATGGAGCGATTACGTAAGAGATTTTATGATGGAATGAGAAACAACGCTATTGTGGGCGACGTGGCTGATCAAATCTTCTCCAAGATGTCAGCTTTCGCCAACTTTGGATTTCCAGAGAGCCACTCAGCGTCGTTTGCTTATCTTGTGTACGCAAGTACATGGATGAAACTTCACTATCCAGCAGCTTTTTGCGCTGGGCTTCTTAGGTCTCAGCCTATGGGATTTTGGTCCCCAAATACATTGGTTGCCGACGCTAGACGTCATGGTGTACGTACTTTACCTCCAATGGTTGGACTATCAGAGGATCGCTGCTCTTTGGAGCCACTTCCTAACTCCTATGAGTTTGCGATAAGACTGGGGATAGACCAGATTCACGGTATTGGGAGTGATGTAGCTACGAGAATTTCTCAACATGGACCCTACGAGTCGATATTTGATCTAGCGCGCAAGTGCTCTTTGAACGAGAACCAGTTGGCCTCTTTAGCAAAAGCTGGAGCTTTGGAGTTTGTAGATTCAGGACGCTCTCGACGTCAAAGTCTTTGGATGACGAGAGAGGCGGCTATTGAATCTAGAGAGAATCGCCTCCCAGGGATGAGTGATGATGTCCCAATCCTTCCAGAGATTAAGCGCAATGATCGTTTCAACTTGGACATTTCTTACGTTGGGATAGTAACCGATGGCCATCCTATGGAGTTGGTGAGGGAGAGGCTAGAGGGAGAAGTTGTTACATCAAGAGACCTTTTAGACATCAAAGATGGGGTTAAAGTTGTAGTTGCAGGAGTTGTGACACATCGACAGAGACCTGAGACTGCTAAAGGGGTTACGTTTATCAGCCTTGAAGACGAGTTTGGACTTATAAATGTAGTCTGCTCGGTTGGGGTATGGAAAAGATATAGAGGATTAGCGCGTTTTAAAAATGAACTCATCGTAAGTGGAAAACTTGAACGACAAGAAAACGTTATAAACATCGTGGCGTGGAGGCTGGAGCCTTTGAACTTTAACTCCTACGTACGACCCCGTAACTTCCACTAGGAACTGAAGTAAAGTCGACTAGGCAATGCAGAGTCTTTTGATTGGTGCATAATGATCGAAGTGAGTTGCAGAGGAAGAAAGTTACCAGCCTTTTCTGGCTCTATGAGCCGTCTTTCTGACGAGTTTCCTACGGTAGTGCCGCAGTGCACGCTTGAGGATTCTTTTCAATGTACTCCTCCAAGTCCCTAACGAAGAAATACTATGCGCCAAGTCGGTCATAGGTTCTTCAATGGTTAAACTACTGTATAACATAGCTTCCTAAAACTTTAGAGCTTATGGATCTTAGCTGTGAAGATGGACAAACTCTCATAATTTTCATTGATGCCCTGAATCAGAGATTTTACCAATCCCGTTTATCTAAGGTTATGGCTAAGTTGCTATGGGTCACGGATGGAGGAAACAACCGACGATTTGCGAGTAACGGGTCATGTCTCAAGTTGACTTCTAGCTAGGATATTTGCCGGTTTTATTGCCAAGTACCAAGTAGGCTCAATACCCACGCGACAGCTCTCAGGTAGCTGTAATGCTTGACTACGTGATTTTGAAGTCTTAGGGCGCTTGACATTTTCGTTTCCTTGAAACTTACTGGAGCGGTAGCTGATTAATTACTCCGCCTAGAAGATGTGAGTTTAAGACTTCCCGAGCTGCTGAAAGAATACCGGCGGTATCTAATCCCGCGACGGCGAGAATCTCGTCGGGATCGCCGTGAGCGATGAACTCAAGCGGAACACCATAGTTGCGCACATCGACTCGCGGATTCACATTCTTTATTGCATGAGCGATAAAGTCTCCGGCTCCACCGTTCGTGAAGCCATCTTCAAAGGTTAATACTATGTCATGTCGACACAGGTCCGCGATCATCTCTGGATCTAAGGGTCTAATGCATCTAGGATCCCAAAGAGTAACAGAGAGATGGTCTTCTGCAAGCCCTAATACTGCCTGATAGGCCGGAAGTAACAACTTTCCGATAGCTACAATAGCTAGTTCTCTTCCTCCTCCTACCACTTTTCGAGCTCGAGTTTCTGCTCCTATGCCTCCGGCGATCTCTATTGGACCTGGAGTCTTTGGGAAGCGTATGGCAGCGGGGCCTGGTAGTGAAAGAGCAGTGTCCAACATGGAGGAGAGCTCCCTTAGGGAGCTTGGAACAAATACCACCAGTTCAGGTATGGATAACATCTGGATCATATCCAAGACGCCGTGATGAGATGGTCCATCGTCTCCGGTGATTCCAGCTCGATCAATGATAAAACATACCGGCAGCTTATGGAGAGCAACGTCTAGGTTCACCTGATCAAAGGCTCTTGATAAAAAGGTCGAATAGATGGCGACTACTGGACGTAGTCCACCCATCGCCATACCCGCAGCGCTAGTGACTGCGTGTTGCTCTGCGATTCCGACATCGAAAAAGCGATCGGGGTAGGCCTGCGAGAAGGGCAAAAGACCCGTTGGGGCAGGCATAGCTGCTGTTATAGCGACCACCTCGGGTCGCTGATCTGCGATCTCAAGGAGGTGTTTTGAGAAGGTTTCAGTGTAAGAGCCGCTAGTTCCATCGTCGGATTTTGATGAAGACTTTCGTACCTTCAGATCATGCAAGCGGTTGATCTCATCGTCTTCAGCCGGAGGGTAGCCCCGACCTTTTTGAGTCAGAACATGAACAACGATGGGTCCTTTCCACTCCTTTGATCCTTGTAATGCGTACTCAAGCTCTGCTACGTCGTGTCCATCTACGGGTCCGGCGTATCTTACGCCTAGAGCCTCGAAGAACACCCGAGGTTCGATAGCCTCTCTGAGAGCTGTGGTAAGGCCGGACCAAGACGAGGCTGCGATACCACCTACAGCGGGAATTTCGGATATAACTTTTCCTAGTCGGTTTCTAGCTTGCATGTAGGAAGGGTGAAGACGTATCTTTGTAATGGATTGAGACAGGCGAGAGATGGTTGGGGCATACGACCTTCCGTTGTCGTTCCAGACTATAATAATGTTGGACTGGGAGTGTCCAATGTTGTTAAGGGCCTCATAAGCCATGCCGCCAGTAAGAGCGCCGTCACCTACTACTGCAACGACTCGGCGGGTTGGATCCTTGGAGAGAGATCGGTTAGCCTCTCCTACCATCGGTCCTCGTCCGAGTCTCATAGAAGCGGCAAATCCGTAGGCGTAGCTTAAAGCCGTTGATGCATGGGAGTTTTCGATCCAGTCGTGCTCGGACTCCGCCCGCTTTGGATACCCAGACATTCCCCCAGAGGATCGCAAGTTTCGGAACTCTTCCGCTCTTCCAGTCAACAGTTTGTGGATATACGCTTGGTGACCGGTATCAAAGAGCAGTATATCCTTTGGAGACTCGAAGACTCTGTGTAAAGCTACAGTTAGCTCTACGACACCTAGATTAGAGCCTAGATGCCCGCCATGAGTTGTAACGGTCTCGATTAGGAACTCTCGAAGCTCCTGACACAACTCGTCGATTTGAGGATACTCTAGATCTTTGATATCGGAAGGGGACGAAACCTTCTCTAGCCACATAAAAACTCCTAGTTCCCTCTGAACCTGGATAGGTATAGTCCAAGGCTATAGAGATATCTTAACTCCTAAGGAGAAGTTAGTGACAACTACCTACTTACGAACTTGTGCAGCTTGTGCTTTTGTGACTTACGAGAGAGTCTCTGACGGTGTTTATGAAGGTACTCCACTTGAACCCAAAGTGCAAAGTATCTACTCCTACTTTGGCGCCTTCCCAAAGCGTTGTTCCTGGTCGCAGATAGGATATACATCCTGACGAGGGTATAAGGTACGGAGAGTAGTTGATATTCACTACCACTGGACCAGGCGTTAGTACCTTTATTTTAAGGTCGGTGAGCCCTAAGGAGACGGTGCCTGCGTTGTTGCTTACCAGTGGTGTCGCATTGCGGATTTTGTATATCTTTACGTCTTTGTCTCTAAACACTAGAGTTAAAAAGGAGTGTGATGAGCTAAGCAACTTAGCTTCATTGTTTGCAGAAAAGTCGTAAGGTCCCTCCGTGAGAACTATGTACGCCGCGGATGCCTCGCCTAGCCAATTCTTGTAGGAGCTGGTGGGAAGGTGTGTTCTATAGAGGAGTCTGTTCTCTGGGAAGTCTGCTTGGCGGAACCATCCCCGAACGAGTGGAATAGAAGCTCTTGGAAGATAGTAGGCTTGCGCGTGAGTGGGGGTGTCGACTACTTCGACCCTTTGTCCGGGAGACAGGTGCGCTTTTAGGTAGTTGATGACTGGTTCCCAGTAGCGATAGTTGCCTTGTTTGTAGGCTTGGGAAGTGTTAGTTAGCGGTCCAGAGACCTCAGTGAATGTCCAGTACGACGAGAGTATAAGCAGTGCGATATACGCCGGTGTGCGCCGCAGTCTGACTTTTGGAGGTGAGCGTCTCCGTGCGTTATTCGATCCGATGGGTTTCGTTTTAGCTCTAGCGCTCGCAACTATAACTATTGAAAGTGGGAGCGATATCTCTGAGATTTTGTTAAGGTTGGCGCCGATAGGAGTTGGAACGATCATGAGTACGAGTGCTGTTAGTAGGTATAACAGCGCTCCGATCACTGTTAGGCGCTGGAAAGCGTCTCTTGCACTCCACTTGGTTGGTTGTGGCGCTGAGACGAGTATTACGAGTAGGGCGAATGCGACGACAATGACGAAGTCGGAGAGGAAAAATGGATAGAAGTTTTGAGTGGGAAAGCCAAGACTTAAAAGGAGTACTATCCCGACTTCGATAGCTAGTACAACGAGGTAGAAAGAGAGTAGCCTCTTTGAGCCGGCTCGAAGGTTTCCTAAAAAAGATGAAGATGACGTAAGTGAAGGAGTACTTCTCGTTCTAAATGGATCTATCAGCTGGTAGCTCACTATAAATATGGCGAAGAATCCAACAGCAAGAGGAGACGAAAGTAAAGCTAGTAACGTAGCTATGAGGAATGGAAGTTTTTTGTTCTTTAGATACGCCAAAGCTGCAGCAGCTATAGACGCGCAACCTAAGACGTAGGGTACATCTCCACTTTCAATGACAAAGGGCCAGGTGAGTAGGAGTATCTGTGTTGCAAGTCTTGTTTTAGGACTCCCGATACTTCTATCTAGTTGGACCACGAAAGACAAAGTGATAACGATACCAACTAGCTCAGTAAGACGGAGCCCAAGAACCGATGCTACTACGTATGGCAGGATGGAGTACCCGACAAATGAGTAGGTACCCTCATACCAGAGGTTGTTCCAAAGGCTGAGTCCATGGTGCGTAAAGATGTAGAGGTAGAGGTAGTGTGCAAAGATATCGGTACCTGGTGGCCCAAGATACAAAAGTGCAAATGCCTCGGTTACTCCTAGTACTGCCGGCGCAATAACGGTTCGGTCGTAGTGCCTCGGCATCGGATTAATATCCATCAGTTTCCGTCTTATCTTTGATCCTCGTGCCTTTGTGAGTGACAATAGGTTAGCTTTCACTTTAGTTTTGGAGTACCCATTGCTTCGACGTAAAGATCTAGTCATCTCTAGACGTTGCATTTTGTTCATTGACCCTAATATCAGCGAACAGAAGTTAGTCGGATAGTTAAAGTTAAGTGTTATGATCTGCGGTAGAAACATCGCTGACCATGATGTTTTAAGGATCTGCCTCTAGATGGTATACGTTGATATCTAGCTAGATGGTTCGAACTTTCAGCACGCAACCAGAGCGTTATTTAGAGAGGATGGTCATGCGAGCCGTATTTTATGAGAGTTTCGGTGGAACTGAGGTTCTTCAGGTGGGTGAAGTATCGGAACCGAAGATTGGTCCCGATACGGTCTTGGTAAGATGTCGGGCAACCTCTGTGAACCCGGTTGACTGGAAGATTATGAAGGGATTCTTAGACTCAAGAATGGATGCCGTCTTCCCGGTGGTGCCGGGATGGGATCTTGCTGGTGTTGTTGAGGCTGTAGGTCCATCGGTTGAAGAGTTCGAGACGGGGGATGAGGTATTTGGGTATGCACGAATGGACTACGTGCATCATGGTACGTTCGCTACCTACAGTGCCGTGCCAGTTAGAACGCTCAGTCGGAAACCAAAGTCTCTATCCTTTGAGGAGGCTGGTGTGATACCGCTTGCAGGATTGACGGCGTATCAAGGTCTTGTACATCACCTAAAGGTACGTACCGATGAAACCGTCTTGATCTCAGGTGGAGCTGGTGGAGTGGGAGTCTTTGCGATACAGATCGCTCTGACTTTAGGTGCCAAGGTAGTGGCTACTTGTTCGCCTTCCAACTTTGACTTTGTTAGGAGCCTTGGAGCAGTTCCTGTTCCTTACGGTGCCGGTTTCGAGGAGGCGTTGAACGAAGAGATAGATGAAGGGGTTCACGCTTTTTTCGATCTGTATGGTGGAGATGGTCTCCTATCCGGAAGAGATCATCTCTTCGATAAGGCTCGAGTAGCATCGGTTGCAGATCCAGGCATTCGAGAGCTGGGAGGACACTATGTATTTGTACGTCCCTCGAAGGAAGACCTCGATGAACTCTCAACTTTAGCGATACAAGGACTGTTGCAGACCAAGATAGAACATAGCTTCGAACTCGACCAGACTCCAGAAGCTTTCGAACTATCCATGAGTGGCCATGCTAGAGGAAAGTTAGCTATCTCCATAGCCTGACCTTGGACTGTCGTTTATCATATGCTTTCACGTGGGGCGGCATCCCTATGGTGCTAGCTAGTGATAGCTTGATCCGATAGGAAAACTTTAGAAATCAGTGTGACATGCGATGACTGCCAAGCTATTTGATTGACTTTGTCTGTTTGGTGTATATCGCTGTGATATCAAAATGCTAGCATATTGATATGGATGAAGATCATAAAGCGTTGTTTATCCGACTTCCATTACAGGAGGCTCAGCATCTTGATGCCAAGGTAAAAGAACTTGGAAGAAGCAAACAAAGTGTTGTTGTCGAACTTATTAACCGGGGACTGCTTGCAGCAACGAGCGTTCCCAAAGACGCTCCTGCATCAGAAGATGAGGTGTTAACCACCGAAGAAGCGGCAGTTCTGCTAAAAGTAACCAAAGAACAGTTGGTACAACGGGTTGAGCTGGGAGATGTACCCCATCGGCGTTTTGGATTTGAGTACCGATTCTCAAGGCAAGAGCTCTTGACTTGGATGGGTGGGAACGATCATCGTTATGAGTTCTCTGTCGGTTTCAAGAGCCCGAGTTAGCGGTGGTGGAGGGTAATCGATCTCGTCGTTCTCTTTCACTCCTACTGACTGGAGCAACTCTGTCGAGACTCGGAGCTACTGTATCTCCGTTGGCTGTCTCCTTTGCTGTTTTAGACGAAGGAGGTAGTGTTGGCAGACTCGGATTAGTGCTTGCCTTTGAGCTTCTCCCGGTCATCGTGTTTACCTTGTTAGGTGGAGTACTGGCTGATCGATACAGTAGAAAGAAGGTATTGATCTCATCTGAACTTCTTAGATCTTTGAGCAACATGATACTTTTTGTTTGGCTGCTGATCGTTCCTCCGCCGCTTTACGTATTTGTAACAGTGCAGGTAATGATCGGTGTGGGAGTGGCACTTTTCCAACCGTCGTCCTTTGGTCTCGTAGCCGAGGTTGTTGGCCGGGAAGGTCTTCAGCGGGCAAACTCTTACTTATACATAGTGAGGTCCGCGGCGGGTATCTTTGGCGGGATTTTAGCTGGCTTTATGATTACCTATCTTGGACCTGCATTTACCCTGAGTTTTGCGGGGCTTACCTACTTAGCTAGTGTAGGAGTGCTAAGTAGACTACCTCTAGCGTCGACTGTGGCAGTTATCTTTGAAAATGGAACACTAGCGCAACTTCGTGACGGATGGAGGACTTTTAGGTCCATGCGCTGGCTGTGGAGCGTCGATCTCTTCGCTATGGTTTTTCATCTTTGTTTCATGGCTCCTTTCCAGGTGCTAGGCGTAGAGGTGGCTAAGGTTAGGCTGGGAGGTGCGACTCCCTGGGGATTCGTTCTGGCCGCCTTCTCCGTGGGTCAGTTAAGCGGTAGCGCGTTGATATCATCTTCACAAAAGGTCAAGAAACCACTTTACGTTGGAGTCGGTATACTTTTTCTTTCACCGTTTCCCTTGATAGCTCTGTCTGAAGGAAGCTCTATCTGGGTGCTGGTCGTATTCACTTTTGTGTCGGGAGTGTCGGTGGGGGTGTTTTCACCACTTTTTGACACTGCACTTCAAAGCACCTTGTCTAAAGAGATCTTGAGCCGTGTAAGCGCTTTTGACTTTGTACTTTCGGTCGCATCTTTGCCACTTGGATTGGCGGTTGTTGGGGCAGTGGCAGAAGCGGTTGGAAGTAGTTGGGTGCTAGACGTCGGTTGTTTAGTTACCCTGTTAGCCTGCGTCTCAGTGCTGTCGCTCAGAGAGGTACGTGGCTTTGAGGTGCCTCCTTCTTAGAAAAGCCGCAGTTGTTCGGTAGTGTTGTCGTCGGCATGGTGATCTGAAGAGTAAGGTGAAGATTCACTGTGGCCATCAAAGCAGGCTCTGGTCGCAGGAGTCACTTCGAGTTCAATCTCACTGGTGTTTGAGACTGCATAGAGGTGATCTTTGGATATGGGCGAGTCCGAAAGCCACGAGTCAAGGTGGGTCAGAGATAGATGTAAGGGCTCTCTGGGATGAAGACCACGCATGTGTGTTGAGGTGGACTCTTTCGTGATAATTACTAAGGATGGGTATGTATTGGAGGTGGCGTAGACCAAAAGTCCAGCTAAAAATCCGATGTTACGTGATCTTGGGTGGATGAAGTAGGGTGACTTCTTCCCAGTTCCAGGGTCTTTCCACTCATAGTAACCACTAACAGGAACAACGCATCTAGTTTGTTGCAAGGCGTACTTGAATAGAGGTTTGTATACAACCGTTTCAACTCTAGCGTTTATAACCATTTTCGGACTCTTGCTTGTGTCTAGAGAATGTAACTTGTGACCAAAGGCTGCCTCTCCAATGACGATGTTACCGTTGCGTCGCATTGCGACTACGCAGTGATGGGTCGGGAAGATCTGGTTTGACTTCAATAGCGCCGGAACCTGTGAGTCGACCGTAGGCATGCCTACATGGAGGTTGATCGATCTCATTAGTTCTTCAAGTTCTATCATCTGAGCAAAGCGACCACACATTTAAATCTCCCTAGAACTTAGCCTAATCCTAGACACCCTGCGCCGCCATAGATCTAAAGCGAAGGATGCAAGTTTCGTAAGCAAAATGTGTTGAAATTCATATCGAGCGTTTCGAAGTTGTTAATCTGCTTGTAATATGAAACTAAATTTTATTAGTGAATTGAATAGCTTGAAAGTTAGGAGTTAGCGAGGAGATGAGTAGCAGTTCATTCCATCTCCGAAAGACCTTTGACTCCTTATCGATTAGGAACTTTCGTCTGTACTTGATTGGACAGGTTATCTCAACTACCGGTACGTGGATGCAGTCGATCGCTATGGCCTGGCTCGTCCTTAAACTAACTGGAAGCGGAGTAGACCTTGGGCTCGTAACAGCGGTTCAATTTCTACCGGTTCTACTCCTAGGTGGTTTTGCCGGTATTTTGGTAGATCGTTTCGACAAACGCAAAATCTTGATCCTTACTCAGTCACTTTTTGCCTCTCAGGCCCTGCTACTTTACATTTTGGTCAGTCTTGGAGTTGTAAGAGTCTGGATGGTATTTGTCCTTTCTGTTTACTTTGGTCTCGTAAATGCGGTGGATCCCACCGCCAGGCAGAGTTTTGTTCAGCAGATGGCCGGACCAAGTAACCTTCAAAATGCAGTGAGTTTGAACTCTGTGACCTTCAATGCTTCAAGAGCTTTTGGTCCAGCTGTTGCCGGACTTATAATTGCGTCTCTTGGAGTTGGGCCGGCTTTTGGGTTGAACGCACTCTCCTACATAGCTGTAGTTGTTGCGCTTGCGATGATGAGAAAGAGTGAGTTTTTCCCATTTGCCAAAGCGTCTAGATCCAAAGGGCAGTTTAGAGAAGGACTCGCTTTCGTCAACAAAACTCCAGCTCTACGCCTGACCTTAATTGGCATACTGATCGTTGGCACCTTTGCATACAACTTCAACGTCTCTTTGCCCTTGCTAGCGAAGTTCACCTTCCATGGAGGTCCAGAAGCGTTAGGTATTATGAGTTCCTTTGTTGGCCTTGGGGCAGTCGTGGGCGGGTTGTGGGTAGCGTCAAGCGCAAGAGTATCACTAAAGCGACTAGGAGTCGTTGGCTTGCTTTTTGCATTCACCATGGGCGTGGCGTCTGTGATGCCAACGCTAACTCTTACACTTCTCGTTCTTGGAGTTATGGGTGCCTTCTCGATAGCGTTTATGTCTATTGCAAACTCTTTGTTGCAGCTGAACTCACCGCCGCAGATGAGGGGTCGAGTCATGGCCCTTTACTCGGTAGGCTTTTTAGGAAGTACCCCGATCGGGTCGCCCATCACTGGATGGGTTGCGCAGAGCTTTGGTCCACGCTATGCGCTATTTATGGGCGCATTGTCGGTCTTGATAGTAGCGCTTATGATAACTATTCACGTCTATTTGGGGGCCAAGGAGAGAGTCAAGCTCGATGGTACCCAGGCGGCCGTAACCTAGTCGGAATGTTTGAGCTTTAGTGCTGACTCTTCGAGTCTTTGAGCGAGCTTTTCAAACAACGTGTCCACTTCGATAATCCGATCCCACTCATTCGTTGGACCTAGGCATAACGCTGGCGCAAAGCGACTGTGCTCGTCTCTAGACAAGAGACGCTTAGCAACCACATACGGCTCCTCGTCAGGATGGATGAGAACCGTAATGGGTATCTCTTGCCATACTTCGTGCTCGTTTCGTCGGTACAGGTGTGTCGGTTGTCCGAACTCATCAACGGTGGCGATATAGGCCGGTTCTGTATCGGTTATCATCTTGGACTCTAATGGCGTCGAGGTTAGACGAACCTCCTTTGCAATGCTTCTCAAGGAGATGTAGGTGGCTGAGTTGATGAGATCGTGACTCGTGTCTGAGATATAGCGAGATAGGTCTGAACTGATCTCAGAGGACTGATCCTGGGGCTTCCCGAGAGCCCATCCCTGACCGAGGGGTACTTTGAGATCGATCAAGGTCGCTATCTCGTCTTGCGCTTCAATTCCAACTGCTAACAGCCACCCGCCGATACGTTCGACTACCTCGCTTACCATCCTTATCAAGGCTTGCTTTATTGGATCCTTGTCAACGTTTTTTATGAGAGATCGATCTAACTTTACGATCTCGGGTTTCAGCGCTTCTAGGGTCTTCAGTCCTAGGTAGTCAACTCCAGTGTCGTCGAGTGCCACGATGGCTCCTCGACTTCGTAGTTCCGCTAACGTAGCGGATACTCGCTCTAGAGACTTGGAAGGAATGTGACCGGTAAGTTCAATAGCGACCCGGTCCAGACTGCCAGAAAGCGACTCTTTCACAACCTGAGCGTTAAGAGCGCTAGGTGTTACATTGACTGATATGAAGCAAGATGAAGGTAACTCAGGTAGCTTAAGTCGGGCGTTGGAGATCGCAAGAGCTTCGAGTCTCTCAGAGAGATTGAGCCTCTTCGCCTCTGCGAACCACTGTGGGTAGGTTATCTGTGGACAAAATGGAAAACGAGACAAAGCTTCGTAGCCAACCGATACTCCTCGAACCATGTCTACTATGGGTTGAAGGTGTATAGACAGTAGAGAAGGATCTTCGATGACTTCTTGGACCGACACAGAAAATGTAGTACGGTCAGCTGAACTATGGATGTTTAGATCGTTAATCAGTACATTTTGCTTTGAGTCTTTACGCTTTGACTGACTACTACTCAAAGCGGTGCGATCTCCTGTCTCTGTCAAGTGTTGCCTCCAACTTCTTGAAGAGAACTTCGGACTACGCAGAGGCATTCTTTAGCTCTTTAGAGCGTCTTAACTCGAAGTGGTATCGGTAGGTTGTTGCGTATCTAGGTGCATTTCTTAAATCAACTAGCTGTTGTAGTCCATGGCAATCGAGTAGCGATAAGTTGTTAGACCTTTAACGTCGTGTAACGGACAGAATTTGAAAGTGAACTGACGCTAAATCTTTAATGTAGGACGTCACCTTCGACGTCTTTTTGAGGTGTCTTTGAGCTGATGGCGAAGGGAGAAAAATAGTGTGACTACCACTATGAACGGTGCCAGCAGGTACGGAATGCTAACTCCCAGGAGATAGAGGAGGGTTAAAGAAACTACTAAAGTAGCCACTCCCGCAGTGAGGCCTGGAGTCTCTCCGATAAGTAGATCCCAAAAGAATCTTCCGACAGCTTTTATAAACTTCAAGTACGACTCTCCACGTGTTAGCATACCACCTAATGCGAAGTAACTTTTTTGTCTAGTTGACCCATACTTCTTTGTAGGTACAGGACAAGAAGGTAGCTTGAGACGGCGTAAAAGGCGATCAGCCCGACTATTGAAAGATCTGAATAAGGCCAATGTACGTGTAGTCCCTCAGCGGTCCAAAAGGTCCCAAAGGAGATGAGCATGACTCCAACACCCATCTTCATCTTGTTCTCCGGAACCTTAGAGAGCTGGCGCGAAAGCGTAGCTCCGACTCCAAAAACAAAGAGTGCTGTGACCACGGCGGCAAAGGAAGCAGTTAGGAGGTGCCCTGATGTGGTACCTAAAGTAAGCACAATAACTACGACTTCGAGCCCCTCCAAGAAAGTTCCTTTGTAGGCGACTGTAAAACCTATTGGATCGACTGACCCTCTCGTGGCGCCAGAGCGGTTCAACTCTGTTACCTCTCGTTCGTAGACGGCGTCCTCATCGTGTAGCGCTTTGAGTCCAGACGATCTCAAGATAGCTTTTCTAACCCACTGGAGCCCAAAGATTAATGTAATGATTCCAACGACGGTTCTAAGAGCGTAGATCGGTACTCCATGAATTAGGGCTGGGCCCAAGACTGCAACGATTAGGACTAGGGTCAAAAGAGCTGCCACAGCGCCAACTATTGCGGTCTTCCATCCTTTCGTCGTCGCTACCGCTAACAAAATGGTGAAGGCCTCTACCATCTCGACTCCGCTAGCGAGAGCAACGGCTAAGATTACAACGGTAGTGCTCATAAGGTTCCTCCCTTCTCACGACTTAGATGTTACTGTCTGCAGTTGCTTTCAGTTCGAGCATACATTGGAGCTGCAGTAGCGACTGACCTCTAATTGGTACAGTCTAATGATACGTTCCAGAACTTTGGTTTTCTGTCTATTGAACAGTTGGTAAACGTCGGCTCGGTACGTTGGGGTAACAGGTACTATATATGTGGCTTAACGTAGATAAAAGCCGATCTAGTAGTTGTCCATTTGGAGGCTGATAAACATTTTACCCTCAAGTAGTTGGGTCCTTTGGGCCCGAAGAAGAGAGATAGTTCGCAGGTAGGAAGAGTCAAATAGTAGCTCCTTCTGCGTCAAAGGTAACGAAGTGGAAGGAGTCGACGTGAAGTTTGACCGAAGCGAAGTTGGTTCTGTGTCCGGAACCCAAGAGAATGTGAGCCTTTCATACGAAGAGTCTTCTGTACTCGATTCAGCTCATGTGGGAGATATCGTCGGTGCGTTTGGCACTGTAAAGGTGGACGAGACAAGGTCGTCGAGGTCAAAGGGTTGGCGAAGACTCTTTACTTTGCTTGCGATCATGGGCCCTGGCCTTGTTGTAATGGTAGGGGACAACGACGCAGGTGGAGTAGCGACATACGCCCAAGCCGGTCAAAACTACGGTTCACATCTTCTTTGGACACTGCTGCTTCTGATACCAGTGCTATACGTGAATCAAGAGATGGTGGTACGGCTCGGAGCGGTAACTGGAGTCGGACATGCTCGTCTCATCTTCAATCGATTCGGCAAGTTCTGGGGCGCTTTCAGCGTTATCGATCTTTTTATATTGAATGCGCTAACGATCGTTACAGAGTTTATCGGTGTTGATCAAGCCTTTAGATACTTTGGTCTGCCTCCGTATGTCGGGATTCCAGTTGCTGCCGTTCTTTTGTTCCTATTTGCGTCGGGTGGAAGCTTTAGGCGCTGGGAACGTTGGATGTATCTTTTGATTGCGTTCAACTTAGCAGTAATACCGATGGCTATTTTCGTGCATCCTAACTACGCTTCTCTAGTTAAATACACCGTTGTTCCAAGCTTCCCAGGGGGCATTAACGCAAGCCTTTTACTGCTCATTATTGCTATCGTCGGAACGACGGTAGCTCCATGGCAGCTATTTTTCCAGCAGTCGAACGTAATCGATAAGCGTATCACTCCAAGATGGATACCTTACGAGAGAATCGATACGGCAGTTGGCGTTGTGCTAACCGAGATCGGGGCTGCGGCTTTGTTGGTTGTTCCTGCATACGCATTGGCTCATACGCACGCTTTCGGAAACTTTACGTCGGCTCTTGGTACGGCAATTAGTTTGAGGGCTCATGCAGGGTCGATCATTGGCGATCTATTTGCTCTAGTGTTGTTAGACGCATCCTTAATAGGTGCATCTGCTGTGACCCTTTCGACTACCTATGCTTTGGGAGACGTGTTCAATATCCGTCACTCGTTGCATTGGAGTCCACGACGTGCTCCAGCGTTTTATATCTTTTTTGCTGTACTTCTACTCGTTAGTGCAGTAATTGTCCTCATACCTAACTCGCCACTTGGTCTTATTACCACAGGTGTACAGGCTCTAGCTGGGATACTCCTCCCGTCTGCGACAGTGTTTTTGGTTTTACTATCAAACGATAAAATAGTTCTTGGACCATGGGTGAACTCAATCGCCCGTAACGTGGTAAGCGGAGTTATCGTATGGATTCTGGTCTTGCTTTCGCTTGCCCTTACGGCAGCTACGGTATTTCCTAACCTTACCGGTGTACAACTAGTTGATGGTTTAGGTCTAGGTGCGGTTATCGGCGCGTTAGGTGGAGTCGGCCTTGTAGTTCGTGGACGCGCCAAGCGTGGAGATACTCCACAAGACGAGGAACTCAGATCTGCCCGAAAGGATAAGGAGGGGCTCGCAAAGCTTCGAGAGACTTGGCGTATGCCTAAGTTAGATAAGCTTCCACGAGCGGAGATGAGTATTGGAAGAAAGCTTGGACTTGGAACTCTTAGAGCCTACTTAATCGTAGCCTTTGTAATGGTGATCGTAAAGGTTGTACAGTTAGCGTCAGGCCATTAAAGTATAAACTACCAGGTGACTTTCTCGTAGGTGCTCGGCGTTTTGACCGAGC
>JAJYGI010000135.1 GCA_021790735.1 Actinomycetes bacterium | reverse complement strand
AGAAGCGGCTGCTGGCGCGTTCTCAGACGACACTCACGTGGCGGTTCAACGAACGCGTTATTGGGAGCGACTTTTGATTATGAGCCAGGCACTTGTGGATGTTGGTCTCGACGTCAAATTGCCTGAGGGAGGATTCTACCTTTGGATCAAAGCACCTAGTGGCGTATTTACAGATGGTTTTAAGTTCGCTAATTGGCTCGCAAAGAACGGTGGATTTATCTCCTCTCCCGGGGAATTCTATGGATCTAAAGGTGTCTATGTGCGCATCGCTATGGTAGCCACGACCGAGACCATAAAGGTTTTAGCTCACAGACTCAAAGGGGCAAGTGTTTAGGTGAAGGTAGATGATTGTATGGATTTGAAGGTAGAGATCGAGAAGTTGTGGGATCGTAGAGATACCCTCAGTGTCAGTGACGCCAAGGAGAGAGCCTTAGTCTTTGATGCCTTAGAGCTCTTAGACACCGGACAGGAGCGGGTCGCATACGTGGAGGACTCTGGTAGCGTTGTTGTCAACGAGTGGCTTAAGTTTGCGATTTTGTTGTCGTTTCGTCTTCGTGGTTTAACCAAGTATGAAGTAGGTCCTTTTGAGTTTGTCGATCGTCTGCCCCTTAAACGGAACTATCAGTCGCTCGGCGTTCGGGTTCTTCCGGGAGCCTCCGCCCGATACGGCTCATATCTAGCACGGGGTGTCACTCTTATGCCGTCTTACGTGAATATCGGAGCCTATGTAGGCGAAAATACCATGGTGGATACCTGGGCGACCGTAGGCTCGTGTGCTCAGATCGGGAAGAACGTGCATCTCTCTGGTGGAGTGGGGATTGGAGGCGTGCTTGAACCACCACAAGCAAAGCCTGTGGTGGTTGAAGACGAGGCGTTTATCGGATCGAGAGCTATGGTGACCGAGGGCGCCCGTGTGGGTAGAGGTGCGGTTTTAGGAGCAGGTACGATTCTTAACCCATCGATTCCTGTGATTGATGTCTCCACGGGCGAGGAACTTGCAAGAGGAGAGGTTCCCCCATGGTCGGTCTGTATCTCGGGAACTAGACAGCGTACCTTTCCAGGAGGGACCTTTGGTCTTCCTTCGGTGTTGGTTATCAAGCGGCTCAACGAAGGGGAGAGGCACGATAAGACGACTTTAAATGCTGTGTTGAGAGAACACGGAGCAACAGTCTAAGGGGCGGCTAGAACCTGAAGGAGGCCTAATTTATTAAAGACGGTGTGCCTAATACCTTCTGATCAACGAGATCACCTTACCGATGATGCCGTCTCTTTCGTCACGGAAGTATATTGTGGAGCGCTCTTCTCCGTAGGTGGCGTTACGAGCCTTTAGTTTAGGTCGTCCGTCTCTGTCTTCGTAAACCTTAACCGTCCCATCTTGTCCTCCGTTTATAAGAGCTACCACGATCTCACCGTTTCGAGCTGTAATCTGAGGTTTGACGACGACAAGATCGTCTTCAAAGATCCCTAAATCTACCATTGAGTCACCTCTAACTTTCAATAAGAAGAGGTTGTCTTGGTCAGAGCCTAAAAGCTCTAAAGGTAAAGCCAAGGAGGTATCGGATCTCTGCTCAGCAAGGACGCCGACACCTGCTGCTACGTCACCTATCAGAGGCACCTCAAGCACTTTGTCGCTGAGGGAACCTCGCGTAAGAGACTCTCCGTGAGCGAGTACGAAGGTTAAAGCCCGTGGTTTGGTCGGGTCACGTCGAATATAGCCTGCTTTTTCGAGTGCTCTGAGATGATGCTGTACGGTAGAAGGGGATGCATATCCTAGTGCAGAACCTATCTCTCGGATCGAAGGAGGATAACCTCGTTCTTGAGTCTCTTGTTTTAGAAACGAAAGCATCTTTTGTTGTTGTTCGCTGAGTTGTTTTGATGGTAGTTTCGCCATAGTGAGATAGTATCAGATAATTAGAACACATGTGCTAATTAGTGCTATAGTAGTACATATGTTCGTAGATGTAGAGGGCTTAGAGGTCTCAAGCAGTAACGGTCAAGATGGTAACCGAGTCACTGCCTTGGCGCGTAAGGGATATCTATGGCTATGTTACGCTCTGTTTGTAGTGGCAGCTATCTTTGTACTGTTTGGTATCTACTCTAAGACGGTTCCACAACGATCTCAAAGGGTTGTAGCTAGCCGTGAGTACGTTGTGAAGCCAGGCGATACCTTGTACTCAATCGCACTTCGCTTTAGTGACGGTGCGGATCTAAACCAGTACATTTTTCAGCTTGAGCAAGAGGTGCCAGGGAACGCTGAGATCTATCCAGGAGAGGTTATCTCGCTTCCTAATGAATGATGGGACTTTGCGGTCTGAAAGGCGGCGTTTTTGGTCTCTATGAGGTGTTGACGATCTTAATGTAGAGATACTCCTTGCGTACGGTAGATTAGACTTTATTGGTCGACTACGGATTGAGTGAGTTCTTTGCGCTGCCCCTACTGCTTTATGGATGACGATCGGGTTGTGGACTCGAGAGCCGCTGACGATGGTCTAAGTGTAAGAAGGCGAAGAGAGTGTGTGGGCTGTGGTCGTCGATTTACGACTTTTGAGAGAGTTGCAGAGGATGCTAGAGTAACCGTCATAAAGCGTAAGGGTTCGAAGGAGTACTTCGATAGAGATAAGCTCTTTGCCGGTATTCGAGCCGCTTTAAAGAACCGCCCATTCGATGAGAAGGCGATTCTATCTATCGTTATCGATGTGGAAGAGGAGGTTCGTTCTGTTGGCGACGAGATTACCTCTGAAGAGATTGGGCTGGTCGTCCTAAAGCGTCTGTTCGATCTCGACGAGGTCGGCTATATGCGCTTCGCTTCGGTGTATAAAGGCTTCGAGCGGCTGCAGGACTTTGAAAAAGAGGCGCGATTCATCTCTCCGAGGGTTCTCGAAAAGCTTGAAGATAGCGGAAGTGGGGCGTAGGTGAGCGACGAACTTAAACTGACTCAAATCGATGGCATCTACTCCATCGGCGCTTGGGTGTACGTAGATGCAGGCTCAAGTCAAGTCTTCGAACTTTTGGCTGATCCCCGAAAGCATGGTTCTTTTGACGGTTCGGGAACTGTAAGGGGAGCGCTTAGCGCTCCGAATCGTCTCTATCTAAACGCCACGTTTACTATGGATATGAAGCTGGTGGTGCCTTATAGAATCCGAAATCAAGTAGTCGAGTTTGAAGAGGGTCGTTCCATAGCTTGGCGTCATATGGGAAGGCATGTCTGGCGCTATGTCCTAGAAGACGACGAGACTAGAGGCTGCAAGGTTACGGAGATCTTCTACTGGGGAAATGCCAGATCTCGGTTTATGTACGAGACATTTAGAGTACCTGAGCGTAACGGTGAAGCGATAGTTTCTACATTGAGCAGACTTAGAGATTATTTTTTAGAGTTGAAAACTCCATAAGCCATCTCGTAAGTTGTTGAAACTCACTCATGCGGCTGAGATGGTCTCTTAGGTCATGTACTATCTCTCTTTGGGGAGCGATACCACCTCTCGGCTAGTTGAGAGATCTAGCTAACACCAATGACACTACTTGTTCTTTGGTACTACGACTAGCTCTAGAGATCAAGTGTCCCATAAAGATGCTTAGACGAAGTATCTCTGATGCCATCAAGTTTACTGCCTTAAAGGCTCTCGAGCCTGACTTGGCTAGAGGTGCCAAGTCACACACTGACCTTGCTGTGAAGGTATGACGCGTGGCACGACGTGTGAGTTCCTTGGCAATATCTAAAGGGTAGTGAAAAGTACTTTGATCCGATCGTCTCTTCACTATGATGCAAATATGATCGAGTTGCGGTCGAAGTTGTTGTGATGGGTCTTCAGGAAAACCAAGAGAGAAACCTACCACCGGCAAGCCTGATCGGTCCGCTGGGAGAGTGGGTTTGCTCTGCAACGCCATATACGGAGGTTGATCCAGCAGCTTTACTCGTGACAACGTTGGTTAGTGTTGGTGCTCTTGTAGGTCGGCGCCCATATCTATGGGCGGGAGACGCCCGTCAGAGCGCCTCTCTGTTTGCTGTAGTAGTTGCAATGACACCGAAAGCGAACCGGGGGCTATCTTGGATCATTACGCGTCGTTTAATTGAGATCGTTGACCCTAGCTTTGCTCGACATCAGATAGCTACTGGACTTAGTGATGACAAGGCGCTGCTAGAGACTCTTCGATCAGCTAATCACTACTCCAAACGTCTGAGTGCTCCGCAGTTTGAGGACCCTTACGATGCGCCGAAGGTGCTCGTCCATGACCCAGGCTTTGTTCGTACTCTCGGTAATGCAGGGAGGTCGAAGTCTGAGATATCTCGGCTGCTACGTCATAGCTGGGACGGTGTACCGTTGGAGTTTCGCCAAGGACGTTTCCGTATTGAACGACACCATATTGGAATCGTAGCACATGGAACGTTCGATCAACTCGTTCAAGAACTCTCTATGAAGGACGCTTCAGCAGCGTTCCTTAATCGATTTATTATCGTTGTCGCTCGGCGTCAGCCGCTGGTCGTCGATGAAGGCTATGTACCTTTTGAGATTGTGGAGAGATCCGGCGCTACGTTACGCAGTAATTTAGCGCGATCCAGGTCGTTTACTGTCATGGAACGTACAACCGAAGCAGAGGAACGTTGGCGTGAGTACTATAGAGAACTAGCGTCGTATGACCCTGGGGGATTGCTTGGGATTCTTCTTGCGAGATCAACGCGTCAAGTTCTCAGGATGTCATTGATCTATGCCTGTGCAGAGGCATCTGAGCGAATAGAGCTTCGTCATATTGAAGCCGCAGTAGCGCTTTGGGAGTACTGTCGATGGAGCACGGAGATCTTAGCTTCCAGGACCCCATCTGTAGTTAGTGAACTGGAAAAAGAGTTATATGCAGCGATCGCTGCAAGCGGAACCAAGGGACTTTCCTTGAGCGAACAACATAACTACTTCGGTCGCAATGTGAGCGCCGCGAGACTCCGTAGTGCAAGGAATGAGCTGGAGATCGCTGGGAAGATCACAAGCACAATGGAACGTAGAAACGACAGTGGACGAAAAGTGACTGTCAGCCGAGTTTCAACTGAACACTAATAGGACGTAAACTTCGTAAATTCGTTCAGCTCGTTCTTGGTTTCAAGTAGTTTCTCACGATGTAACCGAAATATAACCAAACTGTGGCTGTAATGTCACTGGAACGCAAGATACCATATGCGAGTCCGAAACTCCCATCTCATATAGTTGCTTCCGTAACGCGAATGGCGTCACAGAAGCAGTGGTGTTAGCCCACTAATGAGTTGAAAGGAAGTTGATCTTTGACGAATTTTCCTGCTGTACTGTTCGACAACGGAGACACGCTATTTTACAAACCCCAGCCTTACTCAGCGATTGTAAGTTTGGCAGCGTCTCTTGACGTAACTATCGATGAGCAAGTTGCGATGGAGGCGTATGCACAGGTGAGGCTGGCGAAGCGTGCAATAACGGATCAAGATCTTATCTTTGGCCGTAATCGATCTAAAGATGGACACCGCTTGTACTATACGACGTGTTTTGCACCGCTCGACGACGTTGCTGTGGGACTTGCGGATCTGTTCTATACGCAGTTCAAAACTAATGCTGAGACTATGATTCCCTATCCCGATACAGAGCCAACACTTAGGGCACTTGCTGAAGTGGACGTCATGATCGGCATAGTCTCCAATACCGGTTGGAACATTCGCCAAGGATATGACCTAAACGGCCTGAGTGGGTTTATTAGTAGCTTTGTACTCTCTTTCGAACACGGAGTGGCAAAGCCCGACCGACGTATATGGGATATCGCCTGTGCTGACCTTGACGTTGACCCAAGAAGGGTTCTTATGGTAGGCAACAATCTGCAAGCAGATAGTGGAGCGATTCAAGTTGGTGCTACGACTTTGTTGCTTCCTGAAGTTGTAAGAGGTGACCGGAGGGGCCTTGAGGCAGTCCTTCGGCTCGTTGGTACAGACGTTCCACAAGAACTACAAGCTGCATGATTGGAGTGTTATAGTGCATACCCTTATTCCCCTTATCCATTCCGATATAACAGTTGCTGTGTTGCACGGCTGGCTTTACGATACCTTCGCACCCCCTAACTGGGTTCGTGCAGTTTTATATGTGGTGACTTGGGTGTTGATGTTGGCTGGAGTTGTTGTACTTTTTGTCTTCGTGCCTCGACGTAAAAAGACTCTTCGTTGGACGACTCAAGACATCTTCGTCCTATCGATACTTTCAGTCCTTTTGCTGGCTTGGGACTCTTTCTTAAACGATCAACTCTTCGGACCAATCGTGTCAGCCATTCCGATATTTGGTAATCTGCTTAACTGGATTCAGCTACCAGATCTTCCATACATGTTCATCGTCGTAGTGGCAGTAGTCACGATTCGCAAGCCAGGAACGGTGACTGCTCTTATCTTTATAAAACGCGTTCTTGGAGAGATAATGTTTTCTACGCATGGATTGAACGTTCTGAACTGGCCCGATGCGTTAGATGAGGGCGTTATTACCGATCTTTATATTCTTTGGCGTGGGGAGTATCTCCTTTCAAGCGTTCGATCAATCGTCATAGACGGATTTATAATCGGTGCCCTTCGAGCTGTGCCAAATACGATCATTGGAGATGCAGTGCTTGATCCGTTTCTGAATGGACAGGTACATACGTGGGCGAGTTTTATTGGTACCAATATCGCTGGTGGAGGCGGTATTTTGGGTAACGGAATTGGAAACGGTCTCGAAGTAGTGCTTACGGCGCCACTTGCCATCAGAGTTGGTAGATCGCTTGGGATAGTCTCTGGTGGAGATCGGTCAACGGGAGATAGAGGGACGACTACCGCAACGTCGATGTCGACGCAAGCGCGGGCAAGGTCTCTAGCTGGATCGTCTACACAGTCAACTACGTCATTAGTTACCGAAGTAGTCTCGGCGCCACATGCCAGAGATAGTCTTTCGACTGATATATCCGCTTTGGGTACTGAACACCAACAAAATGAAGTGAATTTAGGCGAGAGTGACTATGAAGGAGAAGATAGATAATGGGAAAGGGTAACTACGTGGTTGTACGCCGCATGACTCTCCTTGGTATCGTCATGACAGCGTTTTTTCTTGTTGATGGACTCGTACTGTTCCTAACAAATGGTCTTACAAGTGACGCAGGGCCGATCTTTCCTTGGCTGGGTGGTTACTTCAACTCAAATCGCTCCTCGGGGACCGGCCTTATGATCATCGGAAGTATCTCCCTTGTTGTTGTAGTGGTAGGTTGGTTAGCCTATGGTCGAAATGTAAGGGCTGAGTACCTCTCCTTGGGTCACAAGTCTCCCGTTAGTACCCATTTTAAAGATAGAGAGGTCTCTCAAAAGGCTTCTACATCACAAAAGGAGAGCTAGTGACGGCAAAAGGATCGGGAGTCGAGCTACCGTCTGTATCGAGGTATTTGAGAGGTTCGCTACCAACGGATCGAAAGGACGCTTTGGACAGCGCCTCTTGTACCTTGACAGCCAACGTCGCTGAGTTTGTATACGAATCGTCGCTTGATCGACCAACGCTTTCTTCTATAGACCTTGAGGTAAGGAGCGGAGAGTTTGTCGTAGTCGTTGGACCATCTGGTTCTGGCAAGTCAACCCTTGCTCTGGTGTTAGCTGGAGTTATTCCACAGAGAGTTTCGGGTGCTCACTTCGAAGGAACGGTGCAGTTGTGCAGGTACGGCATGGAGCCGATAAATCTATCTGAGGTTCCACTGCACCAGGCCTCACAACACGTCGGAGTGGTATTTCAAAACCCAGAGTTCCAACTTATCCAGTATCAAGTCGACGCGGAGGTTGCATTTGGGCCAGAGAACCTTGGGCTACCCCGTGATGAGATCGTTCGTCGGGTTCATGACTCCCTCTCTCTTGCGGGAGTCTTGGAGATAGCGTCATCGCCGATCAACGGACTTTCTGGGGGACAAAAGCAGCGTGTAGCGATAGCGGCAGCGCTGGCAATGAAGCCTTCGATGCTCGTGTTGGATGAGCCAACATCCGATCTCGATCCTTTGGGAACTAGAAAGGTCTTCGAAGCTCTTCAACATCTCTGTCACGAGCGAGGTCTCGGCGTTATCATCGTAGAACATAAACTTGATGAAGTCGCTCACTACGCGGACCGTGTGATCTTGATGTCGGACGGGAGAGTTCTTATCGATGATACCCCTGCAAAGGTATTTCTCCCGACCTCTACCTTGAGTTCACTTGGAGTTCGTCCGCCGGAGTTGGCTAAGCTTTATGAAGGTTCACCCGTATCGATTCAAAGAGAAGGGTTAGCTCTAAGCGTAGATGACGCCGTGAAGAACTATGATCGTGTGACGTTTCGCAGTTCAGTTTGTGCGTCTGTCGGTGAAGACTCTGTTTCAGCGATAGAGGACCTCAAGAAATCGGTGCAAAGTGGAGACGAAGCGGTTCGACAAACAGCTATCGAGCTTATCGATGTAACGGTACGCTTTAAGGACAAGATAGCTCTAGACCAAACATCGCTAAAGGTTGCAGAGGGTGAGTGGCTCGCACTGATCGGTGCGAATGGATCTGGGAAAAGCACGGCCGGAGCTGTAGTGATGGGATTCACTAAACCCGACACAGGTTCTGCCAGGATCTGGGGAGAAAGAGTGGTCTTTGGCAAAATTCCACTTCAAGCTCGACGACTTGGGTATCTGTTTCAGAATGTGGATGAGATGTTGTTCTGCGAGACGGTACGAGAGGAGCTTGAGTTCAGTCGTAAAAGCGGAGTTGAGGTTCCTTCCGATGCCCTTAGCGTGGAGGAGATTGCCGAATTTATTGGTCTTGCTGATCGACTTGAGGCGCATCCGTATCAGTTGAGTGGAGGAGAACGCCAGCGGCTCGGCCTTGGGGCGCTTCTGACGCGTTCTCCTCGGGGACTCATCCTTGACGAGCCGACTACTGGTCTAGACGAAGAACATGCAACGGCACTGTTTGAGTTACTTAGCTTTTTACGCTCGTCAGCCCGACGTATCTCGTGTGTGCTAATCACTCATGACATGACGCTAGTTTCTCGCTTTGCAGATCGAGTCGCTGTCATGAAGGAAGGAAAAGTTGTCGTTGACGGTCATCCGAATAAGGTATTTGCAGACACCGAGCTACTAAGGAGTTGCGGTCTTTATCCTCCAACTATAGCAGATCTCCACCGTGAGCTAGTTAAGGGACGACTAAACGAGGTGTTCGTTACAGCTGAGGAGTTTTTAGCGAATGCGAACTGGCCCATTGGAGACGGAGGCGTAAATGTTACAGACGATTGATCGGTGGATGTTTCACGATATCGCAGGCGAGACAGTCGTCGCTTATCTGATCACCTTTGTGGTGCCTCTTGTTGGACCAGCTCTGTTTATACGTTTTGTCGGGCTGAAAGGTCTACGGAACGTACTTTCATATGAAGCTAAAGATACGGTGATACATAAACTGGATCCTCGAATCAAGCTGCTCTATCCAGTTTTTATTGGGATTTGTTCAGTATTGTTGTCCTGGGAGTGGACCTATGTACTGTTTCTCGTAACGCTATTGCCGTGGGCGTTACTGAGGCCATCGTCTGATCGAGTTCGAGTCCTAGCAGTTTTGGTTATGGCTCCAGCGTTGCTCTCCATCTGGTCTCAAGGTCTGTACGCGACGACACCTGGCGACAAGCTCATCTTTGCCTTTCCAGTGACCATGGCGTGGGTTGGTACGGTGGGTCTTTCGCATGCGGGTCTTGTCTATGGAGCTCATCAAGCGGCCAGGCTCCTCGTCACCTCCTCAGCCGCATTGATCCTTGTATTTACGACCCAGCCCTCTGACGTGGTTTGGGCAACGACAAGACTGTTCACACCCCAACGTATAGGACTTGCTATCTCGGTAGGTATCCGATTTCTACCTACGCTTTTCGAGCGCCTCAACACGGTTATGCATGCAGCTGAAGTCCGAGGTTATGACTTCAGTGCTCCGCAGAGCTGGTGGAAACCAAGACAGACCTGGGACTATGGTAAGAGGATGGTGCGTGCGTTGCCGTTGTTGACGGTTCCTGTTCTTGTAGGTTCACTTCGTGCATGCCATCAGATGGCCCTGGTTGCAGATTCGAGAGCCTTCAACGTCACAAAACGTAGGACTACCCTTAGGATCGTCCAACAGAGTCGAGCGGACCGGGTTGCCATTGCTCTGTGTGGTTCTCTCGGTGTTGGAGTGCTCGTACTGGTGGCGATAGGGCAAGGACGCTTCTAAGTAAATGGTACTAGGAGATCTGATCCGACGTTTTGAGCGCCGTTTTTAGGTTGATGAGATCGGAGAAGTTGTCTGTCGCCCTTATGGGAAAGTGCTTTGTTGTGAGTTCGCAAACCTAGATCGTCGATAGGTCTCCTCGTTGCGATCAAGCACTGATCGGCTACCCTGTAATGGCTAGCGGTCTAGTGGTGTGCAAGGCGTTCTTTAATGTCTCGCACGGGTCCATGAAGGTGATGTCGTCTTTCTGCAGCGAGAGCGTACATCTGCGATCTCGCCTATGTCACCTAGATGCAGAACATCTAGATCCCTTTCGCTTGATGAGTATCGAGTAGGTTCCCCAAGAGGCGACCTTTGGGAGTCAGCACTTAGATACCTCTATAGTTAGTGTGCCAACTGTAGAGGTCCTAGCTAGTGTTACTCGCCTTAGTTGATGTCACTTGAGTATTTAAATGGTGAGCCCGCTTGCAAGTAGGAGTTCTCTCAGCTCTTTGAAGATCGCCGGATTTCCAGCCAGTGTAAGCTCTTGTCTTGGTTGATCTGAATCCAGAGAAGCTACGACTCCTCCTGCCTCTCTAACGATCAACGTTCCGGCTTCGTAGTCCCAGGGCCATAGGCCAATCTCGTAGTACCCGTCAATCCTTGCAGCTGCAAGATAGCATAGATCTAACGAAGCGGCGCCGGCTCTTCGGATGTCCCTCACCTCTCCAATGAGGTGGGTTAAGGTATTGGCTTGGGCGACTCGAGTAGCACGATCGTAGGAGAATCCTGTCGATACCAAGGCTTGCGAGAGTGAGATAGTGTTAGAAACCGAGATGGATCGGTTGTTGAGGAAGCTTCCGCCCTCTAAGGTTGCGTAGAAGTGGTCGTCATGGTAGACGTCTATTACGAGACCAGCGAGAGTCGTTCCGGAGGAGTCTCGTGCCGCAATCGAAACGGCAAACACTGGGAAACCGTATACAAAGTTTGTGGTTCCATCTATTGGATCTACCACCCACGTGATCTCCGTGCTAGTTACCTCGTCACTCTCCTCACCTAAGAAGCCGTCGCGTGGCCTTGCTCCCAGCAGGATCTCTTTGATGATGGTCTCAGTCTCTTTATCCACCTTCGTTACCATGTCCGTAGGGGATGACTTGGTTTGGATCTCAAGGTCTTTCCCATATCGGCTTTGACGTATATGTTCAGCGGCTTGGGCGCCTGCTCTTTGAGCAAGGTTTAAAAGCTCATATGTTCCAAGATTTGTCACCAACCCAGATTAGCTGACCTTGTCGTATACTCCGGTGGTAGGTTTTAGTCATGGAGCTTATGAAGTCGTATAAGAGTAGGTCAGAGTCTTTAGTGGACCTTCGATCTGATACTGTAACAAGGCCTACCGCTGAGATGCGATCTGCAATGGCTAACGCAGATGTTGGGGATGATCGTTATCGTGAGGATCCGACGGTGAGGGAGCTGGAAGAGGAGTACGCCTCGATCGTTGGGAAAGAGGCAGCGCTGTTCGTCCCTTCTGGGACTATGGCTAACCAAGTTGCTATGAGAACTTGGACCTCCCCTGGTGATGTGGTGTTGGCAGGTGAAAGACAACATGTGCTGCAGTATGAACGTATGGGAAGTGCAATTAACTCATCGGTGCAGATAGTTCCTATAAGAGATCGTGGGGGACAACTCGATGTGTTAGAGCTTGTTAGACAGAGAGAGACGTTTAACTTCTTGGGATCGCCCGTAAAGGTTGTTTGTGTAGAGAATACGCATATGCCAGCCGGAGGTGTCCCAGCAGATATCGAGATACTCAGAGAGATTAGAACCTCCTTCCCAGACGCGAAGGTCCACATGGATGGAGCGAGACTCTTCAATGCGGCAGTGGCGACCGATACAGACCCTGCTCTATATGCGCACTATGCCGACTCTGTGATGAGTTGTGTTTCAAAGGGTTTGGGAGCCCCAGTTGGATCTCTACTAGCAGGATCAAGAGAGTTTATTGAAGAGGCGTGGGTCGAAAGAGCGATTCTCGGTGGGCAGATGCGACAGGCTGGTGTTCTCGCCGCCGCAGGCCTTATCGCTCTACGAGAGATGCGTGAGAGGTTGTTAGAAGACCATGAGCGAGCGAGAAGAGTTGCAGATGCAGTCGCCGAACGGTACGGGATTGAGTGCTTGAACCCTGAGACAGTAAGAACCAATATCGTGATCTTCCCGCATCCAAGAGCTGATGAGTTTCTTTTGCACCTAAGAGACAGTGGGATCCTAGGCGGTTCTGTGGCGCCTGGCTATATACGTCTCGTGACACACCTAGACGTGGATGATGATCAGCTAGAGTTGGCTTTAAAAGCCATAGCAGAGGCTCCGTAGTTGCGCTACGAAAAGTTGACAGTCACACCCAAGCGTGTCCTTGCGATCTACGCTCATCCAGACGACGTGGATGTGGCATGTGGCGCTACTTTGGCGAAGTGGGTAAGGGCCGGAACTGAGGTCTACTTAGTAGTGTGTACCCGTGGCGAAAAAGGGACCATGGATGTTACTCGCTCCGATGACGATGTCGCGACTTTAAGAGAGGAGGAGACGATGTTGGCCTCCTCTTTGGTTGGAGTCAAAGAGACCTTTATGTTGGGGTTAGGAGACGGGGAGCTGATCAACGATGGACGCTTGCGAGGTGAACTAGTTGGGTTTGTAAGAGGGATTAGACCAGAGGTCGTCTTCACGCCTGATCCGACTGCGGTATTTTTCTCGGATCACTACTTTAATCACCGAGATCATCGAGAACTTGGCTGGGCGGTGTTGGATGCGGTTTTCCCCGCAGCTGGGTTACCCAAGTACTTTCCAGAAAGAGGAGCTTCCCATACCATATCTGCCGCACTTTTAAGTGGAACTTTGGAGCCGGACGTCTTTGTTGAGGTAACAGAGACTATCGATACAAAGGTGCAGGCGGTTTTGGCGCATAGGAGCCAACTTGGTAATGACCTAGATGCGGCAAGGGCTGCAATAAGAGGAATGGCTGAAGAGACCGGAAAGCGTTGTGGCGTAAGCTACGCGGAGGGGTTTCGTGTAGTTGGCTCCCTGAGTCTTTCTTAATTTACTTTTCAGCTTTATAAGAAAACGTAGTGTCGTGGGTGCGGGGGCACAAAGTAAATATACAGTCTTCGCATAGAATGAGTTGGGGACGGTAGTTGTTACTGCACTATAGAGGGTTAGGAAGGGCGTGTAGCGGATTCGAATGCATATTAGTGAATATTTCTCTAGTCGACCTAATCTGATTTCACTTTCTGTTCCGTATTACCGATAAATCTATAAGACATTTAGGTAGTCAATTTATTGTCGTTCGTAGTAAAGTTATTTATAGGGAAATTTAGTAGTCCTCTTGAGTGTAACTAAGGAGGAGTTATGCCGCTTTCAGAGAACGAGCTGCGGGTACTCTCAGAGATAGAAAAAAGTTTTTACGAACATGACTCAGCGTTCGCTGACCGCATGCGGTCTGAAACTGTCTACAAACACTCGGGTCGAAACCTCAAGTGGGCTGCGCTGGGATTTGTCGTGGGGTTTGCCTTCACAGTCGTAACCTTTACAACCTCTGTCTTCTTGGGTCTTTTGGGGTTTATCGTTATGTTGGTCTCGGCCTTAGTCTTCGATAGAAATCTGAGACGGATGGGCAAAGCTAGTTGGCACGAGCTAAAGAACTCTTCAGGGCCAAAGGACTCTCCGGTAAACAAGTTAGGGAGTAAGTTCAAAGGGCGATTTCCTAATCGCGATAAGTAGGAGTCCATGAATATCCTGTCGATAGATATCGGCGGTACCAAGTTTCAAGTATCTGTGGTTAGTGATTCAGGGAGGATCTTTGATAGCGCTAGATGCCTAACGCCAAAGTCTTTGGATGCCGAGGTGCTCTTTAAAGCCCTGACGGATCTGATCAGTCCGATGGTCGATGTTCACTTAATTGATGTCGTTGGTGTAGGTTGTGGTGGACCGATGAGCAAAGGTGGGGATCTCGTCTCTCCACTTAACATCCCTGCTTGGCGAGGGTTCCCACTAAAGAAGAGGCTTCGTGAACTCGTGAGCTGTGAGGTGTTCATCGATAACGACGCTAAGGCGATCACGCTTGCCGAGTTGTACTTTGGAGCTGGAAGTGGCCTTAGTGACTTCATGGCTATGGTGGTCTCTACTGGTGTCGGGGGAGGCGTGATATCAGACGGCCGTCTCATAGATGGAAGATCATGGAATGCAGGTCATATCGGTCACTTTACTGTGGTGCCCGACGGTCATCTGTGTGCTTGTGGAGCTCAAGGTTGTCTAGAGGCAGAGATCTCGGGACTTTCAACCCAACAGATTCTGGGCATCCCTGCTAATCGTGCGCCTTCTGATTGGATAAGACGCAGTGGCGAACTCTTAGCAAGAGCAGTAGCATCATCTGCTGCTATCTTGGACTTTGAACGTGTCTTTGTGGGGGGATCAGTTGCACTTGGTTACGGAGCGTTATTTTTTGAAACGGCTAACTCTGCTTTGAAGTCCTTTGCTCGATTGGACTTTTTGGAGAAGCTGGAGATAGTCCCTACCTCTTTGGGAACCGAGTTCGCCTGTTTGTCAGGTGCAGCGGTGGCGCTTTACCGACTTTAGAAACAAGTCGCTACTGATATGACTACGTTCGTACTCTAAGGTAAGTTCTAAGTATGGACATTACCTATCCAGAGAGTGCAGAGAAGTATCGCTTAGAAGTTAGAGAGTTCCTTGAAGCGTATCTACCTAAGGATTGGAAGGGAATTGGTGGTCTTTCGCACGATGAGGCGTTCACCTTTACGGCTAGTTGGCGTCAAATCCTCTATAACGAGGGGTTCTTGGCTGTTGGGTGGCCCAAGGAGTACGGCGGTGCAGGCCTCTCTCAGCTTGAACAGGTAGTCCTCGCTGAAGAGTTTACGAGAGCTGGTGTGCCCTTAGGGGGACCTAACGATGCTTTTGGAATTCAGATGCTAGGAAACACGTTAATACATTGGGGAACGGAGGAACAAAAGAAACGGTTCCTCCCTCGAATCCTCTCAGGCGACGATAGGTGGTGTCAGGGTTACTCTGAGCCTAACGCGGGATCCGATCTCGCAAATCTTGCCTGTAGAGCCGTGAGGGACGGTGATGAGTGGGTTATAAATGGACAGAAGATCTGGACCTCTGCGGGACACCTTGCGAACTGGATATTTGTTCTTACTAGAACAGACCCAGAGGCACCTAAGCACAAAGGCATCTCTTTCTTGCTATGCCCAATGGACCAGCGCGAGGTGGAAGTTAGACCGATTCGAATGCTTTCAGGAGAGTCAGAGTTCAACGAGGTTTTCTTTTCAGATGCTCGCACAAGTGCGGATAATATCGTTGGTGCCCCAGGAGACGGTTGGTCCGTTGCTATGACCCTACTTGGATATGAAAGAGGGGAGGCGGCCGCAACTATTCCAATTAGGTTTAGGAGTGAGCTCGATAGACTTATGGCTCTGGCTCGGGAGAAAGGGGCGACCTCAGATCCTATATTGCGAGATCGTTTAGCGCACTGCTACTCTAAAGTTGAGATAATGAGGTACTTAGGTTACCGGACTTTAACTAGCTTTTTAAACGGTGGAGCTCCAGGGCCGGAGGCTTCCATATCTAAGCTGTACTGGAGTGAGTACCACAAGGTTGTAACAGAGTTGGCTGTAGATATCCTAGGTCTAGAGGCACTCATACCTACTGGGAGAAGGCCGACATCTGCGTTCCAGACAGATGACGTCGGTGCGCCAAACTCGTCTAACTCATGGGTAATGACATTTTTGAACGCACGGGCTGGAACTATATATGCAGGTACGTCTGAGGTTCAAAGAAATATTTTAGGAGAGCTGGTTCTTGGTCTTCCTAAAGAACCCCGGACAGATAAGGGTCCTTGGAGTGCGCAAAGTGGAGCTTAGTAGGCAATGAGACAGTCAAAGATCACTTTGAAAACGTTGAAAGAAGCTGCGATTCAGCTCTACCTCCTTAGTGGTCTGTATACGTTCATAAGTGGCGGTGAACTCAAGCAGCTACGTAGCTATAGAAGATTTAGAGTCGAGACCTACGCTGGCAAGGAAGAGAAACTAAAGGTAGACGACGTTGTTGACTTTCTCAACTGGTGCCAACTTCAGAGGAAACTTTCTGAATGACACGCCTAGATGGCAACGCAGGTAGTAGTTACCTGATAACATTAAGTTTTGTTATGGCTACGACCTCCTGTCTTAGGGCGCAATGTGATTGGCTTTTGTTGGTTCACCTGAGTATGCCGGGGAGCGCGAGATAGCATGTCTCGAGTGCTCGTACTAAATGCAACGTACGAAGCACTCTGTCTAGTGTCTACTAAGCGAGCTGTGGTTTTAGTTGTCACAGACAAAGCTGATCTTGTAAGCGGTACTGGTAACGTGATCCACTCTGCTCGCTTGATGTTAGATGAGCCTTCTATCGTGAGATTGGTTACCTATGTGAACGTGCCACGATCTCCTCGTATAGCACTATCTCGTAGGGCGATATTTGCTCGCGACAACTATGCCTGCCAGTACTGCGGTGCACCGGCTGAAAACATCGATCATGTGATTCCTCGCTCAAGAGGAGGACTTCATATATGGGAGAACGTGGTCGCTAGCTGTAAGACGTGTAACTCCCGTAAAGAGGATCGGTTCTTGTCGGAGACGAACTTTGTTCTTAGAAGTGCACCAGCCCAACCAAAAGGTCGTGCTTGGGCGATCTCTTTGGGTGCTATACGTCCAGAGTGGCAACCGTACCTTGAACTATCTACCCATAGACATGATGTACGTATAGCATGATGTATTGAGTTTTTTGTAAAGGAAGAAACTGTTTCAGCCGATGCGTTTCTAACTTAGAACTAACGGTCAGGGATTGTTTATGTCAACGGAACTTTCCTCAACGGCGAAGCATTCGACTAAAGGGTGCGACGGATCCTGTAGAGGCGCTAACTTTGCCCAAGAGATCACGATGGCGTTCCAGCCCATTGTAGATCTTGAGCGTCAGGAGATATATGCTTTTGAAGCTCTTGTGAGAGGCGTTGACGGTAGGTCGGCAGCTGAGGTGTTGTCGTGTGTAGACGAAACAAACATGTTCGCGTTCGATCAGACTTGTAGAGTAATGGCGATTCAACAGGCTGCTTCGCTAAAGATGGACGTGAAGCTAAGTATTAATTTCATTCCGAACGCAGTCTACGAACCACAAAACTGCATTCGATCCACCTTGACTGCAAGCGAAGAGTTTTGTTTCCCCAAAGATCGGCTGATTTTCGAGGTTCTAGAGGGAGAACGCGTCACCTCCAGAGAACATCTAGCCTCGATATTTTCAACGTACTCATCGTTTGGTTTTATGACGGCATTAGACGACTTTGGGGAGGGATACTCAGGACTGAACCATCTTTGCCGCCTCAGGCCCGACATAGTCAAGATGGATATGGCTCTGGTTCGAGATATTGATAGAGATGATCGCAAGCGCTCGATAATGCGAGCGATGGTTAGCCTAACTAAAGATCTAGGCGTAAGACTGATCTCCGAAGGAGTGGAGACAGAAGACGAGATACTTGCACTTCGGGAGCTTGGAGTTGAGCTGTTCCAAGGGTATGTGCTTGCGCGACCAACCATTGGAGAACTACCGTCACCTAGGATGTCGTTTTAGAGTTTAACCGTGCCGTAGGCGTCCCCAGCGAGATCGATACTTCCTAAACTTTACTCCTTGTCTCGGATGTGTATTGAGTCTCTGACTCTAAGTGTTTAACTCGCAAATTATGTGACTAGAGTTGCGTAAGCCCCAACAGCTAGTTGGCTTAGTGATGGTTGT
>JAJYGI010000022.1 GCA_021790735.1 Actinomycetes bacterium | reverse complement strand
CTCCAAAGCTGTCTGAGCGTCGATAGTTTCATTTAGAAAAAATTGCGAGAGTGCTCTTGAGCGCCCTACTAGTCTTGGCAATAGCCAAGTTCCGCCGCCGTCTGGCATTAAGCCAATTTTGGAAAACGCATGAATAAAGCGAGCATCTTTGGACGCTATTACGATATCACAAGCCAAAGCTAGACTTACGCCGGCACCAGCGGCGACGCCATTTACAGCACATACTGTAGGTACGTCCAAGTTGTTCAACGTCCTCATTAGCGGCACGTAGTTGTCCTTGACTAGATCTCCGACTCTTACAGGAAGACCATTTCGAACTGAACGTACCTCTTCGAGATCCTGTCCGGCTGAAAATGCTCTTCCTCGTCCTGTAATCAAGATGGCTCGTACGCTATAGGGTGGATTCGGAAGATCCCGTAGTGCTTGCAGCAGTTCCCGATGTAGCTTCGTGTTCATGGAGTTGAGGTTTTGATCACGGGTAAGGACGATCGAAGCGTACCCGTCTTTTTGCTGTACCTCAATATCTGAGAAGCCGAAGTCGTTGTCTGGCACGTCTCCCCCTAACGCCAACCTATGAATAAATCTATAGATGTTGACCGATTATTCTGTCGTCTACTCTAGAAATTCCATATAGCTCCATCTTGCAGTGGAGAGTGCCTGCGCTATGGGTAACACCAACTTACGCTTTAAGGCAAGTCAAGATTGATTCTTAAGTGCAACTCTCTCCTGCGCTGTAACAGATAAACGCTACTATTGGTTCGATGTTCATTACTACCTTAGACGGCAACAACCTTGACGCTGTGTCTAACGTCGTTCTCTCACTATTTGAGTCTAAAACTGATGAGGCTAGTTTTGTAGTGCTAGTTCCATCGTTTTCATCCAAGATGTGGCTTCGCCGTCAATTAACTAAACAGTTAGTCAAAGTCAATGGAGGCACCTATCCGATCGGTCTCTCGGTCTTGACGGTTGAAGAGTTTGCCTCTGAATACGGACTCCCAGATCTAGCGGCGAAAGGTCTAATGCAATGTCCGCGAACCGTCCTGACAGCCACAGTAGCGTTAGACCAGCTTGAGCGAGGTAGGGTAGTAGACCCTCAAGTCCTAGCGTTTCTCGTTAGGAGTGTCGAGCGGCTCCTGCTTTTACGTGAAGAAGATCTCGAACTATTGATAGAAGCGGGAGCGTCCGAGGAGATCGTTACGTTAGCGCGAAGAGTTAGATCGGTGACAGCCAAACGATACTTCCACAGCAGAACCCTGCTCGAATGTGCGATCTCCACTTTGAGTTCTAACCCGTCAAACCGTATTGTAGTACTTCAACCGCGACTTTTTGGCGACTCGTTCAAGGTGTTCATGGAGCTACTGGATGAGCATTCGGATCCCACGCAGATAGAACACCTAATCATCAATGAGTCGCTGCCTCGTCAAGGTGCTAACTCTCTGGTCCTTCCACCTCAAAACCACGAGAGCAAGCAGATACAGATATCGGGTGGTCTAACGGTCATTGAGGAGTTAAAGATAGCGGCCGATTTTATCATCTCCAAGGTAAAGGAAGGTCATCCACCTTCAAAGATGGGTTTACTCTTCGCACAGCCAAACCATTACCTGCCATATTGGGAGATTTTGTGTTCAGAGATGAGTGATTTAAAGACTAATATCGTTGAAGACGCCTCTGGGGACGCTGGACACTCGCAGGTGTCTTTCTACTCTTTGTTCAATTCCCTTCAGTCCGAAAAAGTCCGACAGCTTCCAGTTGGACAGCTGTTACAGTCGTTCCTAGTTTGGGTAGACTCAGACTTTAGTAGGGTCGAATTTATCGATCGCTTCCCGGGAATACTTTCCAATATAAATGAGACAATATACGATAATGAGTGTCGAACCTTTGAGTTCTGGGACTTGATTACTACCGAAGCTAACATCTACAGAGGGAGGCAAGAGTGGCAGTCTCACCTTGAATATCTAAAACAACTGTGGGGGAGTAGGAAACGCCCTATCTATCTAGGTGGTCGAGCCTTAACTAAGGGCGAGACGGAGACCGTCTTGAAGCAGCTCTCTCGTCTAAGTGACTTCATTGACACATCATTTAAACTTTTCGACCGACTTCAAGGTGGGACGTTCGCGAGCATGGCAGATGCGATCATCGAGTACATGAGAGCACTCGTTAGACCAGCAAGAGTGACGACTAAAACCCCTAGCATTCTCGATGGATTTGAAGAACTTATTGAATTCGCAAACGAGTTGAATGTACTTGACTCCCTTGCCCTCGACTCCTCTTTCGATACTCTCCAGCTACTACTACAGAACTTTCTTGAGATGCGTGTCAGAACACCGAGTAGTTCGAGACAGCTAGTTACGGTAGCTCCTTTGATGTCTACGCTTGGTACAAGCTTTGACTATCTTGTTGTCGTTGGTATGAACGATAATCTGGCGTCTCTTGGAGGTAATGCGTCATCTTCTTTTGACGACTACAGCGTTGCTACGTTGGGACTTCCGCTTTTAACTTCAAAAGAATTTGGAGATCGAGCACTGACGCACCTAGTTATGTTAATGCGGTCGAGCAGAGGAACTCTAGTAACCTTCGATAAAACCAAAGTGAGTACTGGTGGAGAGGTTAGCGAGTCGATTTCACAACTGCTCGAAGTTCTAACCAAAACGGACGGGATAGCCAAGATCGAGTCCGCAGCTATGAAGCTGCAGACTCGTACCGAAGAGTTGCGTCAACCACTCTCAATAAAAGATTTACTGATACTCATAGACGAGGTGTCGCAACTCCTTGAGTTGGAAGCGACAAGCTTTACGTCTGAAAGACTACAGCCAGCGTTATCTAACACGCGTGAAGTTGAACGTAAATTCAAATCTAGAGAGGCAGAAGAGGGGCTTGACCTCGACTATATCGACCTGGTTGCCCTCTCAGAGGGCACACACCTTAGAGACTTTCCAATTCAGCAAGGACGAGTTAGGCTATCGCCAAGCCAACTAGAGTCCTACGTCAAGTGTCCATACGCTTTCTTTGTAAACTCAATACTAGGGGTATCATCCCCTGATCGCCCCGAAGATACACTCTATATGAGTCCACGAACTATGGGAGAGTTGATCCATGGGGTGATGGAGGAGATTCTTCGAGAAGCTAGTGACGACCAACTCGATACCGTTCACGCTATCTCTTTGGAACGCCTCTTCGAAGAATCTGATCGCCTCCTAAGGTTGAGATTCGAGGAACTCTTGAAAACTGGACGTGTGGGAAGGAGGGCCTTCGAGTCGATCAACTTCAACAAGGCAAAGGCGAACATACGTCGTCTGCTAAAGGTACTCGACTCTCAGGTATCGTTAGAAAAGGGAATGGAGTTCATAACTGAACTTCGTTTTGACGAGATTGACCTGGACAGAAGTATCAGCTCTATCAAGAACGAGCTGCCAGTCGTCTTTACAGGGAAAGTCGATCTAGTTGTGGATCAAGGTTCATGTAAAGATAGACAGCTTCTGGTCGTTGACTACAAAACTGGATCAATAGAGACCTATAGAGAGATAAGCGAGAAGACCCCCACGGCAAAGGGTGACAAGTTTCAGCTGTTCATCTACGCATTAGCAGTCGCAAAGCTATTTCAAGTACCGATTGATACTATTACCACAAAGTACTGGTTTTCCTCAGTGTTTTCGGGACAAAGAGTAGTTGAGGTGAACTTTACCCCCGACTCACTGAAAGTAGCGGGCTCAGAGGTTGAAAAAGTCGTGAACTTGATACTTCAAGGAGCTTACATGGGAAGGTCTTCACCAAGACTCACTAGACATGGAAGTTGTGAGTACTGCAATCCGAAGGGGCTAAAGGACCCTTCGCTTGAAAGAGTCTGGCTATGGCACCTCTCAAATCTGCTGAACGCT
>JAJYGI010000089.1 GCA_021790735.1 Actinomycetes bacterium | reverse complement strand
AAAGTATCATACGGATATAGAGAGCTGTCGTCACAATCAGTAGAAGCGGAACAGTAAGTACGAACCCAGTTTTTATATAACTCCACCACGATATCTCGATTCCACGTCTCTTTAGGGTATGTAGCCAAAGCAGAGTTGCAAGTGATCCAATTGGTGTGAGTTTGGGCCCTAGGTCGGCTCCAATTACGTTTGCGTAGACAAAGACGCTTTGAGTTACCCCATGGGTATGTGTACCAGATATTGAGAGTGCTCCTATTAGAACTGTAGGCATGTTGTTCATGATCGACGATAGCACTGCTATAAGGAGGCCAGTTCCCACCGAAGCGAACCAGAGTCCACCTTTTGCAAATTGGTCTAAAACGACCGATAGATGCGTCGTAAGCCCTACGTTCTTTAAGCCGTAGACCACTAGGTACATTCCTAATGAGAACAGTACTACCTGCCAAGGAGCCTCTTTTAAAAGCAACCTAACGTCTATGATCGCACGCCTTTCGATCTGATTGTGTGGGGTATCACCGCTTAAGACGGTGCGCTGGCTCCTAGAGGCCGTTGCAATAAGAACAAGTGCTCCAGTTCCTGCTATAACAGAGAGCGGAACTCCTAGAGTGCCTGAGAGTAGGTATCCAACAAGTAGGGCTAAGGTGACCACTGAGCCTACTTTAAAGGTCAATGGATCTCTGATGGCCTCTTTTGGAGAGGCCAGATGAGAGCTGCTGTAGGACTTTGGAAGAGTGTTTCTAAAGAATAGGAGGAGAACCGCCAGACTCCCAGCGACCGCTACGAGATCAACGGGAACCATGGTAGTGGCGTAACGTACAAAGCCAATATGGAAGTAGTCGGCCGAGACTATGTTGACGAGATTTGATACGACAAATGGCAGGCTGGCTGTGTCGGCGATGAAACCCGAGGCCATAATGAATGCCAAGGAGATTTCAGGTGATAGTCCCAGTTCGACCATTAGTTCTACGACGATGGGTGTAAGCGTTAGAGCTGCGCCATCGTTAGCGTACATTGCGGCTATGAGAGACCCAAGGACGATCACCATGACGAAAAGACGAGATCCCTTACCGCCACCAAAGCGAGCGAAGTGGAGCGCTATCCAACGGAAAAAGCCAGCGCTGTCGAGGATAAGAGAGATGATAATGATGGCTACGAAGGTGAAGGTTGCGTTCCATACGATAGACCAGACGGTACCTACGTTGTGGAGGTTGACGATGTGCAGTAGTAGATCTATAACGGCGCCACCAAGGGCACTGTAACCGATTCCTAGTCCCCGAGGTTGCCAGATTACAAGCACTAGAGTGAGGACAAAGACACCTGCTCCAAGTAGCAAGTCGGTCATCTAGAAGACTCTTGGCGAATTTGAGATCTTCTTATCCACTCCGCAGCGGCAACCTGTAAAGGATCCCAAGGACTACCTAGAGGTGGATTGTAGCTTAGATCAAGGTCTAGCAGCTCAGAAACGGTCATGGAACTGTATAGTGCTGCGGCAGCAACGTCGATGCGTTTGTGTACAGCGCTCGTCACTTTAGCGTACATCTGAACTCCTAGCAGTCGTTTTGTGGCTCTGTCGCCGAGTATGGAGAGATAGATTTTGTTCGCACCAGGGTAGTAGGCCTTGTGATCGTCGGCTTCGATCTCGATGAACAAGGGGTCAAATCCCTCTCGAAGACTCTGTTCGCGCTTGAGTCCTGTAGTTGCAAAGACGTCTTCGAAGACCTTGAGGACCTGAGTTCCGAGAGATCCCGTGAACCGATGAGTCTGATCTAAAGAGGCTACCTCTCCAGCTATGGCTCCTTGTTTATGAGCGGTTGATCCCAGAGGAAGATAGGTAAATCTATCGAGTACTCGGTGGAAGGTGTGAACGACGTCTCCTGCGGCCAAAATATTAGGTTTAGAGGTTCTCATGTAGCTGTCCACTACTATGGCTCCTTGAGTATTTAGCTCGATACCCGCGACTTCGGCTAGCATACTGTTGGGTCGTACTCCTACCGCAACGACGACGAGGTCTACCTCTAGCGACTCCTCATCTGTAAGGGTTACGCTGATCTTGTCGTCTAACGTCTGTGATGCCTTCTCGACCCCGCAAGATGTGTGTATTGAAACTCCCCTTCGTATGAGCGCATCTTGAATCCTCGTGGCAAACTCGACTTCGGCCGAGGGAAATATTTGGTCGTTCTGTTCTATAAGGTAGGTTCTGATATCTCGAGTTATGAAGGCCTCGGCCATCTCTACTCCTATGTATCCCGCTCCAATAATAAGTGCAGATCTAGGAGTATTCGTCCGTATAAAAGACTCAAGCCTCTCCCCATCTGTGGGGGAGTGAAGGTAAAAAACCGACGGACTACAAAGGTCGTCGAGTACGGAAAGCCTTCTAGGTAAGACTCCAGTACCAAGTATCAAGGTATCATATGTGATGTGTTCGCCGCTTGATGTGGATAGTACTTGATCTTTTGCATCTATCGCTAAGACTTGAGTATCGAGTTTAAGTTTGATTCCGAGCGCCTCGAGATCTTGAGGAGTTCTGTGAAATAGAGATCGAAAGTCGCTAATCTCTCCGGAGTGGAGATAAGGCAATCCACAGACGGAGAAGTTAGGGTAGCTGTCTTTGGTGACGATCAGAACTTCATAGTTTGGTTGAAGCTCTCTTATGCGGAGCGCTGCCGATACGCCGGCGTCACTTCCCCCGACGATAACAACCTTCATAGTTCCTCGCATTCTGAGTGGTTCGATATATTGATGAGTATCAATATATCATGACTGACAAGCTTTTTGTTAGTAGGTTTAAGATAAGATCTGTTGGTGTGAATCACTTCCAAGAAGTCGAGGTCTCGTCAATGGCGATTAAAGATGAGGTGCTGATTAGTCTCGGTGGAGCTAACTGTTCCAAGGAAGTACTCTTCGACGAAGAAGACACGAAAGTGCTCACCGCGCTTTCAGATCCAGTACGGTTAAAGATTCTTTCCCTCATAGGGGGCGCCCGTGACGGTCAACTCTGTGTCTGTGATCTCGTAGTTCCTACCGACAAGTCGCAACCGACGATCTCTCATCATCTAAAGGTGCTTTCGGAAGCTGGTCTTGTAAGTGCAAAACGTCAAGGACGCTGGATATTTTATACCCTTTCAAGGGATACTCTCGGTGCGACGGTGTCCAAGTTGGAGGACTTAGTTCAAAAGTAGAGCTAAGGCGCAAAGGTCGATCGCTGCGACTTGCCCTCGTCAAAGGTGATCCAGTCTCCTCGAAATGCCTCCGGAGTCGCAGTGGGACTCTAATGGCGCCCACCGTTTCTCTTTGTTGCGCAGGCCTCTTTAAAACTCGATGGTAACAACTAGTCCATGGGTCTACGGAAGGCATTTTGGTGAGTAGGCAGTAAACCTTGAAGACTGCCTACTCGCTGCGTTAGTGTTGACTAAGCGAGTTTTAGGAAGACCTAGCAAGCTCTGTGGTCGCCAACGTCTACGGTGGAGCGTGTAGTCTAAAGAACCTAAGCCTCGCACCGATGAATAAGTGTTATAAGAGTTTTGGGTAGTGAGCCGCTTTCAATCCGTGTCTCTGAGATTTTTTAGTGAGGATGACTTGGACCTACGACGTAAAGGACGACGGGTGACACACGGTCGCTCTCTTACGATTAAGGTTGCTAAGAGTATAGTCGTCTTGGTCTTTTCGGTGTATTTGGTTGTTGTGGGAGTCTCTGGGTACCTCCGTCTAAGAGCCGATAATGCGCATCTAGCAACTCAAGCTCGACTCTTTGCCAGTGACTACGCCTCGGTTATCTCTTCGCGAATGTTCTCCCGATTTGACGAGTTAGCCTTCATTGGAGGGAGTATCTCCTTGGGCGAAGTAGAAACGGGAAGACTTAGCTCGCCTGTGGAGCATGCTAT
>JAJYGI010000010.1 GCA_021790735.1 Actinomycetes bacterium | reverse complement strand
GGCGAGTGGACAGCGGTGGTAGGGATGGGCTTCGTGCTGTCAGCAGCGATCGGCGGTACCTTGTCTTCAAAGCCTAAGGTGTCAAGACACGTTTAGAGCAAGGTCCGCCTCTCAAGGCCGATATATATCTGCATTGGCTTGGAGCCTTGGGGTTTAGATTAGCGATCGCTTAACTGTGAATACATCTGAGGTACTCCATACAACCATGATTACCCCGCCGTGAAGTCACAGCTATGGGGTAAAGGGAAGTTAGTGTTTTGCAGCCTTGTCGATTTCGTTACTCGGAATACAAACATGGGAGGACGGAAGTCCTCCCATGCCAAGTTCTGCTGTTTACGGTACCTCGGTGGGCGAGTTTTTATGAATCTTTAGGAGTTTGATTGGTCTCGCTCTTGACGTCACTGTTTTGGTGATCGTTCTTTTGAGTCTCCTCAAGCCCCTTTTTGAACTCTGACGACGCTGTTCCTAAAGATCTAGCTAGCTGGGGAAGCTTCTTGCCACCAAAGAGTAGCAGGACAACAATTACGACAACTGCGAGATCAGTAGGGCTAAATAGTTCTCCAAAAATCATACGATCCTCCTGAAGGTAGTATTGATTCGCCCTCAATCTCCTCTATGTTATAGTAATGTCCTTTTTGACAAAGTCCATCTTAAATTTATCACCTCCTTTAGCTTTGGCGTTAGTATTCTTGTTCCCTGCCCTTGAAGCGTCGATCTTTCTTGGATTTATCTTCCCTGGAGAAACTGCTGTTATCCTTGGAGGAGTTTTAGCTTTTGAACACAAACTACCACTTTGGCTGGTCATGGTTGTTGCCTCGCTGGGTGCTGTTATAGGTGACAGCGTGGGCTACTTTGTAGGAGCGAAGTTCGGTCATCGCATTTTGGAGAGGGCTTCTGGTCGCTTTGTAAAACCCAAGCGCGTCCATCAAGTCACTGAGTTTGTATCAAAGAGGGGCGTACTTGGCGTTGTAGTCGGTAGGTTTACCACGATTCTTAGGGTACTAGTTCCAGGTGTTGCTGGCATGTCAGAGATGCCTTATGTGAAGTTTTTGATCGCAAACATGGTTGGAGGAGTCGGTTGGGCGGTGCTTTACTCCTACCTTGGGTATACTGCTGGGACCTCATTTGCTGCGGTCGAAAAGACTGCTGGTACAACGGGTGTGGTAGTTTTTGTCGCAGTAGCGGCAGTGGTTGGTCTTTACTTTTTGTATCGCTACGCCCGAGAGTTCGCTAAGGAAAAGTAGTAACCTTCAGATTGCAGGTGGAATCTGAAGGTTACTACTTTGTGAAGAGCTGCCTACGACGTTCAACTCGGTCAATTAGAAAAGGGAAGAGATACTGGCGTAAAGCTGACGGCGTTGCTCTTTTGTAAGGAGAGTTCAAGAGTTTAAAGACAACCTTCAACGCGTCCTGATAGTGATGTTCTAGGGCCATGGCAGTAGAGAGACGAAGGTAGTGCCAAGCAGCAATAGTTTTGAAGAGATTGTCATTTACTAGTCCAGCATTACGCTCCTGTTCCAATAGGATGAGCATTTTGTCAAAGAACTTTGACAGGTCTTTAGAGACACCTGTGGCCGTGTCTCTATAAAGGACTAGAGGTTCTTCCAAGATGCCGAGCTGGCTCTCTCGGGAGAGATTCAACCAAGCTCCCCAGTCTTCTACGGAGTCGAGCGCCGAGTTGAAGCCGCCGCAACGCTGCAACTCTGTTTTTTTCACTAAGACGGTAGAAGTTTGAAATCGATTCATTACTAACAAAGAAACGTACGAGATCCGAGACAACTTCATCGAGAAGGCTCCGGGTGCGGGATCGCTCCGACTCCAAGACGTGGCAAGTAGATCCAACTGCGGGTAGGAATTTATAGTTTGAAGTTGACGTTCGAGCTTGTCTTTATGCCACAGATCGTCACCGTCTAGGAGTGCGATCCACTCAGTTTGTGACTCGCTAACACCTCGATTGCGAGCCGCTGATGGTCCACCGTTGGGTTGTTGAAGAAGTGTGATGTCATTATTGAAGCGCAAAATCTCAGATACGGTACCATCGGTCGATCCGTCGTCCACGACGATAATTCGACTTGGTCGTTGGGTCTGAGATAGCGTTGACGCGATTGCAGCACCGATGGTCGACTCGCAGTTATAGGAGGTTATGACTACCGTTATCTGATCTTTCGAAACCATAGTACTTCGACTCCTCTTACTAGGATTGCTCGACGGTGACAGTGCCTTTACCTGTACGACTTAGCCTCGCTATTATCGCCCGTTCGGCTTCTTGTCGGTCGTCCAAATGAATCTGGTTGTTTCCCACTCGGAAGAAACTTTCATGCCCCCTTCCAACGATCAGCACCGCGTCGCCTTTTTCAGATCCATCTATCGCTCGTTTTATGGCCAGAGATCTATCGAGTTCAATTTCAATATGCTTCTGAGGGATGTCGAAGGTCCCAGCGACGAGCTGTTCGACAATGTTTGACGGATCTTCGTCTCCTGGATTGTCTGTAGTCAAGATAGCTAAGTCGGCGGTTGCAGCAGCCCTTCCAAGTTCTGGCCTTTTTATGCGATCTCGTCTTCCTCTTGCTCCTGCAACCAAGGTAACTTTACCTGTAGAGCCTATGATGTCTCGTACAGTCTGGATTAGGGCCCTTATAGAGTCGGGAGTGTGCGCGTAGTCTACGACGACAAGGAAGTCCTGTCCGAGTTCGACCTGTTGAAATCTACCGGAGACTCCTGTGCAGCTCTCGATCCCCACCTTTGCCTCGTCCTCAGATGCACCTAACGTGCGACCAGCGATGTAGGCAGCTGCGGCATTTTGAGCGTTGCAGGCACCTACTATCTGGACGTGTAAGGAGGTATCGTATCCCATTCCCTTTAACCTAAGGTCGGTTCCGTCAGGTGTAACTTTTACATCCACGATGCGGACGTCGGCGTCGGGGTGGTATCCAAAGGTAACCTTTGGAATGTCGATCTGTTGAGCCAGTCGTTCACCCCATAGGTCGTCGATGCAGATGATGCCAATGTCGCTTCTTGAATTTAGGAACAGTTGTGACTTGGCCCAGTAGTACTGTTCTATGGTTCCATGATAGTCCAGATGTTCTGCTGTGAGATTGGTGAAGAGAGCGACGCTGAAGTGGGCTGAGTCCACACGATGTTGATCGATCCCGTGAGATGAGACCTCCATGACTACTGAGTCAATTCCTTCTGCCACCATCTCCTTTAGGTATCTGTGTAGATCGGGAGCTTCGGGTGTTGTATGGATTGACGGGTGTCTTGAGTCTTTATATTTGGCTTCGATCGTGCCAATAAGTCCTGTTGAGTGCCCACTTGCCTTGAGGATCGACTCTATGAGATAAGAAGTTGTCGTCTTCCCATTTGTACCCGTAACTCCGATTAGATTGAGTTTTTGAGAAGGATGCGCATTAGTGAAGTCAGATACTTTTCCCAATGCATGACGCACCGAAGGAACGATTAGTTGAGGAAGCGGAGCATTTACGCGTTGAGATACCATGAGGGCGCTTGCTCCGTTTTGAATGGCTTCTTCGATAAAGCTATGACCGTCGTACTTCGAACCCTTGGTAGCACAGAACATCCATCCCGGGTGTACCTCTCTAGAGTCCAGCGTTAGATCGATGAATTCAGCGTCCTCGCCTAAGAGCTGCGACGTCGGTAGCAAAGTATGCAACTCAGATAGCTTGGGACTCACTTCTCTCCAAATACGTCGGTCTAGCAAAAGTTCTAGAACAACCTTACTCGCAAGAACGAAACAGCGAGCTAGAGTCGCAGTACTCTTTGGTATTTCTTAGCTCTTGCTCAGATCACTTTCGGATCTTGAGACCTGACCGAAGTAGGCCCTCCTTACTTTTACGGACAAGTTGGTAGATGCCCAGTTAAGGCTGTAATTTTATTTACGGTAAGATCTGAACCAACGACAGCGTGACCTGTCCACTGTTTAGAGTGAGTTGTCTCTTCGCAGAGATACCAAAGATTACTTAGCTTCGCTCTTCAGGTCCCACAAAGAAGCCTTAGCCGTATGCTATCAAGGAAGTGAGCTTGATAGCCTCTAACGTCATAGAGTTCTTCTTCTACAATACTTGGGTCACATGATGACGTGAACGTCAGAGTGCTTCTGGTGTCTTCAGAGACCTTCTTGAGCTATCTGCTAATGTACGAAGGCAAGAGTGTCTCATTCACCAACGTAGGATCGGGTCTTTAGCAACGCCCTGCGCGAGTGCTATCGTATCTTATAAGAGCCCCATCACTCAGGATCGCAAGTAGCCAACTAATAGCCTACGAAAGAGTGGTTCTGCAGTCAGCACGTGTTTGGTTCCGTCGTGTTCGTTCTTAGCCTCCGCTACTTTTGTTCGCTTTGCTATCTTCCATTGCCTGATTGTCTAAGGGGGCACGTAAACGCTATTGATAAAGTACTGAGCTGAGCGCGACAAAACCCGATTCGCAGCTAAACCAAATAGGAAGGCTACAGCCGTTTAGAAGTCGACCGTGTACCCTGATGAAACCGAATGCGCCAGCCTACTTCCAGATCTCTGATCCAGATTGAACTTCGAAGAGAATCGGACTCGCCATCGATGCGGTAGGTGAGCAGCACCACATGGTCACTTAACTGAACAGGTACAAAGTCAACAGCTTGCCCCGATACCGCGGGATTCTCTCGCAGCAGTACTTTTATTGTGGCGTATTCCCAGACTCGTCCAGACGCACCAAATTCTATAAAATCAGGGTGCAATATCCGCTCTATAACCTCGTCTGATCCGCGCACGGCTGGATCGAGCAACTGTTGTTCCAAGCGTACAACCTCGGCCAGCCCTTCATCTTGCGAAGTTGACGGCCTCCTACCGGTGAAACCTTCTTGATCACCTAGCACCTTCTGCATCCTCCTGGCTGTTTTCTTGAACGCGAACCTCGCGTAGTATCTCTCCAACCTGAACCGAGAACTCGGTGTAGAACTCCTTGGCCGCGCGGCGTTGGGCCATTGCGTGCAAGGGTAAAGTTTTCCATGCGTGTTGGGCCTTGGCATCGCTAAAGACGACGATGGAACAGCGCTCACCGTCGTCCGCCGTGAAGGTTTTGAAAGATAGAAAACCTGGTTGTTCGCGAGCTAAGCTTTCTAACTCTTGTGCTAAGGGCTCATAGTCTTGATGGTCGCTTCGTAGCCGTGATCGGAAGACGGTAATTACCGGACGTGATCCGCCGTCGTTGTCAGGCGAACCGCCTTCGGAAAATGGATCCCAGTTAGCCTCAGTATGCCAACCGTACTCAATCTTATTTGCAAGTTCTAGTGCCGTGGATTCGTCGATGAGACATGCCACCAAGGCTAATGTCATATCCAGCCCAGCTGCAATTCCTGACGAACTCCATCGATCCCGATCCGCGACCCATCGAGCATGAGGTTCCCAGGCAACGTTGGGAGCCACACTTTGCACCCAATCGAAAGCTCGCTTATTCGAGGTGGCACGGTATCCCTCTAAGAGGCCAGCCTTGCCTAAGAGTGCTGATCCCGTACAGATTGAGGCGATCAGATCTGCCTCGTGTCCAAAGGTATTTAACCACGCCAAGAACTCGACATCATTGACTAAGGTCCTCGTCCCTTGACCTCCGGGTACGATTAGGAGGTCAACTGGCGGTGTCTCTAGTAGAGTGCAGTCTGGAACAATCGCGATCCCTTGGGTGCTCCTGACGGGTCTTTCTGACTGCCCAATCAACGTAGTTGCAAAGTTCTCGGGTAAGTGACCGAGGATCTCAAGCGGGCCGGTGACTTCGAGGAGTTCAAAGTCGTCAAAAAGTACCACACCAACCATAAAGTGAGGACTAACCAGGTCCAAGTTTCCTCCCTTATGCACTCGGTGCTCAATGCCTAGGTCGTTGTGTTTATGAAGCTGCGAAAAATGGCTACGGTGTCTTTGGACTCTCTGCATTTTATACTAGGGCTTGCAGCTCTAGCCGATGTCCATTTCGTGAATCGGTTTCGAAGCATGCGGCTTCGTAGTTGTTGACGACTCGCTGAAGGGAGTAACACAAGAGCTGAGTGACTCTTATGTCAGCGTTGCGCGGTACTACTGAGGCTCAAAGTCGGCTTTGACGCATCGTATATTGCCAGGGTAACAAACATGTTATCTAGGGTTATACTGCAGATATAAAACCTGGATTATCGTCGGTCACAAGCTGTGAAATACGCCGTATTCAAAGTGGTGGAGACGATTGACAATAAGCGGTTGAGTTCGGATGTAAACGAAGGCTCCGACCTCTGGCGAAACAAGAATACAACAAAGCTAGTACCTTTGGTGATGGTACAACGAATAGATAGTTGATATATTGCACCCAGTTGCTAAAGATGTCCATATGATTTGAGATATTGACTCTCAAGCAACATGGTAGCCGACTCAATTCCTATAAGTGATTGTAGCTATAGACTTGCGAATCTTATGAGGTGGCTAGTTTGGCTGCAGGTTGATCGACGACTATTGTTATAGCGTTAGCTACATTCTCGCACAGCCACCTGTGCAAAGGTAAGCGCCCTCGGCAGGACTCGAACCTGCGCGCCTGGCTCCGGAGGCCAGCGCTCTATCCGCTGAGCTACGAGGGCAAAACTGTCTATCAAGACTACTTGATGAGAGCATAGCCTTGAGTGTTCAACTTCAATGTTGCTTGGCGTCGCTATACCATCCAAAGACATGCATGAACTGCTTGCGGCAGGCGTCAGTTTAACCTCACGGTTGCTTTAGGCTGTGTCCAAACGTTGCACCGCCGCGAGGCTGTGACAAGGAGGAGAGATGTTAAGGTGGGAGCTACAGCTCCGTGAACTCGTTGAGGCGGCACTCGTTGAGGTCGGAGTTCAACGGTTGGACGTTGAATTTGTGGTAGAGAGACCGCAAAATGAAGGGTTCGGAGAGTTTTCAACCAATGCAGCGTTGGTGCTTGGAAAGAGACTTGGCAAAAGTCCGAGAGACTTTGCATCTGAGCTGATTGGTACTTCGGCGTTCAGTACCTTCCCCTTTACTCAAGGATATGAAGTAGCGGGGCCGGGATTTATAAACTTCAAGATGAAGCCAGTACATCTCCATATGCAGGTTCTTGAAGTGTTGGAGGAAGGTGAAGCCTCCTTTGGACGTGTAGATGTTGGACGAAATGAGAAGGTCCAAGTTGAGTTCGTTTCGGCAAACCCTACAGGTCCATTACACATAGGAAACGGTTGGTGGGCGGCGTACGGGGACGCGCTTTCTCGGGTCTTAATGCGAAGCGGATACGACGTATCTAAAGAGTATTACGTGAACGACACGGGTGGACAGATAAGGAGCCTAGGGGAGTCGATCCTTGCTCGCAAAGAAGGATCAGAACCGCCAGAAGGAGGTTACTTGGGTGACTACGTGGTTGAACTTGCGCGAAAGTACGATGGGACTCTAGACGTTGAAACCACTGGGAGATGGGCAGCAGAACGCATTATTGAAGAGATCAAAACTTCTTTGGAGAACTTTGGTGTGGAGTTCGATGTTTGGTACTCACAGGCATCGATTGAAGAGTCAGGAGCAGTCGAAGAAACGATATCTGAGCTCGATGCAAAGGGCTACGTCTACGAACTTGATGGCGCTCTGTGGCTACGGTCAAGCGATATAGGAGACTCAAGGGATCGTGTACTTAGGAAGTCGAATGGAGACTTCACGTACCTAGCTGGGGATATCGCCTACCATAGGAACAAGTTCCTAGTTCGTGGATTTGATCGCGTCATAGACATCTTCGGTGCTGACCATCATGGGCAGGTTGCATCTCAGAAAGCCGCAATGTACGCACTTGGAATAGATCCGATAAGACTTGAGATACTTTTGGGCCAGATGGTGTCGGTAGTGGAGTCCAACCAGGTTGTAAAGATGTCTAAGAGGGCGGGAACCTCTATACCTCTTTCGTTTGTGGTAGATAAACTTGGAGTCTCGGCGACCAGAATACTGTGTTTATCGTCTTCTCTCGATAAAGCAACCGTGCTGGACCTTACTAAGGCCCTTGAGAAGTCGATGGAGAACCCTGCTTACTACGTGCAGTACGCTCACGCTCGCATCGCTTCTTTACTGAGAATGGCGGTCCAGAAAGAAGTAAGTGTAAGAGAGCTTTCGGTGGAGGAACTTTTAGTTCTTGAGCACCCTCGCGAGATAAAGTTAATGAAGGACATTACTTTATTGCCCGAGGTTGTCGAGACAGCAGCCAAAGAAAGAGCCCCTCACAAAGTGGCAACGTGGCTCAAAGGCGTAGCTAGCAGTTTTCACGGTTTCTATCACGACTGCCCGGTTCTTGCAGATAGCCTCTCAGAGGAGATCGTACAGAGCCGTTTGGCGTTGGTGAGAGCGACTCAGATAGCGCTAAGAGTTGGGCTTGAACTAGTCGGTGCGGACGCAGTGGAGGAGATGTAGTTGTACGATTCTCCTAAGAGTCAGGCCATTCCACCGTATCTGTTGCCTGATAGTGCAACGATCTCAAGTGAAGGGGAACTCCTGCTTCATGGAGTACCGGTTTCACATTTAGCTCGTGAGTTCTCGACTCCACTGTTTGTATACGACTCGGCTCACATAAGACGTCGACTGAAGGTTTCTAAGGAGAATTTTTCAGGGAAAGTCGTATACGCGGCAAAAGCCTTTTTCTGCAAGGCTATGGCGGAGATCGTCTCTGAAGAGGATGTTTTCTTAGATGCCTCGACTATGGGTGAGATCTTTGTTGGCTTAGCCGGAGGAGTATCTCCAGAGAAGATAGTCTTTCATGGTAATAATAAGTCGACCGATGAACTGCGTTTTGCGCTCTCGCGAGATGTGGGACTTATTGTTGTGGACTCCTTTGATGAGATACAAAGACTAGAGCTGCTAGCGGATAGAAAGATTCGAGTTGGAGTGCGAATTACTCCTGGTATCGAAGCTCATACACACGAGTTTATCCGCACCGGTCAAGATGATTCTAAGTTTGGCTTCAATGTCCAAAATGGGGATGCTGAACTTGCTATTGAAAAAATATCGAAGTCAACGGTCTTGGAATTGGTCGGAGTTCATGCGCATATTGGTTCGCAGATCTTCTCACTCGACTCCTTCGGCCAAGAGGTTGAGATCCTGAGTCAACTGCTAATCGATGTCGACGTCGAGGAAGTGATCTTAGGTGGAGGATTAGGTGTACCTTACGTTAGAGGTGAAGAGGCACCTACTATTGATCAGTGGACGCGTGTTTTGGATGAGTATGGTGCAAAGACAGGTCTATCTAAAGGTCGTACCTTGGTGATTGAACCTGGTAGATCAATAGTGGCTACGGCGGGAATGACGGTGTATGAGATTGGAACGATCAAAAGAATCCCTGGAGTCAGGGACTACGTCTCCGTTGACGGTGGTATGAGCGACAATCCTCGCCCTGTTCTTTATGGAAGCGGATACGAAGCGCTTATGATTCAAAGGATGCTAGACCTCCATGATACGAAGTACTCAGTGGCTGGAAAACATTGCGAATCTGGAGATGTCATAGTTAAAGACGCCTTGCTGCCGTCTGACATCGAGACGAATGAACTCCTTGTAACACCGGTGACTGGTGCTTACGGATACTCGATGAGCTCAAACTACAACAAAGTTCCTCGCCCGGCTGTTGTCTTTATTGATGAAGCTGGATATAGGGTTGTTGTAAGGCGGGAGACTTTGGAAGACCTAGTACGTAACGATATCTAGTAGAAAGACTAAGGGTTTGTGTAGGAGATCTGTTTGAAGATAGGATTGCTTGGCTGTGGAAACGTCGGTTCAGCCTTTGTCAAACTTCTCATTGACAACGGCGACTCGATAAAAGAGAAGATCGGTGAAAATCTGGAGATCGCCAAAGTGCTTGTGCGGGATACAAAACGAGAACGAGATCCATGGATAGATCGTTCTCTTTTGACGACGGATGCGCAAAGTCTGGTCACAGACCCAGATATTGACATCGTAGTCGAGGTAATTGGAGATGTTCAACCCTCAAAGGAACTAATTGAGACTTCTCTTAGAAACGGTAAGTCGGTTGTAACTGCTAACAAAGCCCTTTTAGCAGAGCATTACTTTGAGATTGAAGAGTTAGCCGAAGAGGTGGGACGAGACGTCTTTTTTGAAGCAGCTGTAGCAGGGGGCATACCGCTAATTAGATCGCTTAGGGTTTCTCTGGTAGGAGAGCGACTCTCTAGAGTAACAGGAATCGTAAACGGCACTACGAACTATATTCTGACTCGAATGCACGAGGACTCCCTTGCCTTTGACGAGGCTTTGGCTATGGCACAGAAGCTTGGATATGCTGAGGCCGATCCTCGAGCTGACCTCGAGGGATACGATGCTGCGGCCAAGGCCGCGATACTGTCTTCTATTGCCTTTGGCATGAAGGTTCGATTTCAAGACGTTCTGTGCGAAGGTATAACAAACGTATCGGCACATGACGTCGAGTTCGCACGCCGACACGGCTTTGTAATAAAATTAATTGCAGAGTGTGCTCGCTTGGACTTTGAGGGTGAACAAAGGTTATCTGTTCGGGTTTTTCCAGCACTACTGCCGGCTACACATCCGCTAAGTTCGGTTCGCGACGCGTTTAATGCGATATTTGTCGAAGGCGAAGCCGTTGGGGAGTTAATGTTTTATGGTAGAGGTGCAGGTGGATTGCCGACCGCGTCGGCTGTGATGGGCGACGTTATCGATGCTGCACAGAACCTTCACTTTGGATCTACAGAGCGACGACTAAGACGTTCAGAGGTAAATGTGGTTCCGGTCGAGGCGCTCGAATCAAACTTCTATATAGCGTTGGAGGTTGCGGATCAACCAGGCGTGTTGGCGCAGGTTGCGACCGTGTTCGGCGAGTGTGGTGTTTCAATTGCATCAATGGAACAGTCGGGTTTAGGCGAGGAAGCAAGATTGGTGTTTCTTACTCATCCAGCCAAAGAAAGAGCCATGATCTCTACGATTGATGTACTCTCGCAACTGGAACCCGTTCGTGAGATTCATCGATATTTACGTGTCATAGAAGGGTAAAACGTTGTGCCACAAGGGAGCAAGGAACGCGTGACTGCTACAGAAGACCATCGAAAAGCCATGCTCAACTGGCCAGGAGTTATAGAGGCATACCGCAAGTACCTTCCTGTCCCAAAGGAGGCCGAAGTGGTAACGTTGCGCGAAGGAGGGACCCCTCTCTACTACGCTTCGCGCCTGTCAAAGCTAAAAGGTGCAGACGTATTTTTGAAGTTTGAAGGGGCAAACCCTACAGGATCGTTCAAAGACCGCGGAATGACAGTGGCTATTACGATGGCTAAACAGAGTGGGGCAAAAGCAGTAGTCTGTGCTTCGACTGGCAATACCTCCGCAGCGTCTGCCGCATACGCAGCCCGGGCAGGATTGCGTAGTATTGTGTTGATACCCTCTGGTTACATAGCTCTTGGTAAGCTAGCTCAAGCTTTGATCTACGGTGCAAAGGTTGTCCAGATCAAAGGTAACTTCGACCGCGCATTAGAGATCGTGCGCGAACTTGGAGAAACTGGACTTGTTACCGTGGTCAACTCCATTAATCCGTATCGGATAGAAGGACAAAAAACTGGGGCCTTTGAGATCGTTGATACATTGGGTTTCGCCCCGAGCTATCATTTTATACCGGTCGGGAACGCGGGCAACATATCTGCATACTGGAAGGGATACAACGAGTATTTTGCAGATGGAAGGTGTTCTACGTTACCCAAGATGATGGGATTCCAGGCGGAGGGCGCTGCCCCTATTGTAGATGGAAAGATTGTTCACTCACCAGAGACAGTTGCTACCGCTATTCGCATAGGTAATCCAGCATCGTGGAAGGGTGCGCTTTTGGCGGCCTCAGAGTCAGATGGCACAATAGGCGCAGTCTCCGACAAAGAGATTCTATACGCCTATACCTATCTTGCGAAAGAAGAGTCGATCTTCTGTGAACCAGCGTCTGCAGCGTCTGTCGCAGGACTTATGAAGACTACCGTTTCTTCGGGTTCAACAGTTGTGTGCGTCTTGACCGGACATGGTCTAAAAGATCCAGATACAGCGATTACTCAAATCGAAGTTCCCGGTGCTGTTGAGGCTACATTAGAGGCAATTACTAAGGAGGTTGGAATTTAAGAGTCTATATACTGTTTCTAAGGTTGATCGTCCAGTGGCCGTGTATATAGTAAGAGAAATGCGAACGAACTTTTCCTAGGGCGTGTAGATTAAAAGAGTCCTTCGATGGAGTGAACACGAAGAGTACAAAAGCCTTTTGCAAAGTCGCCTTAACGAGTTTCGGTCGGCGTATGGGATCCCAATTTGTACATTTGTTTCAAGTGTCGTGTTGGACCCGATGAGGTTACCCAATAATTATGTGAGGTGTTGATGAGCACTGTTGCTCAGATAGATCGTTCCGATCTAGAAAAAATGGAAAAAGACCGACTTCTTGCGATAGGCAAAGAGTTACAGTTGAAGGTGAGCACTCGTAACAGGAAGGCGGACATCATTGAGATGATCATGTCCGCAGCCTTACCGTCTTCAGACGTTGAAAACGTCAGTATCGTTGAGCAAAGCAAGGCTTCGGATGTACAGACATCAAGTCGAGGTAGAACCAGCGACAAGAGGCGGAAAGCCTCTGAAGGTGTCGAAAACGCTGACTTAGAAGATACCCACGGAGAATCGACAAACGGTGGTTCCGTTGCACTGCGTGACCCTAGTCGAAACGGCTCCAAAGCGAGCATAAGCACGCAGTCTCTATTTCCTCCAATTACAGTGGTTCCCAAGACGAAAAGTAACGATGCCCCGAGCACTCTTGGAAAGTCGCCATCTCCAAAGGATGCCTCTGGCGATGAGATTGTCATCAAGGAAGCGACTTCTACGGGAGCGCCAAAAAAGCCGGAGTCTGGGGTTCAGTCTGAGTTGCCCACGGTCTCAAGTACGCCAGAACCGGTATCATCATCTTTGTCTCGTACCGACGGAGAAAGTGGATCAAGACGATCTAGGAGGCGTCGGGGAAGGGATAGTAACAGAGGTCAAGAGCGAGGCGAATCTACACAAACGGAGATCAGTGTTCCCGTCGAACTCTCTGATATCTCGGGCATATTGGACCTCAGAGATGAGGGTTTTGGATTCATAAGAGCTAACGGTTACCTTCCTTCACCCAAAGATATCTACGTATCTGCTGCGATTGTTAGACGATACGGTCTCCGAAAGGGTGACTTCTTGGTAGGTGGAGCTCGTCCAGCCAACGCTAATGAGAAGTACTCAGCTGTCGTTAGAGTTGACCAAGTCTCTGGCTCTGATCCAGAAGAGTCAAAAGGTAGGCCCCGGTTTGAAGACCTTACCCCGCTTTTCCCAGACGAGAACTTGCGGTTGGAGAGTAAGAGGGGCGACTCACACCCCGATCCAGTTGCGAACTTAACGGCTAGAGTTATAGATCTAATATCCCCAATTGGGAAAGGTCAGCGTGGTCTAATAGTCTCTCCGCCTAAGGCTGGAAAGACGACGATCATGAAGCAGTTGGCACACGCAATTGAGACCAATAATCCCGAGGTCCATCTAATGTTTCTCCTCGTAGATGAGAGACCTGAAGAGGTTACTGATATTCGTCGATCAGTTCAGGGCGAGGTTGTGGCGTCAACGTTTGATAGACCGGCTGAGGAACATACGGTCGTTGCTGAGCTGGCGATTGAACGAGCCAAGAGGATGGTTGAAAAGGGTAGAGATGTTGTAATTATGCTAGATGGCATCACACGTCTAGCGCGCGCTTATAACCTTGCGCAGCCGGCGACAGGCAGAATTATGTCAGGCGGCGTGGACTCAGGCGCACTGTATCCACCTAAGAAGTTTTTTGGCGCTGCTCGTAATGTTGAAGAAGGTGGCTCACTTACTATCTTGGCCACTGCACTTGTAGAGACGGGATCAAAGATGGACGAGGTTATCTTTGAAGAGTTCAAGGGTACTGGAAACATGGAACTCAAGCTTGACCGGAGACTAGCAGAGCGTAGACTATACCCCGCAATTGATGTGAATGCGTCGTCTACTCGACATGAGGAGCTACTATTTACTCGTGAAGAGCTTAACCTAGTGTGGAAGTTGAGAAGAGTTATGAACGCTCTCTCTGGTGAAGGGTCTTCAGCTCCAGCACTTGAACTGTTGATTGACAAGATTAGATCCACTCGTTCTAACGCTGAGTTTCTTGCCGAGATTCAAAAGAGTCCAGCTGGTTAGGCACTATTGTTTGATGTTCTAGGAGGGACAGAGATTATGAAAGCTGATATTCATCCGAACTACGTTGCATGTAAGGTGTCATGTTCTTGTGGAAACGTCTTCATGACTCGTTCGACAAAGCCTGAGCTGCACGTGGAGTTATGTAATGAGTGTCATCCATACTACACAGGCAAGCAGAAGCTTGTCGATACGGGCGGTCGAGTCGAGAGATTCCAACGACGATACGGAGAGAGATCTAAAAAAACTGCTCAGAAGTAGTATCGACTCGGAGTCCTTGAGCTGTACTCTCTGGAAGCACATTTGAGTGGAGGGCACGTTGGATCTGATCTCAAGTCTTATAACAAGTGAGGCTTTAAAGAGGTCTAACTTCGCTCCAGATTGTACCTATGGAAGATATGTTCAGATCTATGGTGAAGATGCTTATGTGGCTTTTGCTACACCTAAGGACCTGTTGGTCAATCTAGCGAGGTTGCTCGTTAGATCTCCAGCGACCTTGAGAGTTATTCCATGTAAGTTGCCTGACGGATATAGATCTCATGATCTTCCCGAAGCGAGCTTGTCCTTCCCTCTCCGGCTAGAGGTTCTCAAAGAGGCGATATCGAGTTTTGAAATCGATCTCTCTGAGATCGCAACTACAAACCACGATAAAGAGGCTGTGTTAGTACCGTTGACCTCGCTAATTAGCGAGGTCAACGGTACTAACGTCGACGAGACTCTGCAGAGTCTCGCAGTAGTTTTTGGGCTTGAGGTTGCACGTTTTACTGACGGGGTTCGACTTGAGTATCTGGGTCTAGAGGTGGCTAGAAGAGTAGACGGGATCAATGCGGTAGTCGTAGGAAGTTCTGAGAGAGATCGACAGGCACGAGAACTTATGTATCTGTCTGGATACGATGTTCGAGAAGAGATCGGAAAGTCTCTATCCCAGCTAAAGGTCAATAGATCGTCGTTTAGAGCGCTCCACCCCCATGCGCTTTTTTTCCGAGATAGATGGATGAGAGTTTTAGTCACAGAGCATCCTGATATAGTAGGTTTCCAAAGTGTGAGAGCGCTGGAGATAGGTTCACTAGATGAGACAACGCCTCGCTGCTACGGTATTGGCGAGTCCCTAGATGGTTCATCTGTACTACTGTGTTTCGCCTCTGGTCCTGATATTGTAGCTCCATTTGAATCGCTTTTACTTCTTCAGGTGCTTCGGTGCAGTTCAAAAGAGAGATTTTACCCGACTAAGATCTCCTTTATAACTCAGAGACAAGATGTCACCGAGGCGTTCAGAACCATCTTGAAGAGATCTTCCCAGGACTGGGAGATCGTGTCGGTAAGTGAGAGATGGTTCGATTTACCGGAGAAGAGGAACCTGTGCTAACCGACAAGATGGAGGAGTTTGAAGAGGAGTATCAGAGGGTCGTAGAGGAACTTTCCGACCCTAACGTGTTCTCTGATCAAAAAAGGGCGCGTGAGTTATCGAGGCGACATAAAGAGCTTGACTCCATCGTCGAGGGTTTTAGATCTCTAAAGATTTTAATCGATGACCTAGAGTTAGCTAAGACTATGTACCAAGAGGCTTCAGGTTCTGACCGAGAGTTTTTGCGCGACGAAATTGACGTGCTCGAAGTTAAGGCCAGAGAGGCCGAGGACAGCTTGGAACTCCTGTTGCTGCCTAAAGATCCGAACGATGGGCGCAACGTCATAGTTGAGATACGCGGTGCTGAAGGCGGCGAAGAGGCTAATCTATTTGCAAAAGATCTCTCAGAGATGTACCTTCGCTACGCCGACAAGCGCGGCTGGAAGGTAGAGGTACTGTCCGAAGACCCCTCAGACATGGGAGGCTTTAACTCTGTTACCTTGTTGGTCAAAGGAGAGGATGCATGGCGTAGACTCAAACATGAAGGTGGTCCACACAGAGTTCAAAGAGTTCCTGTTACTGAGTCTCAAGGACGCGTGCATACATCATCAGCAACGGTCTCTGTTTTGCCGGAAGCCGATGAGGTTGAGGTGGACATAGATCCAAGCGATCTAAAGGTTGATGTGTATCGTTCCACAGGTCCTGGGGGCCAGTCAGTGAATACTACAGACTCAGCTGTGCGAATTACTCATGTGCCGACTGGACTTGTCGTGGCTATGCAAGACGAGAAGAGCCAGATACAAAATCGTGCCAAGGCTTTGCAGGTCCTGAGAGCCCGTCTGCTGAAGATGGAACAAGATAGAGTTAGCGAAGAAGCCTCGATGGCGAGACGCTCACAGATCGGCGGCGGCGGTCGTTCGGAGAAGATACGTACCTACAACTACAAAGAAAATAGAGTTACAGATCACCGAATAAAACTAACACTGTACAAGTTGGATCAGGTTCTTCTTGGGGAACTAGACGAGATCGTTGACGCGCTACTGCTCGATGAAAGAACGCGAGAACTAGATGAAGCTCGGTCGCTACAGTAAAGAGCCTTGGCAAGATACCGGTCTGCTCTTGAGGGGAGCCAAGTTCTCTGCCTCGGAAAGAACTTGGATTTTAGATGAACTTGAGTCTCGTATCCTTGAAGGCAATTTACCTATAGAGGAGTCTCAGCGATGGATCGAGGATCTTTGTGACCGCGCCGCCAAGGGTGAGCCTCTCCAGTATCTACTAGGACGTTGGGGATTCAGAGCCTTGGAGCTTATCGTTGATCCTCGGGTGCTGATACCTAGGCCGGAGACTGAACTGATTGTCGACGTTATCGGCGAGATTCTTTCAAAGAATAGTGTCCAACGGTCTTCGACCGAGGATGAAGTTATAGTTGTCGAAGTCGGAGTTGGGAGTGGTGCTATTGCCCTTTCCGTAGCTTCAGAGTTTGACTTTGTAAAGGTATATGGAACTGAGGTTTCATCAGAGGCACTTGAGGTTGCTGCTGCCAATCTAAGAAAGATATCCCGAGATCTTGATGAAAGTCTATTGAATCATGTGGAGTTTTTGTTGGGATCCTTCTTCGATCCCTTGCCAACTTTCTTACGTGACCGAGTAGGTGTAGTCGTTAGCAACCCGCCATATCTTTCGGAGGAGCTGTATAGATGTGCACCTGAAACCGTTCGAAACTATGAACCGAAGATTGCTCTCACGCCCGGCCAAAGTGGTTTAGAGGCGATCGAAGTCATTGTGAGAGAGTCGACGAGGTGGCTCGTCCCAGGTGGAGCTTTAGTAGTTGAGATCTCGCCGGAACAGGAGCAGGCGACGCGGTCTCTATTTGACAAGTGGGGGTTTTTAGAGGTCGATGTTCTCTTAGACTTGGCGGGACGGCAACGATTTGTAAAGGGAGTAAGACACGGTGTTCGGTTCCACCCAAACTGTTAGCATCTTTGATGCTCTTACAGATACTGAAAAGGTCTTTAGAGACGAAGCTGTCGCTGTCTCTGAAGTCGCGGAAAAAGTCAAGCTCGGCTATGTGGTGTTGTTGCCAACTGACACGGTGTACGGCGTAGCATGCTCAGCAGAGAACCCCTCTTCGATTGAGGATGTATTTGTGTTAAAGCGTCGCGAGAGTACTAAGACCTTACCGGTTCTAGTCTCGGGATTAGAGATGGCGGATCACTACTTTGGTCCACTTTCCCTAGACGAACGATTTCGACTTGAGGCGTTAGCATCTCAGCTCTGGCCCGGTGCGCTAACGGTCGTAGTGTCAAGTCCCAGGACTCTGCCAAGAGGAGTTCAACGAGTTGACGGCTCGGTAGCACTTCGGTCTCCTGGCGATAGTTTTTCGAGTTTAGTGGTTAGAGACGTTCCACTTGCTTGTACCTCGGCTAATCGGAGCGGAGGTACTCCAGTGACCAACTTTATTCAGGCGAAAGCCCTCTTGAAAGAGAGCTTGCTCAAGGATCTATCGATGTCGATTCAAACTTTGGTAGTCGGTGACGAAAGACCCATGGCGGAAAAGGCGTCTACGCTCGTTGATATAAGAACTACGGTTCCCCAGATCTTACGCGAAGGTCCGATCTCCTATGAGGAGATCTCAAAGGTGCTATCTGCCTGAGATGGACGCTGTGCTCAAAGACTGATGTGAGTGACTTAGACAGCATGTCTTTTGCTGTGGAGCGATGAAGTGGGAGCTTCCTTGGAGGTTGCAGTGGCGCTAGTGGA
>JAJYGI010000152.1 GCA_021790735.1 Actinomycetes bacterium | reverse complement strand
CACAACCCGAAGAGAGTGCCCTCTATCACCTTTTGGTCGGGAGTTGCATGAAAGCAGAAAAAGACACCAACGTTAGTATCTTTCACCACGTTCCTCGATGAAAAGACCAGGCACTATCGACGAGAGCTACCAGAGGGACAGTTGATCAATGCTAAAAATCAGACTCACTTGCCCGAAAGCACGCTTTCAGGCCCTATGGGAGACTGCGATAACGACGCCTATAGCTCGCGGTAATCGGTTCAATTGCCACTAACTTTACGTTACGCAGATGTACGCCTTGTGAAGAACCTGCTCGAATCCTTCCTCCCTTGACACCCGACCTTATGCAAACATCATGGCCGCAAGAATCCTACGACTCAGATACTCAGACGCGAACAGATCAATTAGTGCATAAAATAACTCCATCGAAATGAATACTTCACAACAGATACTCGGACCCCAGATAGAGGGTAGAAGCGCTAGGGCGCATTGGATAGACACCGACAGCGCACTGCATCAATTAGTAGAGGTACTCAGAAACGATGACTCCTTAGCAATCGATACTGAGTTTCACAGGGAAAAGACCTACTATCCACGCTTAGCTTTGATACAGGTAGCTCGAGCGTCAGGTGAGATAGCACTCATAGATCCCTTTAGAGTGGAACTCAAAGCGTTACTCCCTCTCTTTGACAGCAGCATCGAGTTCATCTTCCATGCTTTCGACCAAGATCTAGCGATCCTTGAGAGGGCCGTTGGAGCCGTTCCCAAGCGGCTGTACGACACTCAGATAGCCGCAGCATTCCTAGGTACGGCTCGAGCTGGACTTGGAACGCTCCTTGAAAAGTTCTTAGCAGTAAAGGCGCAAAAGGCGGATAGATTCTCCGACTGGACGCTTAGACCGCTAAGCAAAGGACAGATCGACTACGCGAGCACAGATGTGGTCCATCTCCATAGCCTCCGCTACGCAATCAACAAAGAACTCATTCGCCTAGGACGAGTTAGATGGGTTGACGAAGAACTCCAAAGAACTCTCGAACGCCAGCACAAACTCGTAGAACCAGAGTTAGCTTGGCTAAGAATTAAAGAGTGTCGAACCCTTGATGAGCAGTCAAAACGAGTAGCGCGTGCACTTGGAACATGGCGCGAACTTACCGCAAGGGAGAACGATATCCCCTGTAGATACGTGCTCTCTGATCTAGCAGTAGCAACTATTGCACACGCTAAACCTAGGTCCTTAGACGTGATGCTGAATCTCAGAGGTGTTGACTCCAATCGGATGAGTAGTAAAATTCAAACTGAGATTATGGAGACTATTAAAGCTGGACTCTCGTCGCCAGTTCCCGCAGAGTCAATAAGCGACGGCGCCCCTTATCCCAAGCATCTAACCCCTTTAGTACAGCTATGTCAAGCCTGGGTCACATCAGTAGCTCAGCAGGCCCAGATCGACTCAGTGATCGTAAGTTCGAAAGATGACATACAAGATCTCTTAGCCAAAAAAGAACATGCTCGCCTTCGAAGTGGATGGAGATACGAACTTGTAGGTAAAGATATCATAGATCTTATCGAAGGGCGATCTGCAATTAGAGTCCAAAGGCAAGAGTCGTTGGAGACTTTTCCACTTGACACACCGTAGGATCAAGAGACCTTCAAAACCGCTGTCTTTTCAATGAGTAGTTCATGTCAACAGGTATTCTCAATACAATTGTCTCCATGCCGCCATTCCATGCTCTCTTATCTTTTGGTCTTGTGGCCGGCGTTCTTATCCTAATTCCTGGGCCGAGCGTTCTTTACAGCATTACCCAGGCGCTCTCTAACGGTAGAGATTCAGCACTTCTCACCGTAGTCGCCAACACATTTGGTGTTCTTACCCAAGGACTCGTAGTCGCATTTGGAGTTGGGGTATTTCTAACCCAGTCCTCAGTTGGATTCACCGCAGTTAAAGTTTTCGGTTCCGCCTACCTAATATATCTTGGCTTTACCACCTTCAAATCTCGAAAACAAAAAGCAGGACTCGTGATCAAAACTAATACAGTGATGTCGCCCTCAAAAGTCTTACGTCAGGGATACACCGTAGGAGTCTCAAATCCCAAAACTGCTATCTTCATGGCTGTAGTCTTACCTCAGTTCATCTCACAAAACGCAACTTCTGCCAGCATTCAGATGACGATCTTCGCATTTGAGTTCTGCGTAGTTGGCGTCCTCTCAGACAGCGCTTGGGTTCTGGTAGCTGCCCGAGCCAAGGAGTGGTTAAGCTCAACCCCCAAAAGACTTGAATATCTGGTAGGACTAGGAGGAGTCGTCATCGTTGTACTTGGAATCGTCTTGTTAAGTTTTGCTCCTAGATTCCACTGACCATACAAGGTTACAACACCGAAGTGAACTGCCTTTAAACTAGACTTTTATAGATACTGGACTCCTCAACGCAGAGTCTAGCTAGCTCTCGCATCATAGACTTTGAAAACGATGTGACTGCAAATCTATCTTGCTCCTCCACCGCTACGTGAAACGCTCGATGAAACTCACCTAGCGGCGAAGAGAGTAACTTCTTGCTCTCGATAAATATTTGGATCGGACACAGGCTCTCATCACCCATCAAAGTAATATTTGTGTGCATAAAGCGCCAGTGCGTTGCTAATGCTCCAAGAGCATAGCGAATACTTTGCGAACGCCTCATAGGGACAAACTCATCGTACCAAGAGATAAAAGCAGACTCGGGCATCGGTCGAGATATTACGTATCCCTGTCCTCGATGAGCACCAAGGTGGGCGGCCATCTCTAAAGATCCGAGGTCCTCAATTCCTTCGACAGTAACCTCCAATCCTAGATCTCGCCCTAGCATGACCGCCATTCCCAAAAGGTCTAGTACGCGTAACGGGTCGTCATAGACTCCCCGTAAAACTAGTTGATCGATCTTTACTCCGTTAAACTCTATCTCTCGAAGCCGCGCAATATTTGAGTGGCCCGAGCCAAAGTCATCCATTGCCAAGCGAACTCCCAAGGCGCGTATCTCACCTAGGATCTCTTGTATCTGAGGGGAGTTCAAAAGTTCGTCAGACTCCAACAACTCAAGCTTCAACCTCACTGCATCCATAGCGGAGTCCTGAAGTATATCTTTCAGCCACGCGATGAGCCCACGTTGGGTTAGAGACTTAGGGTGAATGTTAATGGAGAGAGAGATCTCCCCGACTACTTCGGATAAAGTCGCGACATCTGACATAGCCCTCTCTGTTCCATTCTTTAGCAGGTACTCAAGCTCCCGATCAGAGAAAGCCGGTATGAAGAGATTGGGACCAACAATAGATCCGTCTGGAAGCATCAGACGAGCTAATCCTTCGACCTCTTTGAGTTCACCCGTCTTTAGGTCGACGATGGGTTGAAAAAACATCTGAAGACCACCAGAATAAAGGGCATTTCGCCAACCACGCAGGTTCGTGATCGCCTCACCGCCACTACTACTACTTAGAGTCTGATTGAGGGTTGAAAGATAATGCTGAATAGCCAGTAGAAGCTGTCGCCCCAGAGGCGCATCAAACATATCGAGATAGTCTCCGGTAACGACCAACAAAGAGACCGGTCTCATCGCTGAGTCGTATATCGGAATAGCGGCCACCGATCTTACTTGGGACTCGCCTACTCGTACGTCGGTTAGGTAGCCGATCTCGAAGTTCGTCGTAGATATTGTGAGACTCCTCCAGCTATCGTTGAGCAGGTTCGTCTGGTCGGCTCCATGGCTTGAGCGCCCAAGAAGCTTAACTAGACTTTGATAGTCAAGAGAGGTACCAACTGTACTTTCATCGACGTGCAGTTCACCCTCGACACCCATATATAAGACACCCAACGAGTTGACCCCGGGGATAAGTAGAAGCTTTTGGAAGCACGCTGACAGTGCTTCTCTCCAAAGAACTCCCTCCACAACGCCCAAGTCACTAATTACCTGCCTGCACGTTGCAATCGTCGAACGGGTAGTTTCAAACTGGATCCGAAAG
>JAJYGI010000028.1 GCA_021790735.1 Actinomycetes bacterium | reverse complement strand
TCGGGGTCTTCTACTTGGGCTCTCTCGGATAGTTTCTTGATCCTTCGCTTTTGCTGCGGCTTCCTTTGTGTACTACTCTATGTTTAGAGTCGTCGTAACTCGTAAAGAGGTGAGGGCGGGCATGCCCGTAATTCGACGATGAGACCGATAAAGATGAACACCGCAGGCATGTGTTCGTTTTCCACTCGAGTAAGCCTCTCTATGGATAGTGTGTGCGTCAAATGTCGAAATACTGTCCGTTCTGGAGATCAATTCGAAGTGTCCACCGAAGGTTTATGAGAAAAGGCTACAGTCCTTAGTATGGGAATAAATTATGTTTTGTCAAGTAGTAAGAAAAGCTTACGGTCAGCCGTACCGCTCGGTGTTGTTATTGTGGTGTTGGGGAGCGGTTTACGAGGCCCTCCACAGTTCGAGCTTGCAAGCTCAAGTGGTGGTGTACAGCTAGGAACAGCGGGTACGTACTCCGTAATTGCAGGGACTACGGTAACGAATACAGGAGCAACAACTCTGGCTGGCGACCTCGGTCTAGCTCCCGGTTCTTCGGTTGCTGGTTTCCCTCCCGGGATTGTTTCTGGTTCAACGAACGTCGACAACTCTGCGGCTACGAATGCTCAGTCAGCTAATACCAGCGCCTATCTGCAAGCAGCTGGCCTTACACCAGCCACTCCTGAGGTAGCAAACCTGGCCGGACTAACGCTTTCACCAGGAATCTACTCAGTCCCGGCAGGTACCTCCAACCTTACCGGCACCCTGACACTTGATGGGCAAGGTAATCCAAATGCGATCTTTGTATTTCAACTTCCGTCCACATTGATTACGAGTAGTTCAAGCACGGTAGTGCTGACTAATTCAGCGAATCCGTGCAATATTTTTTGGCAAGTTACCAGCTCTGCAACGCTCGGAACGGGTTCAGTATTTGCAGGTACCGTGCTTGCACTTACCTCAATCTCCGCAGATACAGGTGCAACAATTGACGGTCGTCTTTTAGCACAAAATGGTGCTGTTACTCTTGATACAAACACGATAACGAATCCTATCTGTCTTGCCTCAACTACTACCACGTCCTCTGGTTCAACTACTACCACGTCCTCTGGTTCAACTACTACCACGTCCTCTGGTTCAACTACAACCACGTCCTCTGGTTCAACTACAACCACTCCAACTCCACTTATCATCTCAACTGGCCCTCCTGCTCCTCCTAGTTCATTTACTGGTGCGCTCCCGCTTGGTTTCGTGGCGAGCGGGCTTGGCTTGACTGGTCTTGGATATCTAGCCCTAGAACGCAAGAGGCGAAGGGCAAGTGATAGCTCCAATAAGGCTGCTTAAGCACTATTACGATAAGAGACGAGGAGGAGTATTCGCCATTCGACATATCTTCCTCTCTCTTGTCTTAACTGCGGTGACCATCGCAGGAGGAGTCTTGATCTATGTAGGTACGCGCGACTCCCCTGAGGCACAGATCGATCGACTGACCATACGCGATCACCAAAGGGCCTTGCGTCTTGCTAAACACCCAACTCCATCTACTAGCAGAGCTATACGTGTCTCTTGGGATCCGACTCTTCCCAATGAAGTAGCTACAATCTCCATACCGGCCCTTGGCGTCTCTGCCCCGGTCTTGGCTGAGGTGCCAGTAGATGGAGCACTGATCATCCCAGCCGAAGTACGCAACGTTGGTTGGGATGATCAGACACCGACCCCTGGACTGTCAGGTGTTACCCTGTTAGCTGGTCACGTAAACTGGGTAGGACAAGGCGAAGGAGCTCTTGGAGCAATTGGCCAATTAGTTTCTGGAGATAGAGTAATCCTTGACTGGCGTGGACAGACGAGCACTTGGCAGATCAACACGAAACCGGTGCTCTCTCCCAATAGCGAGGTGCATCCGTGGCTTTTTAGCAACCAAGGACCGCCACGCCTTGCTCTCGTTACCTGTGGTGGTCCCTTTAGAGAGATTCCAGGAGTAGGAGGCTCATATGCCGACAACGTTATCGTTCAAGCTGTTCCAGTAAGTGCGTTGGTGCGTTGAGGTTAGCTGGCTGAGTAGAGTTGCGTGCGAACCTGACCTACGTGGAGGAGGAGTGCGTTAGAGGCGAGGCTACTTAGCGACGCGATACGGTTCTCGATAACTCGATAACGTTGCAAAGAATGAAACAACCCAAATCACGAGGGCGATGAGACGTGAAGAGCGAAATGGTCAGTTCTGGTACGGGATTGACGCTACTTGTCTAATCTATGATGACTGTCATGGAACCAACTTGGTCGAATAACCTGATATCTCTAACCTGCTTTAGATCTGGTGTACCGTTTTAATGCTTTTGGAGGACTAATTTGGCGCTGTAACCGTGAGGTCTTATCTCGTCGACAGTCCTCTTGAGAGTTAGCGGTTATTTAGGTAGAATGCCATACATAGCGTTAAAACTAACCAGCATGAGGATCAGATAACGAAATGCATATGGCAAGAAAAGAGGAAGATATATCTGTTGCTCCAGCAACTTTTTTCCGTGGACTTTCGCGTATAAGAGTCATGCTTTCTCAGTCGACAGTCGCTTTAGCACTGTCGATCGTATTGTTTGGCGCTCAAGTCCTTGCACTGTCTTATGTCGCCGCGTCCATAGTGGGATCTTTGGTGTTTATTTTTGGTGAATATCTCGTGTATAGGTATCTAAATGAACAAGGTGTTTTTGGGAAAAGCAACTTTTACAAAAGCTCTACCTGCGACACGAAGGAGAGTGCACCTTGTGATGGTTGCAGCTCTAAAGGTCAGGGCTGTCTGGGACTTTTTAAAGATAATGTGGCATATCAAATCGCCGAGATGGAGCAGAAAGAACTGGCCAGGATCTTTTCCTCGCCAGTTGTCGTCCAGAGCAGTGTCGTGCTTGCTTGGTGCTTTGTTCAGTTGGTGGCAATCGCCAAGCATGGCGCAGCACCGTGGTACGTGGGAGTGATATCTTTTTTACTAAGTTTGTTTGGTCTGCTCGGATTCACTTTAGTTCGTGTCCAAGGTGTACGACTCTCGAAAGTGCAGTTCAAGTAAGGTATATGGCCTACTGTTGCAGCGGCGAACTCTGAAGTTTCAGTCCGTGTGCCACTCTCTTAAACCGCTATTGCAATATTTCTTGCATTTAGCGGGTATGTAGTGCCACAAATTAGGTACGCTGTGGTAGTGAATTCATGGATATTAGGGGTCATATTAGGCCTTGCAACTACGCAGCTTGCTGTGATGGCTACAACAATCTATCTTCATAGAGGGCTTGCGCATAAAGCTCTTACTATGGATAAGCGAGTAGCGTTAGTATTTCGTTTTATTATTTGGATAACGACGGGTATCCGACCCAGGGAGTGGGTCGCTGTCCATAGAAAACATCACGCCTTCACCGATGAAGAGCCTGATCCGCACTCACCATTCATTTTGGGATTTTGGAAGGTTCAGTTAGCTAATGCCTACTATTACCGTCGTGAGGCCAATCGTCGTGAGACCGTTAACAGATACGCTAAGGATCTACTCGGTAACAAACTAGATGAGAAGCTCTTGGACAGATCCTTCTTGGGCCTTGGAATTGGTGTAGCGATTCTGTATCTCATCGGTGGATGGGAGGTGGCCCTTGTCGGTTCATTGGTGCACGTTGTGTCCTATTTGGGAATCTCTGCTGCGGTAAATGCAATCGGTCATACCTATGGAAAGCGACCCTATCGAAACCTTGCCACTAACAACAACTGGTTGGCTTTCATATCTTTTGGTGAAGGCCAACATAACAATCACCATGCGGCTCCAACTGCGGCGAAGCTATCATTTGCGAGAAGAGAGTACGACCCGGCATGGACTGTTATAAAACTTCTTGTGAAAACCAAGTTGATGACTGTGAGACACGCCAAACCGATCTTTTCTCCAAAGACGGGCCAGCCAAGTGGTCTTGTGGAAGGAGCAAGTCTTTAGCTCCCAAGGAGCGCAGTAAAGACGTACACAATAGGAGAGTGAGCTTTGACTCACTCTCCTATTGTTTTAGTGGAGGTATCCCTTTTTGGGTAGCTGTTCTCCTCCTAGGGTTCTTATCTCTTGGTTGTTTGTGACTACGCCGATGACCTGAGCCGAGGTTCTATGTAGCACTTTATCTAGATGCTTTGCTAGTGAAACACCGTCTTTGATGAATAGCAGTAGTTCGTAGTCTTCTCCTCCGTAAAGCGCTTGCTCCTTGGTAACTCCTTCAATCAGCGGTACATCACTTAACTCGAAACCAACGTTGGAGGCATCAGCCGCTCTATGAAGATCTAATGCCAAAGAGTCGGAGATGTCGATACCGGCTCTGGCGCCGTACGATAGGGCAGCGCGACCAGCGTCAAGCAAAGGCAGGGGTCTTAGATGGGCGAGTTCGAAGGGGGTTGGATGGCTTGGACGTACGTTGTTTTGACTCAGAGATCTAAGTCCAGCGGCAGAACGTCCGGTTGGGCCGGTGAGGACTATTTGATCTCCTGCGGATGCAGCGGACCGAAGGAGAGAGACTGAGGTATCTCGGGTCCCAACTACGCTTATTGAGACTGTTATCTCAGTCGATCTTGAGATATCTCCACCGACTAGGGTTACATTGTAGAGTTTACTTGTATCTTGAATTCCTTGTAGGATCTCGTCTAGAGGGTAGTCTTTTGGACCGCTGAGGGTGCAGAGGAGATAGATAGCTCTAGCGCCCATTGCTGCTATGTCTGATAGATTGACAGCTACAGCTTTGTATCCAATGTCGAATGGATCGAAGTAGGACGTTTCAAAGTGTACATGTTCTACTAACATATCGGCACAGAGAACGATGTCGTTGTTGATACTTCGAACCACCGCACAGTCGTCTCCAACTCCAACTTCTACATCTTGTGATAACTTTGGAGAAAACTCACGTATCAACCTCAGTAGCTGTTCTTCATTCCAATGACTTTCTACCAGTTTTCCCGTACCTCAACTCTTTGTACTTGCGTTGTTGCATAAAATGAGTAAAACTTACATCTAACCCTAGAGGGTTGTTAGTCGAGTTTAAAGCTTTTGGCGTTGGAAGGAAGCATATGTCTACTCTTACATCTCATGCTGAGTTGCTAAGGTGGGTGAAAGAGGTCGCTGACCACTGTAATCCCAAGGAAGTATATTGGTGCGACGGTTCTCAAGCTCAGTTTGAAGAGTTGGCCGAGCAGCTCATCGTATCGGGTACGTTGTTGCGGTTGAACGAGGGCAAGCGACCGAGTTCTTACTGGGCGCACTCCGATCCCAGAGATGTCGCTCGTGTCGAGAGCAAGACTTATATCTGTTCCGAAAGAGAAGACGACGCTGGTCCTACTAACAACTGGCGATCACCGATGGAGATGAAAGCTACTCTAAGTGACCTATATAAAGGATCTATGACAGGGCGCACGATGTATGTCATTCCGTATTCAATGGGTCCTTTAGACTCAGCGTTCTCCATCGTCGGCGTCGAACTGACCGACTCTGCGTATGTAGTTTTGAACATGATGTACATGGCTGAGATGGGAACAGGTGTTCTTGAGAGGTTAGGGGATTCTGGTCGATTCGTAAAGTGCCTACACAGTGTGGGTGCACCGTTAGAGAACGAGGCCGATAGTGACGTTTCTTGGCCATGCAACCCTGATAATACCTATATCGCACACTTCCCAGAGACAATGGAGATTTGGTCGTTTGGATCTGGATACGGTGGAAATGCTCTTTTAGGTAAGAAGTGCTTAGCGCTTCGTATCGCGTCCTCGATAGCACGGGAAGAGGGATGGCTTGCGGAACACATGTTGATCCTGAAACTAACGAGTCCGACAGGGGAGGTTCATTACATAGCTGGCGCCTTTCCCTCGGCATGTGGAAAGACAAATCTAGCGATGTTGGTTCCAGCAATAGAGGGCTGGAAGGCAGAGACAATCGGTGACGACATAGCGTGGATGCGTTTCGGAGCTGATGGCAGACTCTATGCCGTAAACCCCGAGAAGGGTTTCTTCGGAGTGGCTCCGGGAACGTCGTATAAAAGTAATCCTGTGGCCATGGACACGATCAGGAGTTCGACAATCTTTACCAATACCGCTTTGACTGAAGATCTCGATGTGTGGTGGGAAGGCATGGATAACGTACCGGGACCTTTGACCGACTGGCAGGGTAATAGATGGGACCCTAACTCTACTAAACCCGCAGCACATCCGAATGCACGTTTTACAGTACCAGCTTCTCTATCTCCAAAGATTGCCCCTGAGTGGCAAGATCCTAATGGCGTGCCGATCTCTGCTATTTTGTTTGGCGGACGACGCTCGTCTCTAGTCCCACTGGTTACCGAAGCTTTTAGCTTTTCCCACGGAGTATTTATGGGTGCTACCATGGCCTCTGAGACTACAGCCGCGGCGGAGGGTCAAGTTGGGCAGCTGCGTAGAGATCCGTTCGCTATGTTACCGTTTTGTGGTTACCATATGGCTGACTACTTTGCCCACTGGCTCGAGATGGGTGCGAAGGGTGAACCGTCTAAGCTCCCGAAGATGTTTTTGGTGAACTGGTTCCGTCGTAACGCGGCTGGTAGGTTCATCTGGCCAGGTTACGGCGAAAATGCACGTGTTCTGAAATGGATTATCGATCGAGTTCAACATAGGGCCGATGCGCATGAGACACCATTAGGTTTGACTCCATACCCCAAAGACCTAGATGTTTCCGGTCTAAGGATGAGCGGCCAAGAGCTTGACATGCTCTTTGAAGTAGATATTGAGGCTTTGAAGTCTGAGGCGGACTCGATAGAGAGTTACTTTGCTAGCCTCGGACCTAAGGTGCCGGATGCTCTTTGGAGTGAACTCGACCACATGAGATCCAAGCTTGGCTAAGGTGGAAAGCGTTATCACCTTAGCGCCTTGCTGTAGATTGAGCTAAAAGATGATTACAGTACATAGCTTTGGGCTTGCACTAGAGTTGAGTCCGGCAGCAATGACGCGAGTCTCTAAGAGAGACTTGTTGGGTATCTACTCTAGAAAAGTTGCTGATGAGGAGTGATTTAGTTATCACTTCTATTGGCCCTCGAACTACGATTACAGTCCTATAAAACACGTTCCCATGCACAGCACCTCTTAAAACACGCCAAGATTTGGTCGAGACAAGTAGAGTTCTGAGAGTTTTAGGCGGTAGCGCGTGAATGTGAGTAGTTCAATGACTCGCGTGTGTACACCTGGGACTCTAGACGTAGGCGTCGGTGGTCTTTCATAGGCCACGCCGATGTCCAAAGATAACGGGTTAGCTCAACGTCTTTAAGTTCTGCCGATGTAGTTCGGACTGACCAATAAAGGTTCCACGACGCTCGAACCCTTGCGGATTAAGCTTTGTCATGTTCTCTCGCTTATTAGTTTTTCACCAAGATATTCATTCCACCAGCGATCCGAGACGTGCTTCCCTTCATCGTTGCGACAATTCGAAAGGGAGTGGTTGAACTCGCCATCAGATCTGTCGATACCATTCCACTAGAAGATGTTGAGTAGGACATTGGAGAGACTGTTGTGGAACCCATACCCGATGACGTAGCAGTCTTGGGAGTTATCGTTACTCCGGCACCAGATACTGGACCAGAAGGCGAGGAGACCAAAATCGTTACCTTTTGGGTGCTCGACGATGCAACTGTAGCGAAAGGGGAGACTGTTACATAGTCGCCGATAGGAGCGGTAGGTGAAGTGCCTGCACTTGTCCACCAGGCATCCATCGATCCGACAGCACCCTTTGTCTGACTAAACGTCGATAAGGTACCTACAGATACTCCTATCATCTCCATAGTGTTAACTGGTTGGCCCTTCAAGACCAACGTCGCCTTCCCAGCCGCATCAGTGTGGGTCGAAGCTGTGGCAATGTAGGGATTGGCAGAAGCCGTACCCGATCTCACCCATGTTTTTACTCCTACCCCGCTCAGTGGGACCATAGTGCCAAGATAAAACGATACAGGTGCCAGTGGTACTGGAGCCCCTGACTTCGATAGTGCTGTTAGCGTAAATGTCGCATCTTGGCCACTTTGGACCATCTGGGCCGTCTTGGACGTCAGGATTGTGTATACACCCGTAGGTGACTTGGAAGCAGATGTCGTACTTGAGCTGCTCGATGAAGCTGTCCCACACGCACTTAGAAGCAACGATAGCCCTGCGGCTCCTAAAATCGTTTTACTGGTCACGCTTTCTCCTTGCCAATTTATTTACTTGTGTTTCCACTGTTATTAGAATATCGCTAACAACTTAGTAGATAATTTGTATATAAATACCATGTAGCTTCACAGATCGCTTCAGGATACGTACAGCAAACAAGAAAGTTGGTTGTCGTTAGTTCTCCAACGTCTCGTCGTGCTACACGATGGATAGTGATGCTCGTGACTAACGGATCGAAGAGGTTGGTGTGCCTTGTATTTTCGATACGCAGGCTGTTGGTGGTCCGTATTCCAACTAAGTGTTAGTTGTCTCTAAAGGTGAACAGCAACATGTCGCCGAACAAAAGTCAGGAAGTGGCGTTCCGATGGCTTGTCTTTCACCGCTAGTTCGTAAGCGTTCAGATACAAGATCCACTACCATCTCTATGAAGTCGTCTGAGTGAGATGGTGTCGGTGCTCGATAGAGACTCACGCCTACGTGTTGTGCTCTTTGGAGCGCTAAAGTGTCGAGATCGTAGCGCACCTCTTGATGATCTGAGATAAAGCCTATAGGAACTACCACAAGGCGGCTATAGCCTTCTCTCGAGAGCTCTTCAATTTTGTCCCCGATGTCGGGTTCTAGCCATGGCTGTGAAGGTGGCCCGCTCCGGGACTGGAACGCCTTAAAGAATGCATATTGTTTTCCAAGACGTTTTTCCATTGCTAGTTCAAGGTAAGAGCTTACGAACTCCAGTTGCGCTTCGTAGTCGCTTACAGAGGCCATCTCTAGTGGTATCGAATGGGCCGTGGTGATGAACGCCGTGTCCTTGACGTAAGGTGAGTCCACCTGAGTGAACGTCGACAGAGCGAGTTGTTCCAGAGAGGAAAGGAACTTTGGGTGGTTGTAAAAGCCTCTTACCTTATGTAGCTCGATAGATCCGCTCTTTGAGTTTGCCTGTTGAGCTCGTTCGATATCTTCGAGATACTGTCGACAAGAAGAGTAGGATGAGTACGCTGAAGTAACAAAAACTAGTGCTTTAGTGACCCCGTCCGCTATCATCTCTCGCACCGTGTCTTGGATGTAGGGTGTCCAGTTTCTGTTTCCAAAGTAGATGGGAAGATCGAATCCTTGTCTCACCAATAGATCTCTGACTCTTTCGATGAGGCTTCGATTTTGCTGATTGATAGACGAGGCCCCGCCGAAGTGGTAGTACTGGTTTGCTACCAACTCCAGACGCTCTTTAGGAATGTGTCTTCCTTTAGTTACGTTCTCCAAAAAAGGCATTACGTCTTCTATGGATTCGGGACCTCCAAAGGAGAGCCAGAGGAGAGCCTGATAAGAAGTGCCCTTTGGAGCGGACATCGATCTAAGCTTTTGTTACTTTCCCAGCTCGGATACATGAGGTACAAACTGAGATGCGTTTGGGTGTACCGCTAACTACTGCACGAACTCGCTGTATGTTAGGATTGAATCTTTTTTTGTTTCTACGGTGGGAGTGAGAAAGACTCATGCCGAAGTACGGCTTTTTCCCACACAGTTCACAAACTGCTGCCACTTTATCTCCTCATCTGTTGAACACGGAACAATTAGTTTATACGCTTCGTTATCAAAGGCGAACTAAAGGGTTGGCGCACTACTATTTGTGCAGTGGATGTAAAGAACTTTGATACCGCCAGCGCTCTTAAAAGGAGCTTCTCTAGACTTGAGGAGCTCCTTGAGGCTAACTATAGAAAGCTAAATAGGCTCAACGTATTTCCTGTTCCCGACGGTGACACTGGAACGAACATGTTGTTGACCGTTAGATCGGTGAACGATGCTTTACGCAAGGTACAAGGTCAAGCAGGTGAAGCAGCCAACTTTGCCAAGACGGTGTCGATGGCAGCCCTGCTAGGTGCACGAGGGAACTCTGGTGTTATTTTGTCTCAGATTATCCAAGGGTTTGTGTCTCATATCTCAAGCTCCCTGACGCATGTGAGGGACTCAAGTGAACTAGTCTCGAGCTGGGCCGAAGCCCTCCAAGAAGCCTCAGAGGAGGCACGCTCTGCAGTATTGAAGCCAATGGAAGGAACGATATTAACGGTGGCTTCGAGTGCTGCAAAGCAGGCCCTCATGGTCTCCAAGACGGCGGGAGCAGATCTAGAAAGCGTAATTCGAAGCACGATTGAAAGAGCTAGAGTGACGCTTGCTGAGACTCCGAACATGTTAGAGCAGCTCAAAAAGGCAGGAGTTGTTGACTCCGGAGGAGCTGGCTTTGTCCACGTTCTTGAAGCTCTCTACGAAGGCTTTCTAGGGAGAGAACTCCCTGAGTCTCTAAAGAACCATCCTTGGCTAGAGGAGTGGGGTGACTTAGAGGAGATCCCAAGTGATAAGAGCTACGCCGAGGGTCCAAAGTCACAACGAGGACCTCGCTATGAGATTATGTACCTACTGGAGGCCGGGTCACTTGCGGTAGAAGATATGAAGAGTGCGTGGGCTGAGATCGGCGATTCAATAGTGGTAGTTGGTAGCGAGGGTATCTACAACTGCCATATTCACTCAAATGACATTGGCGCTTCTATAGAGGCCGGTATAGCTGCTGGTCAAGTTAGTAAAATCAAGGTATCTGATCTCTATGAACTAATCGAAGAGGGAGAGTTCCACAGAGTCGATGCGCCTCGTAATTCGTCAGTTCAAGAGAGAAAAGAGATAGACGATTTTGACCTTAGCGAAGGCGATCAAGAGGTTATGGAAGCCGCTATGGTCGCCGTTGTCAACGGAGTGGGACTTGGGGAGACTCTTAGATCTGTTGGAGTAGCGGGACTTATTGAAGGTAGAGAGTCGATGAACCCGTCGACTCAGGAGATAGTGGATATAGTCGAGTCGGTTCCAGCGCGATCTGTAGTTCTATTTCCAAATAGTAAGAACGTACTAGCAACGGCTCATCTTGCTAAGGACTTGGCGAGTAAGCCTGTGGAGGTGGTTCCTACCACGTCGGTGCTGCAAGCATTTTCGCTGGCTCTTGACTTTGATCCGTGTAAGAACGCCTCTGAAAACGCGGTCTTGATGCAAGAACAGCTTCCGAAGGTACGATTCGGAGAGGTTACCTTCGCCTCTAGGAGCGGTACCACTAGTGACGGAACGGGCTCTTTTGATGAAGGGGACCTCGTCGGGATATACCACTCCGACGTGCAGGTTGTCGGGGAAACTCTCTCTGATGTTGCCTTCTCTTTATGTGGGAAGATGACTCTACCGACAGATGAGCTTATCACCTTAGTGTGGGGGGCCCAGCTTACTCTTGAACAGGCGACAGCTGTGGCTAAAGATCTACAGGAAAAGATGCCACACCTAGACGTTGACTTGCTCTATGGGGGTCAACCTAACTACCCCTTACTGATATCCACTGAGTGAGTCTCTTCTATAATGGAACACATGTACGATGGTGTTATACGGTCACAAGGGACAACTCTCGTTGAACTGACGAAGATTCCTATTGAAACCTTGAAAGGAATAGGTCCGACTCGGTCCAAGGGATTCAATGCACTAGGCGTTTATACACTATACGACCTTGTTACGTACTACCCCCGGCGCTACATAGACAGAACACGTCAGTCTCCCATTACAGAGGCTGCTCTGGATAGAGAGATTGTAGTGTTGGGTACCGTCTCTGAGGTAGCGACTCGGAGGTTAAAAGGCGGCAAGATGCTCGTTGAAGCGAGACTCTTTGACGGTCATAGTCGCTGTAAACTCGTTTTTTTCAATCAGGCTTGGAGGCAACGACAGTTATCTCACGTGAAAGACGTGGCGGTCTTTGGGAAACTGCAGCGATTTCGATCTGACTTCCAAATGACTAACCCGATCGTAGATACGGTTGGGGACCGCACAGGAATCGTTGTGCCTATCTATCCTATGAGCGAAAAAGCGCAAGTGTCGACGTGGGATATCCATCGTGCCCTGAAGGTGCTTTTTGAAGAGGTCGTTCCAAAGCTCCAAGACTCATTACCCCATAAAGTACTAGATGAGTTTGATCTCATTGAAAGAGACAACGCGTTTCGATCGGTTCACTTTGCAGATTCAATAGATCAGGTAGTAGCGGCCCGCAGGCGACTCATTTTCGACGAACTTTTCCGTCTTCAACTCACATTGGTAGCTAGAAAGGCTCGATATATAAGAGATTCTTGTGGTATTGCTCATGACGTAACTCCATTTATGGGCGCAAGTCTTAGGGATGAGTCTTTGGTATCTGCCTTCTTGTCTTCCCTGTCGTTCTCGTTGACGAGGGCTCAGATGCGAGTAGTAGGTGAGATAGCGAACGATATGGCGAGAGATATACCAATGCATCGCTTAGTTCAAGGAGATGTAGGATCTGGAAAGACTCTCGTGGCTCTTTTATCTATGTTGTTTTCGGTTCAAAGTGGTCGACAAGCGGCACTTCTTGCACCGACTGAAGTACTTGCTGAACAGCATTTCTTGTCGTTGAGCCATTACCTTAGCGAGTTTGTAACGCGTGACAATAGCGCGTACTCGCTGTTTCAGGGGAGCGAAAGAGGCGTTAACGTCGGACTTTTGACAGGATCTCTAGGGGTAAAGAGAAAAAAGGTAACTGAACAGATACGATCGGGTGAGATAGACATAGCGGTTGGTACTCACGCTTTGCTTAGCGAAGGTGTTTCGTTTCGCTCTCTTGGTCTTGTCGTCATTGACGAGCAGCATCGTTTCGGGGTTGACCAACGTAGCGTGCTTAGGTCCAGGGGGCGTCAAGGCGAAGGACTAGATCCTGATACCTTGGTGATGACTGCAACGCCAATTCCTAGAACCGCAGCCATGACAGTCTATGGAGATCTCGACGTAAGTGTAGTCGATGAACTTCCCCCAGGAAGAACTCCTATAAAGACACGTTGGCTCTCTGGAGAGTCTGAGAAGAGTGCGTACGAACACCTCCTAGAAGCCGTACGAGATGGTGGTCAGGGTTATGTGGTATGTCCATTAGTAGAAGGCTCGGAGAAGGTCGTAGCTAAGTCCGCCGTGGATGAGTTTGAGAGGTTGAGGACAGGACCTCTAGCATCCCTAAGGCTTGGGCTTATGCATGGACAGATGTCCTCAGACGAAAAAGACAAAGTTATGGATGCCTTCCGTCACTATGAGTTAGATGTGCTAGTTGCAACTACTGTAATTGAGGTTGGTGTCGACGTCCCAAATGCAACGATAATGATTATTGAAGATGCAGATCGTTTTGGTATAGCGCAGCTACATCAGTTGCGAGGTCGCGTAGGTCGAGGTAAGAAGGCCTCGTACTGCTACTTACTCTCCAAAGCTGATCGGGAACAGGCTGAGGAGCGCTTGAAGGCGCTTGAGCGTTCTTCGGATGGTTTCTACCTTGCAGAGAAAGATCTGGAGTTGCGAGGTGAAGGTACAATATTCGGCACCAAGCAGAGAGGAAACAACGATCTAAAGCTAGCCTCTTTAGTACGAGACCGAGAGGTTGTTCCAGAGTCAAGACGAGTGGCTGAAAAAATCATCGCTGAAGACCCTACCCTTTCATTTAATCCAGAGCTGAAAGAAGAGATTCGGGAACTCTTTAAAGACGAAGATATTAGGTACCTCTTTCTCGGATGACGTGGTCCATGGCCGCCTTGTCGCACTCAAGTCTCTTAGGTGGTAAAGTGATCCATTGTGAGGGTCCTATCAGGAAGCGATAAAGGGAGGCGCCTAGTAGCGCCTCAAGGGTCGTCGACTCGACCTACCACTGCTAGAGTCCGAAGCTCTCTTTTTGATATCTTGGTTTCAAGATACGATCTTGTCAACACAAACATACTTGATCTTTATGCTGGAAGCGGAGCGCTAGGCATAGAGGCGCTCTCTCGTGGAGCCTCTAAAGCAATCTTTGTTGATTGGTCGCCGAAGGCTTCTAGAGTTCTTAGGCAAAATATCTTGAATCTCGGCGTCGGAGACCGTTCGAGGTTAGTGCGTGCGAACGCTTTAGAGTACCTACAGCGACTTTCAAAAGAGGATAAAGAGGTTATTGACTTCGTGTTTTGCGATCCACCATACGAATTTTCGCAGTGGAACGCACTTTTAGAGCTTATGCCTATGGGGGCTGTTTTAGTACTTGAATCTAATCGGGAGATCGACCCACCGATAGGCAGAGCAACCGTCAAATGTAAGCGCTACGGTGGGAGTGTGGTTACTGTTCTGAGCCCCATTGAGATAAGAGGTAGTGAGAATTGAAAAAGGCTCTGTTTCCCGGGTCTTTCGACCCCTTCCATAATGGGCACCTAGAGGTGGTAGAGAGAGCTTCACAACTTTTTGATCAGGTGGTTGTGGCGGCGATGAGGAATCCGCAAAAAGCTAGTCCAATGTTTGATCTTGATGAACGCAAACGTCTCGTAAAAGAGTCTACGTCGCACTTGGAAAACGTTGAGATCGTCTCGTTGTCCACTTTAGTAGTGGATCTAGCACGTTCGTTAGAGGTGACCGTTATCGTGCGGGGCCTTAGAGCCGTTTCGGACTTTGAGTCAGAGCTGCAGATGGCTCAGATGAATCGGCAGCTCTCAGGTATAGATACTGTCTTTATCCCAACCTCTTCAGAGTACAGTTTTTTGGCATCGAGACTTTTACGTGAAGTAGCTCAGTACGGGGGAGACATCTCATCTATGGTACCGGGTCCAGTGGCCAAGGAGTTTTCGAATAGATACGGTGAGATGTAATGTCACAGGATAGACCCCACAATGAGCAGTTAGTACCTGATCCTAGAGACGGTATTCTAGGTCTCTTGAGAGCAGCTATAGACATAGTAGAGTCAGCTAAGTCCGTACCACTATCATCGTCGGTCATGGTCTCTAAGGACGACTTGCTAGAGGTTCTGTATGAGTCTTTCGATCGCATCCCATTTGAGATTATGGAGGCGAAGAGGCTACTTAGAGATAGAGAGTCCTACCTTGATAGTGTGCGCTTAGAGGCGGAGGAGATTCTTGAAGCTGCTAGGGCGCAGGCCGAAGGGTTCGTATCAAAGACCGAAGTAGTTCGACAAGCGAGTTCTAGAGCGCGCCATATCGTCCAGCAAGCCAAGGAGGAGGCTTCGAAGATGCGTTTTGAGGCCGAAGACTACGCCGATCAACGCCTTGCAGCCCTCGAGATTGCTCTAGTCAACACATTAAAAGCAGTGAAGGCAGGTAGAGAGAGACTTGCGATATCAGTGACGGTACGTGAGCCGTCGAAGCCCATCGTACGTTCAAGTGAGTCTCTCGAAGATGAGTTTTTTGATCAAGATGAGGGTTAGCCTATGAAACCTTTTGCAATTGGCGTTACCAAGCTCCTAAAGGACCCTTCTCGTCCGATGCACTTTGACCTACGCGGTACATTAAAGAACGCCTACGTAACGTTTTCTAAAGTTGCCGAGGATGAAGTGGTAGCAGTGCAAGGCGTGGTCGAGTCGGTCCATCAAGGTCTCTTGGTCACTGCAGAGATTGAAACACGCTGGCAGGGTTCTTGCGTCAGGTGTCTTGAGGACGCTTCGAGCAACATTCAGGTCAAGGTCCGTGAACTTTTTGAGCCTCAAGGAGTTGGTGAACAAGACAGTTACCACTTCGAGGGTGATGTCTTGGACTTGACAGAGTTGATAAAGGACTTTGTTGTTTTAGAGCTTCCGGTTGTTCCCTTGTGTGCTAGCGACTGCAAAGGACTCTGTAGTACCTGCGGGCAGAATCTAAACGAAGGTGGGTGTGACTGTGCCAAGGACGATATTGACCCCAGATGGAGCAAACTTAGTTCTCTTTCGGATGGCTAACGCAGCAACTCCGGCTAGATTTATTTCCTTGTGGTTTATCGTAAGTCACGTAACTCTGGAGAAACTATAAATGGCAGTTCCTAAGAAGAAGACCTCCAAGGCGAAGTCAGCGAGTCGTAAAGCAAGCGCATGGCGTTTGGATGTGGCATCATCTAGTACGTGTCCTTACTGTGGGGGCGTGAAGAGGCCCCACTATGTGTGTCCGAACTGTGGATACTACAAAGGCCGTCAAGCTGTTGAAGTGGAGTAGAGGCACTAGGTGAAACCGATTGCTGTGGATCTCATGGGAGGAGATCATGCACCCGCGGTAGTGATCGAAGGATTGGAGAGAGTCGCTAAGGAAACTGAGACTCCGATCCTGGCGATAGGAACGCCTGAAACTGTCGCGATGGTCGAGGGTCTATCAAACGTAACGGTTCGAGTGGCTAGTGAAGTCATAGAGATGGACGAGGAAGCAGCCTACGCGGTTCGGCGCAAAAAGGACTCTTCGATAGTTCGCTGTGCTGAAGCCGTAAGAGATGGTGAAGCTTCTGCTATGTTCTCTGCTGGTAACACCGGAGCTGCAATGGCCTCTTCCCTTTTCAAGATGGGCAGAATCTCAAAGGTCTCGCGACCGGCTATTGCCACAACTATTCCAAGGCCCGGACAGGATGTCCCCACTATTTTATTGGACTCAGGAGCGAATCCAGACTGTGTCCCAGAGTGGCTAGTACAGTTCGCAGTGATGGGCTCTATCTACTCAGGATTGAGATTCAATATCCACGCACCTAGGGTAGGAATCCTCTCTATTGGTGAAGAGGCTGGCAAGGGTAACTCCTTGGTCAAAGAGGCATATGAACTTTTGGATCAAGATAAGAGGATCAACTTTATCGGCAACTGTGAAGGTCGAGACGTGATGACAGGGACGGTTGACGTCGTCGTTACCGATGGCTTTACCGGTAATGTCGTTTTAAAGACTCTCGAAGGAGGAATGAGAGCCTTTGCTAAGGCGGCATTAAAGGCTCTTTCGCCAACGGAGGAGTCGGATACGCTCTTGGAATCAGCGCTCCCTCGTCTTGCTCCGCTTATAACGGCGTTATCTGCTGATACTTACGGCGGCGCTGCTCTGCTTGGGGTTGATGGCCTTTGTTTGATAGGCCACGGTTCTTCAGGGTCTGACGCCATATACAATGCAGTGGTTGAGGCGGATAAAATAGTGAGACTCAATCTGGTGGACGCTATAGCTTCAACCCTGAGATAGTACTACTTGCAAGGAGATAAAGGTGTCAGAGTTGACTCGTCAACAGATATTTGAGACAATTCGGGGCCATCTAGCAGACATCTTGGAGATTGATCCATCTAAGATACACGAAGGTTCCGCCTTTAGCGAGGATCTCAATGCGGACTCACTAGCGCTAATAGAACTCGTAGAGGCGATTGAAGATGAGTTCTCAAAGGGTTCGAGCACCTTTAGGATCGAAGACGATGAGCTTGAGGATCTAAAGACGATGAGAGACGCTGTTGACTACGTCGTCGATAAACTCGACGTAAAACCGTAGCGCTTGAAAGTAACAAAGTAGCGATCTTGAAGCTCGAGGATCTTCTACCTAAGGAGTTCTTAGGTTCGAGGCTTTTTAGTCAAGCCATGACGCATAAGTCAGCGGCTGAGTCCGATAGAGACTCAAATGAACGTCTTGAGTTTCTAGGTGATGCAGTCCTGCAGCTTATCGTTACCCAGTATCTCTTTAGCAACTTTGGTGATCTTCCGGAGGGTCGGATGACCAAGATTCGGGCGGCGGTTGTAGGCACACACTCTCTGGCGGAGGCTGCGAGTAAGATCTCATTGAAGAGTAGCCTTCGTTTTGTCTCTGGTGACATGGGGGAGGGTGGTGTTGCGAGTTCTGCGATGTTGGCAGACACCTTTGAGGCTCTCGTGGCGGCGGTATACTTATCCTTAGGCATGGTAGAGGCCGAACGGCTCGTGATCTATCTTCTTGGTGACTTAATCGAACGTAGCGTACCTGATGAGGTTCTCGGTGACTTCAAGTCTGAGCTTCAAGAGCGCTTGGCGGCCTCTGAGACTTCGGAGACTCCAAAGTACGAAGACTCTTGGGTTGGTCCCGATCATGATCGAACCTTTATATCTCAGGTCTTTGTAGGTGAAGCTTCTGCAGGGTCTGGCATGGGTAAGACTAAGAAGGAGGCTCAGCAGAACGCGGCGATGCATGCGATCGAATACCTTTTCCACAACGAGAGAAGAAGGTAGATGCCTGAACTCCCAGAGGTTGAGACGGTCTGCCGAGACCTCTCGGAACGCGTCTGCGGGTGCACTTTGGATGAAGTTAATATCTTTGGGAAGCGTACCGTACGTAGGTCGAACTGGATAGCCAGGGATATCATCGATGCTCTTCAAGGTCTTTTATTAGCTAAGGTCGCTCGCTACGGTAAGTTCATGGTGTTCTACTTTGAAGATCAACTGCCAAAACCCGATCTTTACCTCGTAGTGCACCTGGGTATGTCGGGAAGATTTGTCTACAAAAAGGCGATCGTTGATAGTGGAGTAGACCATTCCAAGCTGTACCTTCGCTTTGAAGATCAAGAGTTGGTTCTCTGGGACCCGCGTACCTTTGGGGAGGTGTTCTTAGAGAGACGCCTCGAGGGGGACGGCTGTCCAAGTACGTTGAGATCTGTTCTTGGGGTAGACCCAATTCTCCATCCTGAAAGAGTCGCCTTTGCTCTGAAGGCAGAGGCGGATCGTTCAAAACGACCGATTAAGTC
>JAJYGI010000044.1 GCA_021790735.1 Actinomycetes bacterium | reverse complement strand
AGGCCCAGACCTTGATTACTCGCTACCCGGATCCGATCCCAGTCTTGGCAACAATAGCTACATCGGTACACCCGATGAAGCTATGACAACCAGGGATCGGTTTTTTCAGTTTCTTGACAATCCAGGTCCAGTAATAATAGGTGCAGCTCCAAGAGCCGGATGTATCGGGGCCTCTTACGAGTTTCTATTTAATATGGAGTACCACTTGAGAAGGCGTGGCATACGAAGGGAAGCCCTTATTACGTGGGTGACGCCCGAACCTTATCTAGGGCACCTTGGGATGGAAGGCGTCGTAGGCGGAACCTCACTACTGAAGCTATCTATGCAATCGCGCAAGATCTCCTACCGAGTAAACGCTACTGTCACCTCCATAGACAAAGAGAAACTAACTTTATCAAGTGGTGAAGTTCTGGAGTCAGCTTTTACTATGATCATGCCACCGTTCCAGGGACAAGAAGTTATTCGAAACTCCCACGGATTAGGGGACGCTAAGGGCTTTATACCAGTACAGCCCACTTACCAACATAAAGACTTCTCCAATATATTCGCCGCCGGAGTTGCTGTCGATGCATCTCCCAAGGGGAATACCCCTGTTCCTTTAGCAGTCCCGAAGACCGGATTTCCAGCGGAAATCGAGGCTCGTATCGTTGCCGAAAACATAACGAGAATTTTAAATCAGCGTATCGATCTAAAACACAAGCCTTTTGGAGAGATTCCTGGGCTTTGCATCTTAGACGCTGGGCACAAAGAGGTGCTCATCTACGCAAATCACCTTCTACGCCCTCGACAGTTCTCGATAGCACTACCGAATCCCACCTATGACTTCTCAAAGCGAACCCTCGAGAAGTACTTCTTATGGAAGGCTCGAAACGGCTTAGCTCAACTTCCATAGCAGCAACTCCCGAGGGACCACTAAGATGGAGATGCTTACTGAACGGCACCCATCTCCTCTTAAGAAATTTAGAGGAGAGGGTGCAAAAAAACAAATTCGCCAGAAAAAGTTCCTACTGCTAACGGATAACGGTAAACATAGCGACAGCTGCCGCCGCGGAAACATTCAAGGAGTCTAAGTGCCCAGATTGAGGGATGGACGCAAGAAAGTCACAGCGTTGTCGCACCAATCTAGATAGCCCCTTACCCTCAGAGCCGAGTACCAACGCCAAGGGAGCTGAATCTAACTTGACGCTCCAAATCGTATCGGTGGCCTCAGGGTCCAATCCCATGGTCCAAAAACCTAACTTTTTAAGGTCCTCTAAAGCGCTAGCCACGCCTGGAACCAAAACAAACTTCAGATACTCTACTGCACCCACCGCAGTTTTAGCTACAGTTGGTGTAATCTTAGTAGATCTACGTTCTGGAAGAACAATGTATTCGAACCCCGCACACTCGGCGCTTCGTAAGACGGACCCAAGATTTCTAGGATCGGTCACATGGTCAAGAACTATAACTTTCTTAGCTCTACTATCGAGATCCTGCGACAGCAACGAATTGATATCGTAATGTCGCAAAGGTTCAGCGATCGCTACCACACCCTGAGAAGACTCGGACCTACGCAAAAGATCAAACTTAGAAGTTGAGAGTTCTTTCAATGGCACCCGTCTATCCAACGCCAAGGACGCTATTTCCGCTACTATGCCTGTGCGGTCAACTGTTTGATCAAAGAAAACCTCATACGTACGCCGTCGACCAGCCTTGAGAAGTTCGCGAACGGCCTGACGACCCTCAACCTGTTCGCCACCAATACCGTTCCGCTCAGAACTCTTCGTAGCTCCCTGAGACATCGTCTGCCTCTGGCGATCGCGCGCCAGTCCTCGTTTTGGTAGGCTTGAGCTTCTTCGTCCGTGGTTCATCTAACGACTCCTCTCATAAGAACCGTTGCGAAAGCCGCTATTCCTTCACTACGCCCTATCGCACCCAGATTCTCCGCAGTCTTCGCCTTGAGATTTACCTCCGCGCCAACCGCATCTTCCAAGCTCTTTACGATTGAGTTACGGAAAGGGGAAAGCTTGGGAGTTTCACACACAATAGTTGAATCAACGTTCTCAAGCACATACCCTTTTCCCTTAGCCATATCGACGCAGCTCCGAAGCATATCTATCGAGTGTGCATCTTTCCATCTCGGATCTCGGTCAGAAAAGTGTTCTCCGATATCTGATAGCCCAGCAGCACCGAGAACTGCGTCAGCAATAGCGTGGCTCAGCACATCAGCGTCGCTATGCCCGAGAAGCCCATAGCCAGGTAGCACAACACCACCTAGAATCAAAACCCTCGAAACATCGTTAGCGAACGGATGCACATCAAAACCCGAACCCACGCGATACTTTGCCGAACCTTTATCCACCATGTCCATTCCAAACTCGTCGTAGTACGCAAGGAAAGTTCTAACAATACTCATATCCGATGGGTTGGTAACCTTTATGTTAGCTTCTTCTCCCTCAACCACCATAACACTGATACCAAGCTGCTCGAAAAGTGAAGCATCATCTGTACCTTCAAGGTCACCTTCATAGGCCGTCAAAAGATCTGAAAGTTCAAAACCCTGGGGCGTTTGAATGCGGCAGAACTCTTCCCTGTTGAGGGTCTCTCGCACCATTCCTTCTTCAACGCGCTTAATCGTATCTGCCATCTGCATACCAGGAACAACCGCATTGGCTCCATCTTGTAAGCATCCAATGACACGCAGGAACAGGTCTTCCGACGCCAAAGGCCGCGCACCGTCGTGCACTAGAACCCATCTACAGGTCTCAAAATTAACAAGCGGAAGAGCCCTTCGGACCGAATCAGAACGACTTATTCCGCCAGCGGTTACCTTGACTCCTTGATAGCGACTTTTCGTCTCCACTACGGCGTCGGCTGGCACCACTACAATAACTTCACCCGATACACGTCTCGCCGTTTCAACTGCGAAATCAAGCATCCACTTACCCGGTGTTAGCTCTAAGAACTGCTTCCTACTGCCAAAGCGACTCCCCGATCCCGCTGCTACAACAATAGTAGTGACGTCATTCACTGCTCAGGTCTGTCCTAGTTACACTAAAGCAGAGTCGAGTTTCTTCTCCGCCTCTTCCATAGAACAGTCGAGAGCAAATGTTAACTCCGAGATCAATATCTGCCTCGCCTTAGCTAGCATTCTCTTTTCTCCCGCAGAGAGCCCTTTGTCCTGGTCTCTAAGGGATAAGTTTCTAACAACCTCAGCAACTTGATAGATATCTCCGGACTTCAACTTTTCCACGTGATTTTTGAAACGTCTTGACCAGTTCGTAGGCATTCGCGCCTCCTTTTTACGAAGGACGGCAAACACCTCTTCTACCTCCTCGTCGTTTATTACCTCTCGTAGCCCCACCTCTTCAGTATTTTCCGCTGGCACCATAACCGTAAGGTCGCCATAAGCTACCCTTATGATTAAAAACTCTTTCTCCTCACCAAAGGCAGTCTTCGTCTCACGACGCTCAATTATCGCAGCTCCATGTTGTGGATAAACAACCTTATCACCGACGTCAAAACCCACTTGGTCTCCCGATCACCGCTTTTGTTCTCTACAATCTGTTAGAGAAAAAGCTTTAAATTACACCTATACATTCTAGCCTGCTAAAACGAATCCCAGATTGCACATGTAAAGGAGGTCCGAAATCACATACATCGATCCAAAGACGTTACTTAGACAGACACCACTGTTCAGGTTACTAGAGCCGAGCGGGATCGAACTCATAACCCGTTCCTCAAGAAGAACGACTCTTCTCAGGGGCCAAAGCGTATTTAGTGAAGGTGACCCGGCCCAAGAACTCTTCGTAGTTGCTACAGGTCGAATCGGAATAGTAAAACTTGCTGGCCAATCAAAAGAGTCCATCGTAGCCTTGATGGAACAAGGCGATCTCTTTGGAGAGATGGGCCTATTCGATCGACGAGGACGTTCCGCTACTGCAAGAGCCTTAGACCGTACCGAGTTGGTTAGGGTGCCCTACCCCGCCGTAAGAGCAGTCATCGAACAGAGACCACAGATCCTTTGGTCTCTTCTTGAGCTGATAGCACACCGGCTACGGAACACAGATGATGCACTTGCGGACGCAATGTTCTTAGATGTCTCTGGACGCACGGCAAAGAGACTTCTAGAGCTTTCAGGTGGAAAGGAAGAGTTCCGACTATCTCTAACGCAAGAAGAACTCGCCTCATTGGTAGGTGCATCAAGAGAGCGTGTCAATAAAGCCTTATCAGCCTTGGTCAAGATGAAACTAATTAGTACGAAAGACCACAACTATCGAATCATCGATCGCAAAGGCATGGAGGATCTTGCAGGAGAGGGACAACTCTAGGAGATTCCTACTCCTCTGCAATGTACTCCTTTATAGATTTAGCCCACTCTGGACCAACGCCATCAATCTTCGAAAGCTCGAACTCAGATACATCGTTTAGCTCTCGAAGATTCGAGAAGTTTGCGAGAACAGTATCTTGCACAGACTTGGGCAGTCTAGGCACCATCGACAAGACCCTTTCGCCCCGTGAAGTCAACATCACCTTTAGCCGGTCTTGAGCGTCGATTGACATACTTTCCGCTAACTCTACGCAGCGCGCTCTCTTGGACACCCCTTCGGCCACAACCCGAGAGTCTAAGAGTTCGTCCATCTCTAAAGATGCGAGATAGTTTCGGATCTCTAGAGAGTCTTCGTTCGTGCAAGGACCCAAAAAATCCGTTATTACCGAGTCATAGTCTCCACGGATATCTAAGTAAAGCTCATCTAACTGCAGAGAAAGCATGCGCCCATCAGATCCAAGCTCTATGAGATACCAGTTGATCTCTTCAGAGATTCTTCGAACCAATTCAGCCCTCTGCAACACTAAAACCACATCTCGAAAAGTGGTGTTTGATGTCCTTTCAAGCTCAGAAAGTTTAGTCAAGACCCGATCAAGTCGCTCCTTGTACCTTTCCAAGGTAGACATCGCTTGGTTTGCTCGCGCCCAAACCTCCACAATCGGCTGTAGCTGTCGCTTTTGCTCCCCCCTATACACCGTGATTACTCCAAGCTCTTCGGAAACCGCTACAACCGGAACGTCCACGGTTATAGCGACTCTTTCGGCCGTCCTATGTCGCGTTCCAGTTTCGGTAGTTGGCAATCGTGGGTCAGGAACTAGGTGGACATTGGCACGAGCAAGACGCATACCATCACTTGACAAAACGATCGCTCCATCCATCTTTGCCAGCTCATAGAGCCTCTGAGGCGAGAACTCAGCATCTACCAAGAATCCTCCGGAACATATTGACAGGACCTCGGGAGTATCTCCCAACACCAAAAGGGCACCCATGTGAGCCTGTAGAATTCGATCTAGTCCTGACCTTAAGCCGCCACCTGGCGCTACCTTCGCTATGGCTTGTACAATACCGGGATCGCTCTCAAAGTTCACCCTACCTATCCTATAGCTCTAAGCGCCGATCCGTGAAGTCCTAAAACACCAAGCGCTCCTACAAGAGATTCACATTCCCTAGTGGACTTCTCCAGCTCTATATCGTTGAAAACTACTTTCTTGAAGCCTCTCGATCTGGCAAAACTCAAACGAACATCTGCATCCCCCATCGGCCTCACTTCACCTAAAAGTGAAAGTTCACCAAAACTGCACAGATCCGTACTGATCGGTACTTTCGTAGCCGCAGATACGAGAGCAGCAGCAACTGCGAGATCCCCACCATGATCTCTAATAGTTCGTCCACCTACGACTTGAATCAGAACTACCTTTGACTGCAAGGAGATTGCCAGCTCTTTGTCTATGATCGCCATCAACATTTGAAGTCTTCGCACCTCAAATCCCTCTGCATATATCTTCGGCGATTCGTCATAGGAAGGCGACACGAGGGCTTGAATCTCCGTCATACGATATCGGGAACCATAACTTATTGGAACATAGGAACGTCCTGGCACAGCCTTTCGGCCCGGACCCCCACCTACAGGTTCCTCAGGAGGTAGACTAAGGCCAGATGAGGATAGGGTAAACTCCGCGAACTCAGGAGTGGAACCAAACCGATTTTTATGAACCTCCAATGAACGAACATCTCCTTCTCTCGATCTCTCAAAGTACGCAACGACATCCACAAGATGTTCTATCGACTTAGGACCAAGTACTGAACCATCCTTCGTAATTTGACCGAGAAGCAGAAGAGTTATGCCTTTCGATTTACATAATGCACTCAACGACTGCGCATTGGCTCTAGTTTGATTAGTTCCATAGGCCGACAGAGTGCTTTCACTATCGGCGAAGGCCTGTAACGAATCGACCACGACAAGCTCATAGCTTTGGTCCTCTCTCGAGATCTCAGACAGAAGCACTCCAAGATCTTGCGTACAAAGAAGCGCAAAATCACTGCTCCTACTTATTCTTTTAACTCGGCTGACTATCTGTCTGGGTGTCTCTTCACCAGAGGCGTACAGAATCTTAGCGCCCGATGAGGCTAAATAGGAGCAGATCTGAGTCGCCAAGGTCGACTTACCGACCCCGGGCTCACCAGCCAACAACACAGTTGAGCCCCTAACTATTCCGCCTCCAAAGACTCTATCAAGCTCCGAGATTCCGCTATCGTGCCTTACTTCTGGATCTTCTCCATAGCTGCTTACGCTCTCCGACTGCAGGAGGAGTCTACTGTGTGAAGAGAGTTCGTCGTGGGGGTCTTGCTGAATATCAATTGAGTTCCAACTCCCACATCTGAAACACCGACCCTCCCACTTTGGATATGTTTGACCACACTCAAAACAGGAAAACGCACTAGCTACTTTTGTCATTAATCTAACATGACCGGGATCTGTTACAGTTCCTGAAACAATCACGGATCTTTAGGCTCGTTAAGGTCTACGACTTTGGTTCCTCAACTTAAAAGTTAAACTTGCATTCCCACCCACTAGTACAGTTAAACAAGAAGAGTGCCACATAGAACACTATGTGGCACTCTCTCCAACCGCTCGAATAGCTTCTACTCAGAACCCATTCCCGCTAGCTCTATCGGTGGTGGCTCAAAACCTTCAACAACCGTTAGAACTACCTCATCACCATCTGCGTCCGCTACGACGGTCTCACCGACTCGGAAGTCCTTGGATAACAACTTTTCAGAAAGTTGGTCTTCAAGCATCCTCTGAATCGTTCTTCTAAGAGGTCGCGCTCCAAGTTGTGGATCATAGCCCTTCTTCGCCAAAAGCTCTCTGGCAGCCTGCGTTAATTCAAGACCAATACCTTGGGCCTCAAGTTGGATCTGCACTCTCTTTATAAACAGATCGACTATCCGTACGACTTCGCTCATCGAAAGCTCATGGAAGACTATGACATCATCGATCCTGTTCAAAAACTCAGGCTTGAAGTGAGATTTCAAAGCATCGTTTACTTTAAGCTTCATCTTCTCATAGGTCACGTCTTCCGACGCCTTACCAAAGCCAACTGAGGCTTTACGTAGATCCGCAGTTCCAAGATTAGAGGTCATAATCAGAATCGTATTTTTGAAGTCGACCGTTCGGCCTTGAGCATCCGTCAACCTACCGTCTTCAAGTATTTGAAGGAGGGTATTGAAGATATCCGGATGTGCCTTCTCAATCTCATCAAACAACACAACCGAGAACGGCTTCCGACGCACAGCTTCCGTCAGCTGACCACCTTCATCGTATCCAACGTATCCCGGAGGAGAACCCACTAGCCTTGAGACGGAGTGCTTCTCCATATACTCAGACATGTCAAGCTGGATTAAAGCAGACTCATCGCCAAACAAAAACTCCGCTAGCGTCTTCGCCAACTCTGTCTTTCCAACTCCAGTTGGACCCAAGAAAATAAATGAACCCGAAGGACGACGAGGATCTTTCAGACCGGCCCTAGTTCTTCTAATCGCCCGTGACAAAGCCTTTATAGCTTCTTCCTGGCCGATAATTCTTCTGTGAAGTTCATCTTCCATCCTTAGAAGCTTGGCTGTCTCTTCTTCAGTCAACTTATAGACCGGAATGCCTGTCCAAGTTGCGAGAACTTCGGCTATGACTTCCTCGTCCACAACGTCGTAGAGCTCTTTGCCATGACTCTTCCAGTCTGCTTCGAGAATATTTCGTTTGTCCGTTAGCTCCTTCTCGGAAGCGGCTAAGTTCTTAGCTTCATCAAAGTTTTGCATATCCACGGCGGAGTCTTTGCGCTTTCTTACCTTCGTAAGTTCTGCGTCAAGCTCCTTTAGCTCGGGAGGAGACGTCACACGTTTTATCCGAAGCCTCGAGCCAGCTTCGTCTATCAAGTCGATAGCTTTATCCGGAAGAAATCTATCCGAGATATATCGGTCCGCTAGGTTCGCCGCTGCCACAAGCGCCTGATCGGTTATCGTAACACTATGGTGTGCCTCGTATCGATCTCTCAGGCCCTTCAAGATCTCCAACGTCTGTTCCAAAGTAGGTTCATCAACTTTAATTGGTTGAAATCGCCTCTCAAGAGCTGCATCTTTTTCGAGATGTTTTCGATACTCGTCAATAGTCGTCGCACCGATAGTTTGAAGTTCTCCTCTGGCCAGCATCGGTTTCAGAATTGACGCCGCATCAATCGCCCCTTCAGCAGCGCCAGCGCCTACCAAAGTGTGCAGCTCGTCAATGAATAAAACGATATTGTCCTTAGTCCTAACCTCTTTGAGAACTTTCTTTAGCCTCTCTTCAAAGTCTCCTCGGTACCTGCTCCCAGCAACCAAGGCTCCTAAATCAAGCGTATAGATCTGCTTTCCTCTTAGAGTGTCCGGAACGTCGTTAGCTACAATACGTTGGGCTAGTCCTTCGACCACAGCCGTCTTCCCTACACCAGGCTCACCGATTAAAACCGGGTTGTTTTTGGTTCTCCTTGAAAGAACTTGCATCATGCGCTCAATCTCTCGCTCTCGACCCACAACTGGATCAAGCTTCTTCTCACGAGCCATCTGCGTCAAGTTTCTACCAAACTGATCCAATACTGGTGAACCCGCAGGATTATCTTGACCCGAGGAAGAACCAACGCCAGCGTTAGCCGTCTCCTTGCCCGACGAGGTCGACAGTATATGAATGACCTGTTGGCGAACTTTAGCCAAGTCAGCACCCAAGCTAATCAGAACCTGGGCTGCCTCGCCTTCACCCTCTCGGACCAAACCTAAAAGCATATGCTCGGTCCCAATGTAGTTATGTCCCAACTGCAGCGCCTCGCGTAAGGACAGCTCAAGCACCTTCTTAGCTCTAGGAGTAAAAGGTGGGGACCCAGGTGCAGATCCCTGAGCCGGTCCAATCTTTTCTTCAACCTTCTCCCTCACGGCTGCCAAAGAAATTCCTAGCGACTCAAGAGCCTGCGCCGCAACACCGTCACCTTCGTGGATCAAACCCAAGAGGATGTGCTCAGTTCCTATATAGTTATGGTTGAGCAGCTTCGCTTCTTCTTGAGCGAGCACTAAGACTCTTCTAGCTCTATCTGTAAATCTTTCAAACAAGTTCTTGCCTCCTAGAAGGAGTTGAGTACGTCATATTCAATTCTACTAACAATTTCGCTCTATACGTTTTATAGTCCTACCTGATCTTTCACTTCTACACTAATGACAACGCTTAAACATCGTGTAAGCTTCCAGGATTGGCTGAGCACTGCCTGAGAAGATTCTCTGTAAGACCTGACCGGCTAACGAAAAGGTAACTGCTCTCCAAGCTATACACTATACCATAGATCTCCTCCAACTTGACCAAAAAACAAAACTGCTGCAACAACCTGCTGCACAGGTCGCATCTCACATGAACCTGCTTCATGATACCTGACAGATATCACCTTCCTCTGTTGCGAACAGGTAAAAACTCTTCGGCATCTTCCTCAAGAACGTTTAGCTCATTACAGAGCACCGGCTCTAACTAATGCACTTTCCCATACTGCACCAAGAGCTAACTACTGCCCCTAATAAGATTCAACCGCGTTGAGTCAGAGTCCCCAAGTACACCAATCTCAGGGACCTCGCGCCAAAGCAGACGTTGTCTTTACCGACTCTCAAGCAAGAGAACATGGAGATATTGCTACGTCACTATGAAGGTCAAGCGAACTATATCGAGCAAATTACTCAAACCCTGAAGTCAGGTCAGACCTCACAGTCAGAGAATTTCTCGACAATTCTTCAAGTGATCGCCTTTGAATTGTCGATATTGCTCGCAACTAACCTATTTTGTATTACTAGTGCACACTAAAGATTTTCAAATACCACAGATCGCAAGCGCAATGCAGGAACTAGAGAACCATCTATTCGATGCAGTGAAGAGTGACGATCCTTTTCTGACAGAGATATCGACACATTTGATCGGAGCTGGTGGCAAAAGAGTGAGACCCACCCTAGCGCTAGCTTCCGCTCTTTCCGTTTCCTCAATACTTGATTACCGGTGTTACCACGGAGCCGTCGCGGTTGAGCTCGTCCACTTAGCATCTTTGCATCACGATGACGTTATGGACGAGGCTACCTCCCGAAGAAACGTGGCTTCTGTCAACAGCCGCTGGGGCAATCAAATCGCAGTAGTAACAGGTGACTTTCTCCTAGCGAGAGCTGCGGGAATAGCTGCTCGGCTTGGATCTGAGGTTGCTGAACTCTTAGCCGACACCTTAGCTGACATGTGTACGGGGCAGATACTGGAAGTAAAGTCGGGGTTCAACCTAGATCGAAGCGAGGAGGAGTACTTAGAGGCCATCTCCGGTAAGACGGCTTCCCTACTTGGAGCTTCGTGCAAAATAGGTGCATCGGTAGCCGGAGGATCCGAAGACGAGAAAACTTTACTAAACGAACTTGGTCATAGCTTTGGAATGATCTTTCAGATCAGAGACGATATTTTGGACTTTATTGCCGACCGCTCGACTCTTGGGAAGACTCCTGGCCAAGATCTAACAGAAGGCGTGTACACCTTGCCCATGATCTATGGGCTTCGCAATCCAAAGGTGTCCGAGGCACTAGGAGAACTTCTCAAAAGCCCTGATATTGACCTCTCTAGAATTAATCAATTACTACTTGACAGCGGAGCTTTCCTCCGTTCAGCGGAAATCCTTGGTCGCTACCTTCGAAGGTGCAAAGAGGTGGCGGACGAACTTAACTCAGGACCCATCTGGGATGTCGTCGAAGTCGCTGGATCTCTCGTCGACTCGTTAATGCAGGTCCTGCAGGCGTATCCTAATGAATAAAGAGTTGTCTAGGTTTCAGGACGCATGGTTGGGAAGAGGACTACCTCTCTGATCTGTTGATTGTTAGTAAGCAACATCACTAGTCGATCGATACCGATACCAAGTCCTCCAGTTGGGGGTAGACCATACTCCAATGATCTAAGATAGTCTTCATCAAGAACCATGGCTTCAGCGTCGCCGGCTTCTCGGGCCGCTAGCTGAGCTTCAAATCGTTCTCGCTGGACCTTAGGATCATTTAACTCAGAGAATGCATTCGCTAGCTCGCGTCCAGCAACAAAAGTCTCAAATCGCTCGACTCGATTCGCTTTGTCTCTGTGTTGTCTAGCAAGAGGAGACACCTCTGTCGGAAAGTCCAATACGAAAGTAGGCTGTATTAGAGTAGATTCAGTCGTCTTTTCGTAGAGTTCGACTACCTTTTTGCCTGGGCCCCAATCTGGTTTAGCCTCAACGTCATACTCCTTGAGCAGTCCCTCAAGACGCCCTAGGTCCATCTCTAATGAGATCTGCTCTCCTAACTTTTCCGATACAAGGTTTTCTAGAGTATCTCTACGCCATGGAGGGGTAAAATCCAAAAGCTCAGAACCGTACGGCACTACAGTTGACCCAAGTATCTCACTAACCACGTGAGATACTAAACTTTCAGTCAATACCATAATGTCGTTATAGTCTACATAGGCCTGGTAGAGCTCCAACATCGTAAACTCCGGGTTATGACGAGGTGATATACCCTCGTTTCTAAATACTCGTCCAATCTCAAAAACTTTTTCAAACCCTCCGACGACCAATCTTTTCAAGAACAGCTCGGGAGCAATCCTAAGATACAGATCTAAGTCCAAAGCGTTGTGGTGTGTCACGAATGGTTCGGCCATAGCGCCAGTTGGTATAGTTTGCAACATTGGAGTCTCTACCTCCATAAATCCAAGGCCATCTAAGTAACGCCGAATCGAGGCTACAACCTTAGATCGCACTTGAAATGTTTCCCGAACACCTGGATTTACCCAGAGATCTACGTAACGTTGGCGGTATCTCAAGTCGGGGTCAGAGATACCTCTCCACTTATCACCAAAGCTTCTAAGATTCTCTGCAAGCATAGTCCACTCACGTACCGCAACTGAGAACTCGCCTCGTTTAGTTTTCATAACGACACCGGTTACACCGATCCAGTCCCCAATAGAAAGCTGAGAGAATGAGTCGAACTTATCAGTTTCGGATGCAGAAGCAAAAAGTTGAATGTGACCCGTAGAGTCCACTAAAGAGGCAAAAATTAGTCTCCCTTGGCGTCGAATAAGCATAGCCCTACCAGCGACTCGGATTTCCGTCTTACCTCGTTCTCCTGGGTTAAGTTCATCCGACAGGTGCATTAAACTCGCTACTGACGAGACGTCCTGAAAACTATAAGGTCTCAAGTCTTCAGCAATACCTTGTGGAACCGCTTCTTCTTCTAACATCTATCTCCTGCTATCAAACAAATTCGGCGAAACTACTTAGCGACTTTTTGATTATGTTCATGAATTAACCTAAGTCCAAACAGAGTCAGCCAAGGCTCATGAGCCTGCACCTTTTTTGTATAAGGAGCTACTACTGAACATAACCCTCCCGTACCTACCACTGTACATGGGCCCAACTCCTCCTCGAATCTCTCACACATTCCATCTACAAGTTCAGCAAAACCAAAGATAACTCCCGACTGCACCGATTCAGCAGTTGAACGTCCAATAGCCACAGAAGGAGCAACCATCTCAACGCGCCTGAGCGCAGCGGCCCTTGAAAACAGCGCATCTAGGCTCACGGCGACTCCGGGTGCTATTGCACCTCCGATGTACTCCCCGTATGAGTTGATGGCATCAAACGTTGTTGCCGTGCCAAAGTCGACGACTATGCCCGGGGGATCGTAAAGACCCAGAAAGGCGACGGCATCAGCAACCCTGTCTGGACCAACCTCTGTAGGTTGGTTGTACCTAACCTCTATCCCAACTTTGGTTGCGCCCGAAACCACGAGTGGATCGAGGTGGCTCCAGCGTTTTATTGCTTCCACAACCGTTGCTCCAACCATAGGGTTCGTAGAAGACACCACGGCTCCAGTGAGCTCTTTCGTGCCTCCCAATCCTCCTAAAGCAAGCATCTGGGATAGCAAAAGTGCCATCTCGTCCGAGGTATAGTCGTTTCTCGTCGCCAAGCGAAAGTGTCTTACGAGTCCCCAAGATGCATCCTTGTGACCGGTGCCGACAGATAAGTCATATACGCCGAGGACAATTTGGGTATTACCTACATCTACGCACAAAAGCAAGTTGCTACCTCCTGCACAACGACCAAGAATCATAGTCGAGCGATAAGGTGCTATTACTTTGAAAACTCAAACGACCTCCGAACACCAAAAACTCTCGTACTAGCCCCGCTGCTTCACTCATAAGAACTACCTCTCAAAGTATCAGGAAGTTAAGCAATAACACTACTTCGGGCGGCTCATCCACAACGACATCACTATTCTCACTTACAGTCCATACAGGCTAAACTGTATTAATGATCTCATCCAACGAACCAACATCGACAACCCCTGGAAGTGCTTTACTACCGATCCTCGGGGTTTCTCGGTTTATGGCTCTAAACAACGAAGGGGAAAGCCTCAACGCAACTGAAGGTGAAAGATCAGCAAGAGGTGCGATTACAAAGCCACGTTCAAATGCTCTTGGATGAGGAACGATTAAGTCCTTTGAGCGTACTCTTACTCCTTCTATAAATACGATATCGATATCTAGGGTTCTCGGCCCATTAACAACACCTCGGACTCTTCCACTATCGGTCTCTATAGAGCTAACCCTTCGCAACATGGCAAAAGGACCGCTGTCGGTCTCGACCTGCAACACCAAATTCAAGTAGGGATACTGATTCGTTGGACCACCAACCGGCTCAGTCTCATAGACGTTAGAGATTTTAGTTACCTCATCTCCTAAAGCGTTGACGGCGCCAGCCAGAAAGTCCATCCTCTTACCGAGATTTGATCCAAGCGCCAAGTAATACAGCATTACCGCTTCTCTCGAAAGTAGGTAACTGCAGCAAACGCAAGATGGGCTTCGACTGGCGGTCTCATTTTTTTTACCGTCACCTGTGCAGAGATCAACTTTGGGTCTTCAAGTAACGCCGATACGATCGAGACCGACAGCGTTTCAAGTAACCGATGCTGGGTCCTCATGACCACCCTTGTGACAGTATCTACAATTAGCGTGTAGTCATAACTTGATGCGATGTCATCAGACTCGGGGATGGACGCTAACTCAACCCTTACGTCAAAGCTCAACGGTTGGAGATTACTTCGCTCCTCATCACTGACTCCAACGCTACCGAGGAGACCGAGTTCGCTCAGTTCAATCGTCATGAGCGTTTCTCTTTTATCCATAGAGAACCTTTCAACTAGGGGAGGGTTGGTTGAACTTCTGTTGCTTCCTCTTTGCTTCTTGTTCTCTATAAGCAAGTTCAGCCTTGTCATGAAGCTCCAGCAACAGAACCGTCTTTTTCACGTCATGAACTCTGACGATCGAAACCTCGTTAAGGGCGCACCACGCCTCAACAGCCAGCTGATGATCTTCCCTGTCCTTTGGAGGCGGAGGAGTCTTGTCAGCAACAGATAGTTTCGATAAAAATCCCTTCCTTGAAGTCCCAACCAAAACAGCGCACCCCAACTCTCTGAAACGACCGATACTTTTCAACAGCTGGAGGTTATGAAGGGCCGTTTTGCCAAATCCAATACCCGGATCAACGATAACCTTTGGAACCCCCATAGAGAGTGCTTCTTCTATCTTTAGGCGCAAGAAGTTTAAGACTTCTTCCACCACGTCTTCGTAGGTTGGAGAAAGTTGCATCGTCTTAGGATTACCTTTCATATGCATAGCAACCCAAGGAACGTTACACCGCGCTGCCACGGGCGCTAGAGTTCCACTTATATCGTTAATAAGCTTTGCTCCATTTTCTACAGACTTCTCTGCTACCTTTTCGTGTCGAGTATCTACCGACACGAAACCGTACTGCGACAGCACTCGAACAACCGGCACAACACGGCGAAGTTCTTCGTCTTCACTTACCGTATCAGCAAATGGTCTGGTAGATTCTCCACCGACATCGACCATCTGCGCTCCTTGAGCAAACAGTTCGATTCCGTGGGCTACTGCCTTAGCGTGACTAAAATACTCTCCCCCGTCAGAGAAAGAGTCCGGCGTTACATTTACAACACCCATAACGATCATATTGAATTCAACCTATGGTTTCGGGGAGCTAATAAGCTCCATAGCCTCAGATCTAGTTGCAGCGCTAGCTTTAAAAACACCCCTTACGGCGGAGGTTACAGCCCTTGATCCAGGTTTTTTCGCGCCTCTCACTATCATACAAAGGTGTTCAGCTTCAACTACGACTAAGACACCTTTTGGCTTGAGCGCTAGCTCAATGTAAGTAGCGATCTCAGTCGTCAGTCTCTCTTGAACCTGAAGCCTATCAGAGAGCACCTCAACCAACCTGGCCAACTTGGAGAGACCAACAATCCGCCCTTGCGAGTTTGGTATATACGCCACATGAGCCCTACCTAAAAAGGGCAACATATGGTGTTCGCATAGTGAAGAAAATGCCACATCTCGTACAATCACCATCTCTTCATGGCCTGCTGGAAAGGTCTCTGCCAAAATTGATCGCGGATCTACGTCACGACCAGCAAGCATCTCTAAGTGACTCTCTAACACTCTCCTAGGGGTATCTCGAAGTGTCTCATCTTCGAGATCTATCCCAATAGACTCCATATACTCGACGAGAGCCATTAGTGCTCGCTCTTTGTCCACCTTCACGATGGTCTCAAAACTCTGGATCTTCTATATACCGCGCTATAAACGGCAGATTTCTGTACAGCTCCGCAACATCGAGTCCATATCCTACGACGAAGTCAGCAGGAATCTCAAATCCAACATAGTCGACCTGAAGATCCGTTCTTTGAAGCCCCCGCTTTAGAAGAAGTGTACATATCGTCACTGAAGAAGGGCCTCTTGCCTTGAGGTTTCTTAGCAGGTACTGAAGGGTTAAGCCGCTTTCAATGATATCTTCTACGACGATTACATCTCGTCCAACGATGTCAGTATCAAGGTCCTTGAGAATCCGAACCACGCCTGAACTTTTGGTTGCATTTCCATAGGACGATATAGCCATAAAGTCAAATTCAACGGGCACCGTTATCGACTTCGCAAGGTCCGACATGAACATAAAAGCACCTTTGAGAACGCCGATTAGCAGCGGCGTCTTGTCGCCAAAGTCCTTTGAGATAACCTGTCCTAGTTCCTTTATCCTTAGCTGTAGCGTCTCTGAATCAACAATAGGATCACCTATATGCGAGTCCTCTTGAGTACGCTTCACCCGACCTCCACTTAGCTTGTTTCTTACTCAGCCACATAAGTAGCACCCTAAAGCCTAGACTAAGTTCACTAACTCCTTGGTCGGCAGTCGTACTTTGAGCGAACCAGATTTTCGAAGTAGTAGATGGCCCAGCGGCAATGAGGTCGATGCGGGGCCACCTTGCACGACCTCTAGACATTTTTGAGTATGAAACCAAGAAAGCTGTAGTTGAGTAACTTCAAACACCTTTGCTCTTATCCACATAGAAGCAATATGAGGAGGACACTCCCTTAGTTCTTTCAAGGTGCTAGGTGCACATTGACTTAGAACATCACTCACTATCTCCTGGTCCTTGCGCAAAAGAATAGATGTGCGGTAGATAATTGGAACGACATCCCGCTTAGCTACGTCGCACAAGAGAGGGATCACCTCATTTCGAACCCTATTACGGACGATACGAGGGTCTCGATTAGAGGGATCAGTTAGGGGAATCAAGCCGACCGAGGCGCATATTGCGTCAGTTTCATACTTTCTGATCCCAAGGATCGGATGTCTAATACCTAATTCCATGGCGCTAAGCCCTTTGAGTCCCCCGCCTCGGACAAGGTTGTACAGTACGGTTTCAACCTGGTCATCGGCCGTATGGCCCGTTGAGATATCACTAGGTAGGACGCTATACCTTGCTTGGCGGGCACGTTCTTCCAAGTTTGGACCAGGTTGAACTCTCACCTTGTGCCTCAACAGTGCCACGTGTAAAGGCCGTAGTTGCTCCTCTACCATGTCCGCTTCGAGGGACGACTCCTCACGGATCTGGTGGTCAACATTATATGCTACTACTTCTAGTCCAGCTACTTTGGCTAGAACGACAAGAGCTAAGGAGTCTGCACCTCCTGAGACTGCCGCACGCACAACTGAACCTTTCTCGAATCTATGGAAAAAACACCTTGATAAGAGATCATCAACGTCCAGTCCCGATTCAGCGATACGAGTTCTAAGTTCTGTAGGTAGATCAAGAGATAACGACCTATCCACTGAACTCTCAGCAAAGAAGTCGCTCTCGCTCTTCAGTAGATAAAGATGTGGAACACTTCCTCTTGATCCACTCTCATTTGTCACAACCAAAAGGTTACCCTACGTAGTAAATTGTAAGCGCCGGTCAAAGAAGAAAACTCTTTATCTCACTAAGATTACATTAGTAAAGTTTGCTACCTAACTTGCGCTTGACTAACTCCCATTCGTCTCAACCAGGCAGGTACATCGACGAACTCAGCTGTGGTAGGAATGCTATCTGGAGAGGACCACACTAGATGAGAGGATCCAGGAGATAATCTTTCTACCTCTTCAATAAAGCGCTCACCTCTTGCGTATTGATTCATTTTAGCTTCGAGACCAAGAAGGGACTGCATAAGGCGAGTGGCGCCTTGAGCCGAGCTTCGCCGCTCACCTAAAGTCTTCGAAAACTGCCACGCTTCAGGTATTGTGCCGGTAGCTGCTCGATCCATAACCCAGTCGCCATGACCTTCGGCGATACTCATAAGTGAAGTCGTCTTCTCTACAACCAGGCGTTGGCGATCAGAGACAAAAAGTCCAGCTAGCCCCATTTCACCTAAAACTTTCTCTCCCGAAATCAGTCTTTTCATAGACTTACCCAGTAGATCCATCACTTCCGCCGACGAGAGCTTAGAAGCATCCAACATCTCATCCACCAACGATGTAAAGTAAGGTTTGAACCAAGGCACACCTTCAAACTGTGCGCGGTGGGTAAGTTCGTGCAAAGCTACCCAATGTCTAAACTGTTTTTTTTGGAACCCGAAACGTCTTTCAATTTCGATTATGTTAGGAGCGACAAAATATAGCGATCCCGACTCGTTATCTGCCCCATTTTGTAAAAGTAAGTCGTACTGCCCAAGAACATGGGTGGCCATCCACCCCAAAACCACACCAAGTCCCACACCAGAAGCTATATCAGACCCCGGTACTTCGAAGCTGACTGGAGACCTGTTAGCTAACTTCGAGATCAAGTACTTGTAAGACTCGAGATTTGCTTCCAACCAATCTTCTCGTGAAAGCACTCGATAAGAAACGGAGTCCGAAGGAACTTCTATTGCCGTATAGGCTTCCACCTGCTCTTTGGCAGCAGGAACTATTTCATCAAGGTCTTTTTTTAGCTCTTCTATCTCTTGATCAGAAGGACGTGTCGACC
>JAJYGI010000133.1 GCA_021790735.1 Actinomycetes bacterium | reverse complement strand
GACTCAAGACCAGGAACTGCGGGAATAGATGGCGTAGCTCCTGTCGCTATCACGTAGTGGTTCGCAAAGACCACCTCTGTAGTTTGTGAGGAACTACCTCTATGACTAACGAGCAACGAACCATCCTCGTTAAAAGTTGCGGTTCCATGTAAAATCGAAAAGCCATAGACCTTAGCGAGATTCTCGTACTTTTCGTAACGCAGCTCTTCGACCAATGACTTTTTACCCAATATAAGAGACTCCATGTCTACAGCGCCGGCTTGAGTACTGATCCCAGGAAAGGCCTGAGTATCGGCTATATGGCGAGCTTCTGCTGCTGCTAGTAGAGCCTTTGATGGAACACATCCGACATTGACACAGGTGCCGCCAACTGTTCCTTGTTCTACTAGAACTACGCTCGCACCTTGAGTAACCGCGTGAATGGCAGCTGAAAATGCAGCACTTCCAGATCCAATGATAGCTAGGTCGTAGGGTTTGTTTGCATCTGCCGTCATTGTGGTGTACCTTCTTTCTTTCTGTTAGGTTTTGCAACTTTTCGAATCACACTCGAAACCTATGCTTCCAATCTAAAAACCCTCCAGTTAACTGGACAGTTCACTAGTATCGATAACTATGAGGATCGGTGAAGTTGCAAAGATGACCGGTGTCTCCTCCAAGACGCTCCGCTTCTATGAGGAGATAGGTGTTCTTAGTAGTCCTGGCCGTACACCTGAGGGTTATCGAAACTACTCTAAGGTGGCTGTCGATCAGATAAACTTCATAAAAGCTAGTCAGGCGGTTGGACTTTCGCTAAGAGAAATTCGTGACATCATGGTCTATCGTCAACGTGAAGTTGTACCGTGCCAACACGTACTTGAGCTTCTCCAACAACGTTCAAGAGAGTATCAAGACAAGATCGACGAGTTAACGAAGGCTCGAAGTCTTATAGATCTGCTGGTAAATCGTGCTAGAGATCTAGACGTAAAGGACTGTCAACCTGGAGATATCTGTCACATTATACCCCAGCATGAACTATCGAGTCCTGACCAAGAGGAGTGATTTGATAACAGACTGCCAGATCTACAGACCGCCTAGCATTTTAGATCACGGAGCTAGGTCGCTTCGCAGGAGTTCCATGGTCTTTATAGAAGTTCCCGTGGCGTAAACGGAGTTTTCCTCACCGGAAGATTGAGATAGATATATCTTCTGCGTTGGGTACGAACTGAGGAGACATCTTCCCCGTGCGATGCGGCCTACATCAGCCAAAGGTCTTTTCCTAGACTGGCTTGTGTTCAAGAGATCGTGCAACGTCTATGAACTTGGCGTCTGAGAGATTTGAGTCACCATCTTGTTTGGCCTCATAACGATGCGATAAAAACCCTAGTTGCGATGCGTTAGAAAAGTGGCCATAGCAAGAGCATAGATGCACCCTCTGAGGGAAAGAGACTAGCTCCGCTAAGACCAAGAGTTTTTGATACCACCAACCGCTGCGCAAAAGTCTTTTACCTCTTGTGCGAGAATGGTCGCAAGTCTCTCTAGCTCTTTATCACCGACCCGTTGCGACGGTCCAGAGATAGATACTGCAAGCTTATAGTTTCCGATCTCCAAAGCGGTTGCGACACAGCTGACACCGTCGGCGTACTCTTGGCGATCGAAGGAGAGACCGCAAGAGCGAATCTTATCTAAGTTCTCTAAAAGCCTTTCTCGTGTTGAAAGTGTGTATGGGGTATATGCCGTCATGTGAATCTCATTTAGTGTCTTTTGGAGTTCCTCGTCCGATAAGGCTGCAAGCAACGCTTTCCCCACGCCAGTAGCGTAAAGTGGGACTCGGTTGCTGGGCTTGGTAAATATGCCAACGAGGTGCCTTCCCTCTACTGCATCGATGTAAAGGGCCTCTATTCCGGCTAAAGCAGCTAGGTTTGCACCTTCACCGGTAGCGCTAGCAAGGGACTGGAGCAAAGGGCGTACGAGTTCGATAGCGGCAAGTTCCCGTCGATTCGATTTAGTGGTCAGCAAGAACAAAGGCCCAAGGTAGAGTCGTTTATCGCTTTGCGCAACTACAAAGTTAGAGTCGATCAATACATTTACTAAGCGATACAGCGTTGCTTTGGGAATCTGAAGCGCTTTTGCTACCTGGGATTGTGTAGAGCCTTCGTGTACGAGCAGGTATTCAAGGATTAGCAGTCCACGTGCTAGAGATCCAACCGCCTTTGACGATGCAGCTCTGTCGATTCTAGTACTAGTATGTTCCATATATTGATATTCTAGTTTCATTTAATGAAACTACTGCGAAAGTAGAGGTAAACGGCAAGTGTCAATTGAGATTAGAGCATCAGAGTTTGATTCCGAGGCAGTCACGCACCTCTTCACCTCGGATGTCTTAGCGTTGCTCGAAGCTTTACATAGGACGTTTGAGCGTTCCAGGGTTGAAGCGCTTGAGCAAAGAGCTAGACGTCAAGATCGCATCCGTATTGGCGAGAGACTGCAGTTCGATCATAGTTCGAAGGCTCGTACAGATCTAAGTTGGAGGACGTCTGAGATTCCAGAGGATCTTAGACTCCGTAGAGTTGAGATCACTGGTCCGACCGATCCAAAGATGGTGATTAATGCCTTGAACTCCGGAGCAGATGTTTTCATGGCTGACTTTGAGGACTCAAACACTCCTACGTTCTCAAATATGATGAACGGACAAGTGACTTTAAAGAGAGCTGTTCGAAAAGAACTGTCTTTTGTAAATGAGGCTGGTAAAAGCTATGAACTTGGTGACAAACTAGCAACACTAATTGTACGGCCCAGAGGTTGGCATCTTGTCGATAGACATGTGCTCGTCGATGGAGAGCCAATCTCGGCTGGACTGTTGGACTTTGCACTTTTCCTTTCTCACAACGCGAAGGAGTTGATAGATAACAACTCGGGACCCTACTTCTATCTACCGAAGTTGGAGTCGGCACAAGAGGCTGCGCTTTGGGGGCGCGTCTTTGACTTCTCGGAGGGTTGGCTAGAGCTTTCTCATTCAACGATAAAAGCTACTGTTCTGCTTGAGACCTTTCCTGCTGTGTTTGAGATTGATGAGATTCTGTATGAACTTAGAGACTGGATCGTTGGAATGAACGCCGGTCGATGGGACTATCTGTTTTCATTCATTAAAACATATGGGGACCTTGGCTCAAGATATGTGTTACCTGATCGAAATAGTGTGACGATGGCGGTGCCCTTTATGAAGGCGTATGCAGAGCTGCTTGTGCAGAGCTGTCATCGACGTGGCGCCTATGCAATCGGTGGAATGGCTGCTTTCATCCCGTCTCGAAAAGACGAGGAGATAAACAAGGTGGCATTTGAGAGGGTAAGGGAAGATAAGGTTCGCGAGTTTGCTCAGGGATTCGATGGATCGTGGGTGGCGCATCCAGACCTTGTTTCGCTGTGTATGGAGGTCTTCTCTGAGGGACTAGGCCCTTCGGGTAATCAAATCCATGTTACGAGAGACGATCTCTCCGTATCAGAGGAGCAACTTTCAGATGTCTCCTTTGAAGGTGCAAAGATCTCTATGACGGCTTTAGTAAATGATGTCTCAGTAGCAATAAGATACCTTACGTCTTGGCTTAGTGGCCAAGGTGCGGTAGGGATCTTCAATCTGATGGAGGACGCAGCTACTGCTGAAATTGCGCGAGCTCAAATCTGGCAGTGGATTCATGAATCCGTGGTTACCGATGATGGACAAAAAGTAACGCGTGAGTTGGTTGACGGTATCATAGATAATGAGATCGATCTCATGGAAGATGTCAAATATCTCCATGAGGCGGTAGAAATCCTCAGGGAAGTGTCACTTTCTGAAGCTTTCCCGGAGTTCTTGACTACAGTGGCCTACGAGCGATTAGGGGATTTTTAGAGACAATCCTTCGATGTGCTGAGTTAATCTACGTTGTACTTTCTGCCTAACCTTTGTCATCTATGTGTGTATTTCGATGCATTGTGATAAAGAGTGGCTGTACGGCTTTGATGCGCTCGGTGTTTGAGGAGATACCAGCTCTGGGAGCCTCTCGATGC
>JAJYGI010000127.1 GCA_021790735.1 Actinomycetes bacterium | reverse complement strand
CGTTGTTCGATACAGAGCAACGAGTGATTCCATGTGCCAAGAAGTTCATCTAGACTACCTCCTTCAATGAATTGGAGGAGTAGGCTATGGGCCTTTTCTCTTTGGCTCTTTATCTCCATAGTTTTCTCAATTGAGTCAGATTCGACCTCGGAAAGTGTTGTGATAAATACATCTAGATCCCGTTGTGTTCCACATATGGCCTGAAACCGCTTTAGCCCTTTTTCTAGCTTAGTAAGTGAGCATAGATCTAGTTTTGTGTCTTTGTTTGCTGGACTTAGGTGCCTCAAGTGTTCTAAAATCACTCTCATTTTCCTGAGGTCGACTCGTATCTCGTGACAGAACTCGAGATCGTAGTCGCCGGCCACTCCCTCGGAGTTCAACTTTACGCGTTGGTATATGTTCATGGCTATAGTTTTTAATGCGCTAATAGGAGAGTCGTTTCCCTCAAAGGTACTACGTCCTAGTTGGTTGTAGTCGAATCGTTTGCGACTGCTTGAGCGCATTGTTGATGCCCATCGATCCCAGTTCGTGTCAGATAATAGACAGGCCTTTAGACTACGGCGAATGCTCTTTAAAGTTGGAGTTGGGTTGACTCCCATAGCAAACTCGATCTCGATCCAATGCTCAGGTAGACCTTTCGGTGTTATAAGACGAACTTTACCTAGTTTCAATCCCGTGTCGTGACGGGAGAACTCAATCTCGGTTATATAGCAGGAGACCGACACCATTTTAACTAGAGACCGCCCATCTGCCAAACGTTGAAGTAGCCGCTGTACGCCGACTTCTTTAACCGTCGAGAGATCGATTGCATTTGGGAAAAGTGAGTAGTCAAAGATACTGAAGTGTGAAGAGGGGTGATCTGTGCTAAAGAGCACAAAGTGAATGTTGTTGTGGGGATCGGACTGCGTCTCGACAAAGTAGCCATTGGAGGAGAGTTTCCAGTCTTGCGTGTCATAAAGATTCAATATGACTTCACCAACTAGGTGAATCTCTGTGCTCGCCAATGGGATACTTGTTCTCAATGAAGTAATTAAGCTTTGGTGCGAGTCTGACTTATTAGCTGCCAAAACTCGTATCGGTACGTGGCTTACGGCTTTATTTCTCGTAGTCGACATCTCTTCTCCGATAGCTGAGTCTGGCACTCTAACTCCTTAACCAGATGATAACACGTACATTGGCAACTGGGCTGCCTTACCTTACGTGGCTAGTCGAATGCTCTAGTAGTGATGGACGACTGAATTAAAGTGGTCCAACGGACCGTATCCGTGTCCGAGGGCCCACTCCTTTGATCCGACTATCGCACTTGTTACGTACGCTTTAGCTTCTCGAACGGCGTCTGTAAGTGTGGTTCCTCGAGCCAGGTTGGCTGAAATAGCTGCAGACAGAGTACACCCTGTACCATGGGTATTTTTTGATTCTATCCTCGTGGCCCTGAACGTAAATATCTGCTCACCGTCGTATAGTACATCGATCGATTCTTTTTCATCTTCGAGATGTCCGCCTTTGACTAAAACGTTCTGCGGACCCATTTTTTTTAGCTCAATCGCTGCGGTCACTAGGTCTTGGGCACCTTCAATCCTTACCCCCACGAGCTTGGACGCTTCGGGAGCGTTTGGAGTAATGAGGTATGCATAAGGAAAGAGATCGTTGATGTACGCTTCGATGGCGTCGCTAGTGATCAAAGAGTCTCCAGACGCAGCAACCATTACCGGGTCGACTACGAGGCGAGGTAGGATCTTATCCTTGGCAAACTCAGATACCATCTGGACGGTCTCTGTTGTAGCTAGCATTCCCGTCTTGGCACCGCGAATCCAAAAGTCTTCGAGGATCGACTTTATCTGCGTTGACACTAGATCGACATCAACCACCCGGTAACCCTGGACTCCAAGTGTATTTTGAGCAGTAACAGCGGTGATAACGGAAGTTCCATAGACGTGATGAGCGGCAAAGGTTTTTAGGTCAGCTTGGACTCCAGCACCGCCGCCAGAGTCGGATCCTGCTATCGTCATTGCGACTGGAGGATTACGATGACTCGAAGATGTATCCAACTGTCGGTACTTCCTCTCGAATTAGATGCTTAGTCATCCTAGTGAATCTGTTTCGAACTTTGCGTCGTCAGTTCTAAGCATTATCCGTCGAGAGACGGAGGAAACTTAGCACTTTGAGGTGTCACGGAGCTACTGTTGAACAACTACGTATTTAGTGAGTCACATAGGGTTTGTCACGTGCTGGTTTGTTTGAAGTCGAGCCTCTTACTTCGTGAAGGAAGTATTCCCAAGCTAGCTCTGTACTTAGTCTACGAAAGGTCTACCTTCGTTGTCTGTTGAAGCCTGTGCAAAGCGCCTTTTGGGGATTCGGCCTGCCAGATAGGACTCTCGACCAGCATGTACGGCCTTGGCAATTGCGCTGGCCATAAGTGAGGGCGTCTGCGCTCTTGTAACAGCAGAAGCTGCAAGAACTGCATCGCAACCTAACTCCATTGCGAATGCAGCGTCCGATGCGCACCCTATTCCTGCGTCTAGTACCACTGGACAGGTAGATCGTTCGACGATGATCGATATATTATGGGGATTTAGTATTCCTAGCCCAGAGCCTATCGGTGACCCTAGGGGCATAACGGCAGCGACGCCCAGCTTAACTAGATGGTCAGCGAGGACCGGATCGTCATTCGTGTATGCGAAGACCTGAAACCCTCTTGAAATCAGCTGTTCCGTGGCGAGTGTGAGTTCGATCGGGTCGGGAAGAAGTGTAAGGTCGTCACTTATCACTTCAACCTTCACAAGATCTGTGCCAAGCGCTTCACGAGCGAGCTCAGCTGTGAGAATGGCCTCTTTGGCGCTGTAACACCCGGCGGTATTTGGAAGAATATGGACTTTGAGCTTCTTTAATTCTTCAAATATTGAGGCCCGCTTGTTGGTTGGGTCAAACCTTCTAATAGCAACCGTAACCATCTCGCTGCCCGAAACACCGACTGTTTCTATGATGACGCGATGTGATGGGGCACCGCCTGTACCTAGGATTAATCGGTTATGTAGTGTCAGATTTGCTATGTTTAGCACGTCGCTCACTTCAGGTGACGCGGTAGCTAAGTGGTCATTCATACTTACCCTCCTTGATATATGGTAACCACCTCAACCCTATCGCCGTCGTTCAAACGCGTTTGGGACCATAGCGCCCGTGCGACTATGGACTCATTGATAGCAACGGCGACAGCTTCACTTGGGGCTCCAATGTTAGCAAGTAGTTCCGTTAGGCTTAGGTTACCCTCAAAGGTCCGTTGGCTTCCGTTTATGGTGACGTCTATCAGCCTAAGTTTTCCTTTCGCTCATGTTGAAGGAGTGTATCTATAGGGACTTAAAATAGAAGTGAAGTGGTGAAGGAAAGAGCTATCGTTCCAGTCTATACCCTTAGTAAGGGAAGAGACTAACGCTGCGGCTGTAACTGGAGCAAGGAGAAACCCATGTCGATAGTGTCCACTATGAATAAAGAGCCCTGGATGTATCTCACCAACTAGGGGATAGTTGTCGTAGGTCCCTGGCCTAAGACCGGCACTTACCTCTACAAGGGAAAGTTCTCGAAGTATCGGAACGCTTGAGACTGCATCAAGTAGTAGGTCTAATACGCCACCAGCTTTTGCTGCGAGTTTACTCCTTTGTGAGGTCTCTTCCTGAGTGGCCCCAACTACTACCTCGCCCGAAAGACGAGGTACTATGTAGTTCCATCTACCGTTTCTTATCGAACGTATACAGATCTTCGGACCTTGGTCTAAGGTGTCGTTGAGTCTTAATATGTCCCCCTTTACTGGCCTTGACGTTATAAAGCGAAGTAGTTCTTTATCTTTTGAACTTGGCAGAAGTTCCTCGGGAGCATGCATCGGATTGCACAAGATTACTGTCTTGCAGTGTAGTAAGGATCCATCCTCTAACTTTAACGTCCAGCCTCTATCTCGACTTGGTGAAACAGATGTTACGAGGGATCGGACCACCTGTTGTTTGGAGTCAAAGGATCGTAAAAGAGAACTAAGTATCATGCGATTGTCA
>JAJYGI010000120.1 GCA_021790735.1 Actinomycetes bacterium | reverse complement strand
GCCAGACATCAAAAAAAGAGTCCCCGGTCTACGAGAGGCTATATTGACGGGAAGAGTTGATCGTACCTTCTTTGACCCTCCTAGGTTCTAGTTGTACTCCCTTTAATCCCCGCTAGAGTGTCGTTTAAGGAAACTCTCAGCCTCTTGCGCTATCTCCTCTGCGGTGGCTATTTCTAGAAAGTGATGGTCATCATCTAGATACTCAGAGGTGGCGTTTTCTAGCTGTTCAACATAGGCGCGCGCTTCATCGTCCGATGAGACTGCCTCGTCTATCTGTGTGTCATACTCCACCGTTTCACTCTCTAGATCGCTAGTATCGATACCTAGATGTATAAGTGCAGATACCCTTTTTACTAGCGCTAAAGCCGCCTTGGGCGATGGGGTTTGTGCAACATAGTGCGGTACGTTTGCCCAAAGTGAGACGCAACTAGCACCGCGTGCCTCGAAAGCTGCTTGGAGGACCCCTAGGACTCCAGTGGGACCTTCATAGCTTGGCCGACTAAGTCCAAGTTGCTCAGCAAGCTGTTCATCTGATGTTGTGCCTACTATCTTTATTGGCCTCGTGTGTGGAACCTCCGATAAGAGTGCCCCCAGTGTTATAACCTTTTCGACGTTATAGGTGTCCGCAATTTTAAGTACTGACCTAGAGAACGCTTTCCATCGAAGTTGCGGTTCAGGGCCAACTCCGATGAGAAGTTTTGGGGAGTTAGGGAGGTTCGATAGATAGAACTTGCTCTCTGGCCAGCTGAGTCTGCGTACTCCAGAGGGTGAGAGCTTGATCTGAGGGCGTGTGACGGTGAAGTCGAAGTAGTTATCGGGATCGATAGAAGCGACTCTCCGAGCGCGCAACTGCGACCTGACGTGTTTCAAAGCGATCGTGGCAGCTTCAGCTGCGTCGCTCCATCCTTCGAACGCTATCACTAGTGTGGTACCGTTGCCGCTGTCTTGTGTTGGGGATAGCCAACTTGCATCTTCCATGTCCAACAGCCTAGTCCTTTATGCGCATCGGCGATTTCTATTGCTTTAGGAGATGTCCTCGGGTCGACGTTAAGACGATACTCTCCGTTTCGTTAATGATTGCAAGGTAGAATTCCGTGTAGGACTATTCGAAGGTGTGACTGTGGAGTTGGAAATGTATCCATTGCAGCAAGGTATCTTGAAGGGGCGACATGTCTGACAGTAAAGTCGTAATCTCCAGATTAAGCGAGTTGAAGTGCGGTGATGTTAGCCAGATTGCGGCCTTGGTATCGCAACTATCACGTTCTGCAAAGCCAGTTTCAAACGATTCGTTGACCCAGGTCCTTAGTGACGATCGTTGCCTATTGTTCGTTGCGAGACGAAATTCTGACGGCTTTATTTTGGGAATGTTGACTTTGGTGGTCTTTTATATACCTACAGGCATACGGGCGTGGATAGAAGACGTCGTCGTTGATGAAGAGTCTAGAGGCTTGGGTCTGGGAAAGAGCTTGACCTTACACGCAATCGAGAAGGCCAAGGAACTGGGGGCTGTCTCTGTTGACTTGACGTCGAGACCTTCACGACTTAACGCGAACGCAATGTATCAGTCATTGGGGTTTAAATTGAGGGAGACGAACGTGTATCGCTATGGATGAGCTTTGCAATTAGCGTAAGAGAAGATCCTCTGTTAGTTTCTTGATATATAACTAAGCCGTGATTTAATCGAAGAAGGAAGGCACTTTTTATGGCTGAATCGATCACCATTACAGATAACAGAACGGGAGAGTCTTTCGAGATTCCTATTGAAAATGGGACGGTCTCCTCACATGAATGGCAAAAACACCTACCTGGAATTTGGTTTTATGATCCAGGTCTTATGAGTACCGCGATGGCTGAATCTTCGATCTCATACCTAGATGGTGATAATGGAATCTTGAGGTATAGAGGCTACCCGATTGAACAGCTAGCAGAAGATTCAACCTATCTTGAGGTATCATACTTGCTTCTATATGGCGAACTGCCAACGAAGGAGCAGTACGAGAAGTGGGTCAACGATGTTACACACCATACCTTTATCCATGAGAATGTGAGAAAGCGTTTCTTAGAGGGTTTCCACTACGATGCACATCCCATGGGGATTTTGGTGTCAGCTGCGGCCGCACTGTCGACGTTTTATTCGGATGCGAAGGATATTTTTGATCCGATATCCAGGGACAAGCAGATCGTTCGCCTTATCGCTAAAATGCCCACACTGGCGGCGGCCGCATATAGATTTTCCGTTGGTATGCCCTTTGTATATCCAGACAACTCACTATCGTTTCCGGCAAACTTTCTCTCTATGATGTGGAAGATAGCCGAGCCAAGGTACGAGGCGGATCCGAGACTTGTAAGAGCCATGGACGTACTATTCATTCTTCACGCCGACCATGAGCAGAACTGTTCTACGACCGCCATGCGGGTTGTAGGATCGGCTCACGCAGATCCATACTCTGCAGCAGCGGCTGCGACCGCAGCTCTGTATGGACCGCGTCACGGTGGTGCAAACGAAGCGGTAATAAAGATGTTGGCCGAGATCGGATCGATAGATAACGTTAGCGACTTTGTAAAGTCAGTAAAAGATGGACACGGAAGACTGCAAGGTTTTGGACATCGAGTATATAAGAACTATGACCCACGAGCAAAGATAGTCAAGCGGACGGCGTATGAAGTCTTTGAGGTCACAGGTAAGAATCCTTTGCTGGATATTGCGCTAAAGCTTGAAGAGGTTGCTTTGTCCGATGAGTACTTCATATCGCGTAAGCTGTATCCGAACGTAGACTTTTACTCCGGGATTATCTATCAGGCAATGGGATTCCCTGTAGATATGTTTCCAGTACTATTTGCGATCCCAAGGATCTCTGGATGGTTGGCACATTGGAACGAACTCTTAGAGCAGGACTCTAGAATTGTAAGGCCTCGGCAAGCCTATGTAGGGCCTGACGCGAGGGACTACGTTCCGCTGGAGAAGCGTGAGAGTCGATGAAGTAGGCTTTCTCTAGTTCGATCAGAGTGTTCTTACTAATCCCTCTTGAACCACTGAGACTATCAAGTCACCGCTATGGGAGAAGATATGTCCGCGTGCGAGAGCCCGTGCGCCGAACGCGTTCGGGCTCTCTTGGTCATAGAGAAACCACTCGTCAGCTCGAAACGGCCGGTGAAACCACATAGCGTGGTCTAGGCTTGCTGCCATTACGTTGTCTTGATCCCACGAGAGTCCATGAGCTACCATTGCGCTGTTGAGGAGCGACATGTCTGAGGCATATGCGACGACACAGGCGTGCATCAGAGGATCGTCTGGGAGTGTACCGTTAGCTTTCATCCACACGCGTTGAATAGGCATCTTGTCTTCGGTCCATAGTACTGTTCCAAGTGGGTCGACGAAGCGTTGATCGATCGGTTTAGGGCGACTAATCCACTCCTGTCTCTTGGCAGATGCGTTGGTTACCCAAGGTGCCATGCGCTCTTCAAAGGTTGGGAGAGTTTCGGGAGACGGTACCTCTGGTATCGATGGCTGGTGCTCGAGTCCTGTCTCTTGTATGTGAAATGAAGCGGAGAGGTTGAAGATGGCCTTTCCGTGCTGGTATGCAACTACTCTTCGGGTAGTGAATGAAGACCCATCTCTTATACGGTCAACCTGATACAGAATTGGAATCATTGGATCCCCCGGACGCAAGAAGTATGCGTGAAGAGAGTGTACGGTTCCTTTGGAGACCGTTCTTCCAGCGGCGACTAGCGCTTGTCCGGCAACTTGCCCACCGAATACTCGTTGACGGTCTTCTTGTGGGCTCTCTCCTTGAAAGTAGTCTTCCTCGATTTTCTTTAGATCAAGTATCTTTAGTAGGTCAGATAAAGCGCTTTTCACATAGTCAGTTTGCCAGGTTTTGACGTAAAATCGTTCTCCGTATGTGAAATTGGATGGATTCTTTTGAAAGGCTGTACTTTTATCGCCGTATTTCGATCCTCGATCCATACGGAAAAGACGGGCGCTTTCCCTTTACGAGGCGAGATTGGCCAAAGACCAGGAATAAGCATGGCCTGTGTATGGCAATGTCGAAGTCGATGAAACTCTTGTGGGTGGCGTAGACGATGCTGGCAAACGTGACAGAGGCA
>JAJYGI010000122.1 GCA_021790735.1 Actinomycetes bacterium | reverse complement strand
GTCTCCTTTCAATTTACCGAGCAATCGGAACGACAGATCCCTCCTCAGGGTAGATTGATTCCCATCGATTAGCGCCTTCAAAGCAGTGCCAACACCGTCAAGAGCGAAGTAGATGGATCTCGGAAACCCCCTGTCCAAAACTAAAAACTCAAGCACAGAACGTCTATCCATTCCCACGCCTCCATAGGCTCTAATAAAGGCTTGGTAGGCCGAACATGACTTCAACGTAGTGATCCAACCGAAGACGTCTTCACTGTCAAGATCACGCGTCCCAATTAACCTCACCGTCATATCGATCCTCTCGATAAGCACTCCAATACTGAAAAAGTGCCACGCATCGTCCCGAGTCATCGTTGACTCAACTATTCCGTACGCAAGTGCAACTCGCTCTTTGGCGAGCTGTGTAAATTGGAAAAACTGGTGCAACGAGAGTACGTCACCTTGAAAACGACTGAGCATCATCTGATTTTGAGTAACGTTCAAACACTCCCAAAGTTCAGAGGAGATAATCTCACGAGCACCTCTGGCATTCTCTCTCGCCGCTACAATTGAGGACAGTATCGAGGTAGGGTGACCGAGACTCAACGAAAGTTCGGCAAGGTACTCGGCCTCGACTATCGCACTCCTCACAGACGGGGCTGAAGAAGAGTTCCCGTTACTGCTCCACCTGGTCTTTCCCTTGAAACCCTTGGGAGGATTCTCCAAGTTGGTCTGAACCTCAACCTCAAGTATCCGTGCTGTATTATCCGCCCTTTCAAGGTAGCGGCCAATCCAGTAGAGAGACTCTGCGATTCGACTCAGCAATCAGTGCTCCCGAGCATACTAAGAACGGTGTCCGACTTCAACCTGGTCTGCTGTTGAATCTCTTGTTGAGGCTTTAACTCTTGGTGAACTGATACAAAGTGGTCCATCTCCGATAGAGCTTTTACTGGAGCTCTCAGTATGGACTCTTGGCTCTTTTGCTTATCCCTAGTCCTATCGTAAGACGACTCGAACCATACAGATCGGTCCTTTGGAGGATCCACAACCCAAGTATCCTTCGAGCCTCCACCTTGTGATGAGTTGACGACAAGGGAGCCCTTTGTGAGAGCAACACGAGTCAAACCTCCCGGTAAGACGGAGATTGAACTTCCAAAGTTGACGGCAAAGGGTCGTAGATCGACGTGTCGTGGCTCAAGAGTATCTCCAACTTTGGTTGGAGCTGTCGACAGCTTCAAAATATGCTGAGCTACAAAGCCTCTTGGATTACTCCGAACCTTCTCCACGGTATCTCTGAGGATCTCTTCATCAGCCACAGAGCCGATAACCAGTCCATAACCGCCTGAAGCGTCGACGGGTTTTATCACGAGCCTTTCAATGTTCTCTTCGATATACTCCATAGCGAATGGATCTTGAGGATCAAAGGTCGGTACATTTCGTAAAATTGGCTCCTCTCCCAAGTAGTAGCGAATCATCTTAGGTACATAGGTATAGATCAACTTATCGTCTGCAATCGAGTTGCCAACCGCCGAGGTTATCGAGACGTTTCCAGCTCGAGCCGCGTTCAAAATCCCAGCACACCCGATAAATGAGTCCGGCTTGAACACCAATGGGTCAAGATACTCGTCATCCACCCGTCGGTAAACGACATCCACTTTAGTCTCACCCTCTGTCGTTTTCATATAGACCTTGTTGTTCCGACAGATAAGATCTCGACCTTCAACCAACTCAACTCCCATCTGTCGAGCAAGAAATGAGTGCTCGAAGTATGCGGAGTTGTATACGCCTGGTGTCAATACAACGATTACAGGCGCGTCGCTACAACCTGCGGGTGCTTGGGCCCTAAGCGCGCTAAGCAAAGTGATCGGATAGCTTGCTACTGGTCGAACGTTGTGCTCAGCTAGGAGACCAGGGAAAATTCTAGTCATAGCCCTGCGATTCTCAAGAACGTAAGAGGCTCCCGAAGGAGTCCTGACATTGTCCTCTAAAACAAACAGCTGCCCTGTCTCGTCACGAACGATGTCCATTCCGGCAACTGGAATTCTAACCCCATTTGAAGGGACGATACCAAAGGCCTCTCTTTTGAATCCCGGGGAGTTGTATACGAGACTTTTTGGGATCACTCCGTCTAGAACAATCTCTCCAGCGTTATACACATCTTCAAGAAACATCTCCAGAGCTTTGAGACGTTGACAAACTCCACTGTCGATAGTGTTCCACTCTTCACCGGTGATAATCCTAGGAATAGGATCTAACGGGAAGGGACTCTCCTTCCCTGACAGCGAGAAGGTTACACCCCTATCCATAAAGGATCGATCTCTCTCGTTGCAACGCTCCTCAAACTCTTCCGTAGAGAACTTCAAGATAGCATCGTAGAGATCTTCGCATCCACTACGCGGTAGATCGTCTCTATCGATCATCTCGTCCCAGTCGGATTGGGTTCGGTACCCTTTGAAGATCTCGTTCATAGATACTTTACTAATTCGCCAAAGTTTCCAATGTATTTCAGCGATATGTCAAACACATTGCAAGTTCAAAAGATCAAAGTCCTCCTACAAAACGAGTAAACGGCTATAGATGTTCTCAGTTACCTTAATCACCCCACTGCCTGGCCAAACCTTCCGATCTCTCAAGCTCTAAGCGACCCGACCTTTGAGCGATCTAAAACCGCGTACCGATTCCGGAGTAGAGCTTAGAAAGCCTCATGCAACATTTACAGATCCATTACACGACAAGAGCTTGAGTAAGTGACCCTAAAACTACCTAACGACGTATCTACCCAAGGTTGGTGAGAGAGCGACATAGTCTGTTTGACCTCTCAATTTCCCTCAAATAAAGTCGTCTCACAATACTGTCGTAACTGTCCGAAAGCCCAAAAGCAAGCACCTAATTTGGAGCGCATCGAAGCATCAAACAGTTCAAACACCTAGTCTTAAGGATTGAGTCGAATAGCAAGTGCCACAGAGCAAAACACAAACACTAGACCCAATACAACCGTTATTCGATCCAGGTTACGTTCAGCCACAGTCGAACCTGATGCTGTGGCATTTAAAGTACCACCCAACATATCAGATAGACCTCCACCCTTTCCACTGTGAACCAGGATAAAGATGATCATAGAGACAGATGAGATAACCTGCAAGACAACAAGAACGACGGTTAACAACTTTCCTAACTCCTAAGCTTGAATCACAGCGGTAAAGGCCTCGGCTGTAAGGCTAGCTCCTCCAACTAAAAGACCGTCAATTTCGCCCTGATCAAGGAACTCCTTAGCATTAGCTGAATTCACGGAGCCTCCGTATTGAATCCGAACTTTACTAGACACATCCTCACCATGGTGTTTTGCTATAGCGGACCTAACGGCGTTCGCTCCGACGACTGCATCCGCTGGCTCTGCTGGAACTCCTGAGCCGATAGCCCATTTAGGCTCGTATGCAAAGACGAGCTGCTCACAGAGTTCTGAACTCATGGCGGCAACGACTGCATCAACCTGAGACTGGATGACTCCTTCGGTCTCAAAACGCTCACGTTGGGACAGTGACTCTCCGACGCAGACTATCGGAGTCATCTGTAACCCCAGCACTGCATTCGCCTTCATCGCTACATCCTCGTCCGACTCCCCAAAGATGTCCCGCCTCTCTGAGTGCCCAACTATCACATACTTCACACCTAGTTTGCTGAGCATACTCGCAGAGACCTCTCCTGTATAGGCACCTGATCCTTCGAAGTAACAGTTTTGAGCACCAAGAGATATGGGAATTCGATCCGTCTCTAGCAGAAGCTGGATCGAGCGTAATGCAGTAAAGGGTGGATGCACGGAGATTTCAGTAAATTGATAGTCACTGTCTCGAAGTGAGTAATGTAACTTCTGAACTAGCGAGATCGCCTCAAGATGGTTGAGATTCATCTTCCAGTTGCCTGAAATTAACCTACATCTTCCGTTACGAGGATTAGGCTTAGCCACAACATCCCTAGACCTGGCTGCCATCAAAGTACTCCCTCACATCCAACTCAAAGCCTTACAGACAATGTAGTACAGTTGGGTCGATTATCTAATTAGTGCCAACCTAGTCGCTCGTCAATCGCCTTAATTCCAGGCAACGTACCCTTCTCAATAAACTCTAAAGAAGCACCACCACCGGTAGAAAGGTGAGAGACTCCCTCTGCAAGACCTTCTTTTCTAAGAGC
>JAJYGI010000074.1 GCA_021790735.1 Actinomycetes bacterium | reverse complement strand
ATCCCCGTAAAGAGAGACACCGCCTGGGTAATTGAAAATAGGGTTCCCCCTACGAGGGTGAACAGGACTGCTAAGGTGACAAGTGTAAGCGCCTGGTGTCTCTGTGCTTTTCCTAATACGGTTTGTATCAGCGGTAAAACGTGACACACCTCCTTGCTTCATGGCGCTTATTTTTACGGTAGCTAATGTGAAAGATGTTCTTTTGAGATCAAGTTAGGTAACTTAATACTAATCCTTTATACCGGCAGACCCCATGGAGGTAGCCAAGATTCGAGATCAGGTTCAACTGGAATGTCGGTACCAACGATCGCTTTGAGCACTAGCTCTCGTTCGTTATCTCTTCTTTGACCAGATAGCGGCACGAATGGATAGAAGGTTCCCTTCTTGTAAAGGTACACCCAATAAACCACTTGATCCGCTTCAGTCTCTTGGAAACGAAAAGCGGAGAGAAGAAGCGCGGGAGAGAAGCTGTGGTCTTCCAAAGTTTTGTTAATTAAGTGGATCTTTGTAGTCAAGGATTCAAGTTCGTCATCTTGAATAACGACCCACTCATACCCGTACTCATCTTTGGATACATAGATACTACGGTCAGGATCACTGACCATAGTCCTTAGGACGTTCATAAACTCTGCGCGAGTGTTTTCAAATGCACTTCCTGAGGCAGGCTTGTAGCATACACCAGCTCGGTTCGCTGACTTGAGGTTTGCAGAAAGCTCAAGCGTTACCGCAACTCCTGGTATCGCAAATAGGCGATCTAAGTTAGCCTTAACCGGTTTTGTTCTTCCTGTTAGCACATCGAAGATCCCCAACACTCACCATCCAAATCTTTAGTCAACGTCTAGGTCAGAGCCTACTGCTTACTCTGCAGTACCAAGCTCACGTTCAAGTTTGTCCAACTCTGCGATCCTTCGCTCTATCGATGGATGGGTTGAAAAGATTGTTGATATTGAAAACTGTCCCCTAGCGACTGCAGGCGTGAAGTAAAAGGCGTTAAATGCAGCTGCAGATCGTATGTCTTTGGTAGGTATTCGCCCCATCTCTCCAGTAATTTTGATAAGTGCTGACTTAAGTAGCGATGGACGACCAATCAGAATGGCTCCCGACCTGTCGGCACTCAACTCACGATATCGTGACAGTGCTCTAATTAGCAGAAAGGAGATCGCATATACGACAATGGAGACCAACATTACACCTGCTTCGATAGCGAAGATATTGCCGGCAGCGGAGTTGTTGTTTGACCTCCCGCCACCTCGTCCTCCGTAACCTCCGCCCCCGCCTCCGCCAAATCCGATTCCACCAAAGAGTTCGCTGTAGTATAAGACTCTGGTTAACATCCCAGCAATCATGCCCAAGAAGGATGCGATCGTCATTACTGCGACATCTCTGTGGGCCACATGTGACAGTTCGTGCGCCAGAACCGCCTCCACCTCCTCGGTGTCGAGACGTCTTAACAGACCACTTGTCACACATACTACGGCATTTTTGGGATTCCTTCCGGTGGCGAATGCATTTGGCATGTCAGTGCGTGCCATCGCTACCTTTGGCATTGGCATGTTCGCCAAGGTACATAGCCGTCTTATGATTTGATATAGTTCCGGTGCCTCTTGCTCGGTAACGAGTTTCCCGTGCATACCAAATAGCGCTATTTTGTCAGAAAAGAAGTATTGAACGAATAAAATCACGATACCGATAACAAGGACCGTAATGATCGGTAAGCCGATAGCTATAAGTACTCCAACGAATAGGACATACAGGGCTCCAAGGAGAAATATGGTGAGGCCCATGCGTGCCACTAGTCCCTTATCAGTTTTGAACCTAGTTTTTGCCACGGTAATAGTATCCTTCATCTAGATAAGTAACAGCGAGAGAATCGCTGGGACTTATCTGAAATCTTAGAGCCTTTTTAGGAAATAGAGAAATAAGGGAGTAACTATTTGATGGTTGACTTCAAAGAAGCAGCTTGGGGAAGACCATTTGCCCCAGTAATCGCCGTTGACGGCCAGGCAGGCAGTGGCAAGTCCACTTTGTCAAAGGGGCTGTCTCAACTGTTAGGTCTGCCAACACTTGGTACTGGACTGTTTTATCGGGCGGCCTCTCTTTGGATGCTTGAGAATGAGAGTAGGCTCCTTTCGGATTCGACACAGCTAACTGAGGCGATAAGTAATTTGTCTATCGAGATAGAAGAGGAAAGGACGTTCCTCAATGGTGTTGACGTCACAGGGAGACTCCGATCTTCAGAGTTGCAAGATATCTTACCGAAGGTCTCTGCGAACCCTCAGATTCGATCTTATCTAGTTGGTTTGCAAAGATCCTGGGTGAATGCTCACGGTTCTTCAGTCGTAGAAGGCAGAGATATCGGCACTGTTGTGTTTCCAACCGCATACTTCAAGGTGTTTTTGCGTGTATCAAGCGAGATCCAGGTGCTTAGAAGGCCAGAAGAGCGTGAAACAATCGCGTCAAGAGACCTAGCTGACTCCACGAGAGCGGTCTCTCCAAGCACTCCCGCTCCAGATTCCGTCGTCTTTGATACTTCGAACCTTAGTGCACAAGATGTGCTTGATGCAGTCGTAACGTTATTGAATGCCCGTGTCGAAGAGTTGCTCTCTGACGAGTTGGGGATAGAAAGAAAAGGTAGTAAAAGACTATGACAAGCGTAGTAAATCGAATGAAAAGTACTCCAAGGGTACAGAACTCTACCTTCTATGGATTTGCTAGAACGTTAGTGCACTTAGTCAATCGGTATTACTTCCATGCGAAGGTGTTTTATGAGGCTCCTTTGCCTTCTAAACCCTTCATACTCGCACCAACCCATAGGTCCTATGTCGATACGCCGTTGGTTGGTTCGGTATTAAAAGAACCTGTACGATATATGGCGAAAGCTGAACTTTGGGAGAATCCTTGGTTGGGGCGTCTGGTTGAACTCCTTGGCGGTTTCCCTGTGGATCGAAATAGTACAGATAGAACCTCTCTGAATACAGCACTAGCGATTTTGAAAAGCGGAGACGCTCTTGTGGTATTCCCCGAAGGTGAAAGGCGGGTCGGAGACCGAGTTGAACATCTGCATGAAGGCGTTGCTTACTTGGCCCTAAAGTCAAAGGTACCCGTCGTACCGGTTGCATTTTATGGTAGCGGAAAGGTTATGCCTCCGGGGGCTAAACTGCCTCGACCGGCAGTGGTACGTGCTATCGTTGGGCGCCAGATCGACTCCGTAAAGTACCTAAGTAGAACCGGTTCTACTTCTAAGACTGTCTCTCGTGGAGCGATCGTAGAGCTGACGGCAGAACTAGAACGAGAACTTCAGAGACTTTACGACCAAGCTAAAGCTATGAAGTAAGTACACGTTGAAGTCCTTTAACTCCTGGGTCTAAATGAGCAGACGAACTAGATTGTCTTGGGATAAGATTGTCGAATGGATCAACATGCAGATCGATGGTGCTTATGAGTGGCGATGTCTTTGTAGATCGGGTAAGAGATAGAATAGGCAAGGATCATGTAGTAGTTGACCCTGACTTAATGGACTCTTTCAGAACTGACCGAACTTCGACTGTCCAAGGCGATATGCCTCGCTTGGTTACCACGCCAGTCACAGCAGCCCAGGTTGCAAGCGTAGTGAAGTTGGCCAACGAGTTCAAGGTTCCCGTCATACCACAAGGTGCTCTGAGCGGTCTTGCAGGTGGCGCTGATCCTATATCTGGATCCGTTGTAATAAATGTTGCCAAGATGAATCGAATCTTAGATATTGATCCAGTGAATCTATTGGCGACCGTGGAGCCTGGTGTGATAAATAAATCGCTAAAAGATGCAGTGGCAAAGGAAGGATTTTTCTATCCGCCTGATCCAGGTAGCTACAGTTTTTGCTCGATAGGGGGCAATGTTGCGACGAACGCAGGTGGCCTTTGCTGTGTCAAGTATGGAGTTACCGCGGACTACGTGAGTCAACTTGAGATTGTCTCGCCGACGGGAGAGATGATGGTTCTTGGGAGAAAGACCAAGAAGTCTTCGGCCGGCTATCGACTAGCTCAACTCTTCGTAGGTTCTGAAGGCACATTGGGTGTTGTAACCAAAGCAACGATGCGACTGCGCCATGCACCACCGCCTGTGGCGGGAACCGTCGTGGCTAGCTTCTCGACACTTGATGAAATGGGTTGTGCTCTACGAGAAATAGCCTCGAAGCTGTCGCCATCACTTCTAGAGATAATGGATAAAGTAACGGT
>JAJYGI010000018.1 GCA_021790735.1 Actinomycetes bacterium | reverse complement strand
TTCACGCTAGATTTCCCTTCACCTCTGTATTTACCATGGATTAGCGACATACCCAAAACGTAAGTTTATGGGCTTTTAATGTTCCAAGACGATCCTGTCAAGAGCTTCTAAGGTTGCTTTGTCCGTTATTCGTAAAATGTAATACCACTGTGCCACTTCCGGTGCTGACAAATGCTTCTAAATACTACCAATCGTGGCAAGTCGCCAATACAACTTATCACAATCTAGAAAATAATGTCAAAACCTATCTGGATTTGTATAAGTTGTTGTTTTAAGGGGCGATTCCTAGTCTAACTAGCCCCAAGGCCTTCGAATCGTAGTCTATATAGGTCTATATAGGTTTCGTGAGACGCTTTAGAGTTGTGGCGACTGATCGTCTTTCAGGGGGTATTGCTTTCCTAGAGATGGAAGGTAGCTAATCCCATTGGCGTGGCCATTGGCGTGGCCGATTAGTCAGCCATCGACTTGGATTTTCCGACAATGCATACACCTTCGAAGTTCTTTAATTTCGCTTACCTCAGCTACATACGTCCCAGAGCGACTGCATCTAAGTTGGCCTTAACTACATTGGATACAGTTGGCAAGACTTTCCACTGAGGACTTTAAACCATGGTGCAGCCGCCACTAGGCGTACTCAATTATTAATGCAGCGTACTCACAAGGTAGGGTTTGATGAACTGTCGATGTTTACTATGTCTATAAATATCCGAATAGTACTGTACGGTTTCACACAGTTGCTCGGCGTTGGCTATCGATTGTTGATCTCTGCGGTGGTTACTGAGGGTTGCGCTTTAGAATGTCTTTAATAGTAGGAGGATCCGAGTGCTTGCAAAATTGGACGAAAATCAAGTAGCGTACTACTTTGACCCAGTATGTCCTTGGACTTGGAAGACCTCGAGATGGCTCGTGGAAGCCGCAACGAACCTGAGCTTTGCCGTTCAGTGGCGGCCATTTTCTCTGACGATACTGAACAATGGAAGTATTCCTGAAGAGTATGCCGTAGCTATGAAGGTCTCTTCTAGGGTACTCAGGGTAATAACTCAGATGACGTTGGCGCAGCGTAACGACGAGGTATTCGATCTTTATAACGCCCTAGGAGAAGCGTGGTTTGAGGGTAGTGCTCAAATCTCCGGAGACACTGTTGAAGCTGTTCTCACGAGACTAAACTTGGACCGTTATCGCCATGCTCTAGACGACGACACTATCGACCTAGAGCTTTTAGAGATCCACAGCTATGCGCATAAGCTGGCGGGGGAGGGTACTGGCTCTCCGGTGCTTGAACTGTCAGATGGGGTCGGAGCATACGGTCCCATCCTTACCGACGTCCCTAAAGGAGAGGAAGCTGGAAAGTTATTTGGGGCGGTTAGGCACTTAGTTTTAGACTCTAGGTTCACAGAACTAAAGCGCCATCGTTAGACGGTTCCACCACTTATGTTTTTACGTAAGCGAATCTATACGAGCTTTATTGTGAAGTTTATATCGATCGATCGACGGAACTTTCTACAAGGGTGGTATCGTGTACTAAACGTCCGATTGGGACGTGAGAGTGCCTTCGTTGTTCCTTACGAATCTGGTTAGCAAGGGAGCTAAGAAGCTGCACTTGTAACTAACTAGAAAGGTTAGGAATTAACTTGGATTCAACTCCATCCTTCGCGGACCTAGGGGTCAGCGAGTCAATTATTCGCGCACTATCACAACTTGGTATTGAAACTCCATCGGAGATTCAGGCAGCCGCAATTCCAGAGGCGCTTGAAGGTAAAGATGTATGCGGGAAGGCCTCTACAGGCTCTGGCAAAACCTTTGCCTTTGGTATTCCACTAGTTCAACTTGCAAAGAGATCAAAACCTTTAGCACCCAACTCCTTGGTGTTAGTGCCAACACGCGAGCTTGCCCTACAGGTGCGCAATGTACTATTCTCGTTAGCTCAGACCGATCCTTCTAAGAAGGTGTGGATCGAAGCGTTCTATGGGGGAGTTCCCATCGATCGACAGATTCGAGCGCTAAGAAAGGGCGTCAGTATCGTTGTCGCTACCCCTGGAAGGTTGCTTGACCTTATCGGGAGGGGCGCTATGTACATGAACTCCCTTGAACGAATCGTCTTAGATGAAGCGGATTTGATGGCCGACATGGGATTTTTGCCAGACGTCGAAGAGATTCTTTCTCACGTTGGAAATGATCATCAGACCATGTTATTTTCCGCCACCCTTGATGGATATGTAGATGTACTTCGCAAGCGTCACATGAACAACCCTGTAACTCACGAGGTTGCGCAAAAAGACGATCGTACTGAGCTAATGTCTCATCATTTTCTTTATGTGGACTCTAGAAGTAAGAACGCCCTTTTGTCCAAGGTGACTAAGGGAGCGGAACGATCTTTGGTTTTTGTAAGAACTAGAGACTCAGCGGAAGTTGTCGCGCAAACGTTGTACGAAGACGGAGCAGACGCGGAGCTCCTTACAGGAGCTATCAAACAGTCAGCTCGAGAGAGAGTTCTTCGCCGATTTGCTCAAGGTAAGACGCAGGTCTTAGTCGCAACCGACGTAGCAGCACGAGGACTGGATATCTCAGGACTTGATTTAGTGGTTCACTATGATATGCCAGATGATGAGAAGGCTTTTGTCCATAGGTCTGGACGAACTGCTCGCGCTGGTAAGACAGGTGTAGTAGTTACGTTTGTCCAAGGTAACCAGGTTCGGTCACTTCTTAGGATCCAAGAGTTGTTAGGTTTATCACAACCGATTTTGAAGGTCGATCTTGATGACCCTGCGTTGGCTGGTATTGCTCAAGGAGAACAACCTAACGCCCAAGAGTATAAGGTGCACACTCAGGACAGATCAAGATCAACTTCTTCCTCTGGATCTAGGTGGAGTTCTCAGAAGCGAGGTGTGTCATCTGGATCATCGCGAAGTGGAGGAGGATACTCTTCTCGAGGGCGACAGTCATTTGACGGCGCTTCCCAGAGCAAGAGAAGGTCTTCCTACTAGGAGATGCGACCACGTCGGTCGTAGCCTTCCTAGGCGCACCCGCTTCGTATGTGAGTTAAGTCCGATATGTATAGCGGATCGAGCGATCGGAGCGGGAGTTCTTCGAACTAGGAACTGTGAGAAGGCCCGGTTGCACAGTTCGGTTTGATTTCTGTACATGTACTCCTGCGAGGAACCGCCACCCCTTACCCTAGGTCTGCTCGACTAGTCAAATGTTCGCTATAGTGATGTTAGATTTTGTGGTTGAACTGGTGCTATGAATCCCCTTACTGGTGAGTGGGTATGAAAAAGTCGTGAGACACAGCAGTGGCTGTTATGCTAGCCTTTACCCAAGGAGTTGTGTCCCTTGTTGGTGAGGTGCTGAGTATTTGTTGGCTAGTCACTTTATATCTTAGGTAGTGCGTCGGCAAATGACGATACTGTCTCGAGACTGTGAGCTAATGAAAACAGCAGATCCTCGCGGCCGTAGTTAGCTACCAGCTGGACTCCAATTGGTAGGCCTTTAGTTGAAGTCCCAATTGGTAGAGAGATTGCGGGTTGACCAGTTACATTGAACTGAGGCGTGTACTGGAGATACTCCAGTACACGAGTACTTGACTCTACAGGGTCGGATAAGTAGCCAATCTCCGCAGGCGGTTTTGCTAGCGTTGGTGTAACGAGTATGTCAAAGTGATCATCGTCCCAAAATTGCAGTACGTGCCTTCGGAACTGTCCGAAGTAATTGATTATCTGAAGGTAATTTGGCGCCGAAAGTGCCATGCCGACAGCGTGATAAAACTGATTTGTCGGCTCCAGTTGCGTTACGTCTAACGGTCTATCGAGTAAGACGCTCCAGTTCGCTACGTCAGTGGCGACCATCGCAGATACAAAGTTTACGAAGTGCATGGGGAACTGTTCATCTTCTAACGCTTTCGGATAGGCGTCTTCTATATGGTGCCCCATCTCTTCTAATAAATGCAAACATTTTCTTACCGCTTGACTACACTCTACGTCGGGCTGTACATCAGCCATAAGCGGCCGATCCAAGAATCCAATCCGTAGAGAACCGTGGCTCTTTGTCAATGCGTCTAGAAACGATTGAGCTGTATGCGGAGCGACGTACGGATCGCCGGATTCGTAGCCGGACAGGACATCGAGAAGGGCTGCAGAGTCTCTTACCGTTGCGCTAAGAACATGATCTACTGAGGCGCCAGCCCAGTGTTCACTTTCTCCTGGGCCTAGAGATACTCTGCCTCGGGTCGGCTTCAAACCAACTAGACCGCACGCGCTTG
>JAJYGI010000024.1 GCA_021790735.1 Actinomycetes bacterium | reverse complement strand
GGAGTTCCTTGGGGGTCGCTAAGGATAGTATCTGACTCTGCTGACTCGAAGGACGCAGCAAGAGACATTTTCGAGTTCTGTGCATGGGAGGGCTCGAAGTTGATCGCCTTGACCATCGCTCACCTCATGGAGACAGAGGTTGAATTTGATGAGGTGAGCGATGGTATTTAACGTTAAGGTCAATGAGTTTGATGGCCCTATCGATCTTCTGCTAAGTAACGTGGCCTCGGGGAAGCTGGAGGTTAACTCGATCTCGCTTGTTAGCCTAGTGATGGAGTTTATAGAGGTGATCGAGTCCTCTGGTAACTCGAAACTTGATGGACTGAGTCGATTTATCTCGGTTATGTCTATGCTGCTCCACTATAAGTGCAGAGGTATTTTAGGAAAGACTTTTGAAGACGATATTGATCTCGAAGAGATCTCCTCTGCTGAGGAGAGAGAGGTACTCTTAATAGCGCTTTTGGGTGTTGCAGTTTTCAAAGACGTCTCCTTTGAGCTCCAAAGACGTATCGAACAGACTTCCATGACCATAGCGCGAGAGGTTGGACCTGACTTAGATCTCGTTTCTGATGTCTCTGATCCGTTGAGAAAGGTGTCGCCGCAAGAGCTTAGATCGGTCTTTGAGCGCATGGTATCGAAGGTTGAGCGCGACGTGGTTGATGCAACTCATATAACAACTACTCAGATCTCTGTAAGAGAGGTTGGGGAGAGGGTTATGGAGAGGATCGTTGCCTCTAAGAGGGTTACGTTTTCAGAGCTGATAAGGTTTGCAAAAAGTCGCTTTGAGATTGTAGTTAGTTTCCTGATCATACTTGAAGGAGCTAGGGCTGGAGTGCTGGAACTTGAGATGGCAGAGGTAGAGGAGAACGACTCGGTCCTTATCCGACTTAGCACAGCTCTATCTGACTCATTGTATGAGAACTTTACTGACCTGATAAGAGCATTGGATTGAATGAGGTAGAGGTGCAAGTACAAGAAGAACAGGGCTTGGGCTGTGGAAACACTGCGAGGTCTCTGGTAGATAAAGTCTTACCTCAAGTTGAAGCCTTGCTTGTCGTTGCGCCTGAACCTCTATCTATAGTTGAGATGAGCAGGCTCCTAGAGGTTGACGCTAACGTAGTGGTTGAATCGGTATCTACTTTGAAAACATTTTACGATGAGACACATAGAGCGTTTTACTTAGCAGAGATTGGAGGAGGTCACCAGATACGAACTCGAGCGACCTTCGAGTCAGTGGTCAAGAGATATATTAACTCTAGTTACAAAGATCGGCTTTCAAAGGCTGCCTTGGAGGTGCTTGCGATCGTGGCTTATCGCCAACCCATCTCTAGGTCAGAGATAACTCAGATTCGAGGTATCAACTCAGACGCAACCGTGCGGCTTCTAATCGAAAAGGGCTATATCGAGGCCAAAGAGCGTAGCGACGGTCCAGGGCAGGCCTGGCTGTATCGAACTACAAGGTTGTTTTTGGAGAGGCTTGGACTGTTCTCGTTGGCGGACCTTCCCAGGTTGGATGAGTTTGTTCCTGATGCGAAAGCTGTTGAAGATTTAGAAGAAGCTCTGTTCTCAGATAGAGAATCCTAGATGCTGGGACAACCCGAAGTTTCAGCTGAGCGTGTCCAAAAGGTGCTTGCACGCCTAGGTTATGGATCACGGCGCGTCTGTGAAGAGATGATAGTTGATCGACGAATCAAAGTGAATGGATCTGTGACGACTCTCGGAGACCGTTTAGTTCCAGGTATGGACCGTCTAGAGATCGACGGACGAATAGTCTCTGCAGAGACTGACTTAGTTTACTACCTTCTAAACAAACCAAAAGGCGTGATTAGTACGGCTTCTGACCCCAGGGGAAGGCGGTGTGTCGTTGACTTGGTTCCCAAAGAGCCAAGAGTTTTCTCTGTAGGACGACTAGACGCTGAGTCCGAAGGACTGTTGATTATGACGAACGATGGAGAGCTGGCATTTCAACTAACCCATCCGTCTCATGGTGTTGAGAAGGAGTACTTGGTCTACCTCGGTCATCAACCTACAGACTCTGAGCTGTCAAAGCTTAAGAAGGGGATTTACCTAGATGATGGGAAAACTTTGCCCACGCGGATCACACGCTTAGACTCCCAACTTGTACGTATGACTTTGCACGAAGGAAGAAACCGCCAGATTCGACGGATGTTTGAGGCAGTCTCAAACGAAGTCGTAAGGTTGGTGCGAGTCCGAATTGGCCCCATCTCCGACAAGACGTTAAAGCCTGGACTGTATCGAGAGTTAACCTCAAGGGAAGTCATTCAATTAAGGCATACTTCAAAGGAGAATCCGAAACCGCGTGCTAGCAGAGTGAACTAACTTCAAAGCGAACGGTTTAGTAAATGAACCTCGTCTTCTTTCAGGGTTGTATACTTTCGTAGATGCCAGTTAAGGGACTTAGAGGAGCGACGACAGTCGACCAAGATACTGTAAGTGAGGTTACGGTAAAGACAAAAGAGCTGGTCTCGACGATGCTTGAGGTGAACGAGATCGGCAAGGAACAGCTTATCTCGATCATATTTACGGCAACCAATGATATCCACTCAATGTTTCCCGCGGCAGCTGCTCGGGAACTTGGACTTGGGGATGTTCCTCTTATGTGTGCCAGGGAGCTCGATATTGTAGGAGCTACTCCGCTTTGCCTAAGAGTGTTAATGCACTTAGAGACAACAAAAAGCCGAGGAGAACTCCACCACGTATATCTACATGGTGCAAAGGGCCTGCGCGATGACCTTCCGGAGTAGTTGCTAATGCCAGGACAAGGCTACAGCCGACTTAGAGCAGTCATTCGAGGGACAGCTAGGCCTTTTACGGGAGTTCTCGAGCCTCCTGGTGACAAGTCAATATCGCATAGAGCTCTTATTTTTGCGTCAATATGCAGCGGTGTATCAAAACTATCTAGACTTAGCTTAGGACGAGATGTAGAGGCAACTTACAACGTTTTGTCAAAACTTGGTGTCGATATATCACGTGATTCAGTGGATCGTACTATGGTAACCGTCCAAGGTGATGGCCCTTGGGGGTACAAGGAACCATCTGATATCCTTGAGGTGGACAACTCAGGGACACTACTTCGTCTAATGACCGGCGTGCTGAGCGGAGTCGACGGACACTTTGTACTTACCGGAGACAGCTCTATTGTAAAGCGACCGATGCTAAGGGTTGTCGCTCCACTGAGGGATTTGGGCGCAAGGATTGATGGTAGACAAGACGGTGCTCTTGCGCCGATCTCTATTAGGGGATCGAGGCTTAAAGGGGGACAGCTCGATACGAAAGTACCTTCAGCCCAGGTAAAGTCAGCGCTGCTCCTTGCGGGACTTTTCGCAGATGGTACGACCCAAGTGAGAGAGAGAGTGAGAACACGTTCTCACACTGAAGAGTTCCTCGCTTATCTAGGTATAGACCACCGAAGTGAAAATAGTGATAAAGGAAGAGAGGTTACCGTTCGGGGGCTAGAGTACGCACCTAAACCTTTCGAGCTTTCGATACCTGCCGATCCGTCTCAAGCGGCATTTTTCATAGGTGGAGCATTAATCATGGCTGAGTCAGAAGTTACCTTCAAGCATCTCTACCTAGGCGAGGGTCGAGATGCCTACTTATCAGTACTAAGGCGTATGGGTGCAAACATCGACGAATCTCGGCACGTAGATGATGTGTTTTCATCTGGAGACTTAAAGGTTCGCTACTCCAAACTTGTCGCTACTGAGATATACGATGGTGAGGTTCCAGCCTTAATCGATGAAGTACCGCTTCTTGCAACGGTAGCGTGTTTCGCTGATGGAGAGACGGTATTTCACGGTATTGAGGAGTTGCGAACGAAAGAGTCGGATCGTGTGGTTACCACTACGGAGATGCTAAGGCGCTTTGGTGCAAGAGTTGAAAGTGATGACTCTTCACTGACTGTCTATGGCGACTCTAACTTTGTTCCGAGGCCCTGCAGTATACGGAGCCATGGAGACCATAGAATTGCAATGTGCGCTGCGATAATGGCTACTAGGGTAGATGGCGATACTGAGATCGAGGACTTCGACTGTGTAGAAACCTCTTACAGCAACTTTCTAGATGATCTAACTCATCTCTGGAGCGGAGAGACGTTCTTAGCGTAATCTTTAGGAGCTGGTGAGCTGTCTCTAGTGCCTAAGGTGGGACTATGGTTGTCGGAAAATACTCTGTATTGATGTAGGTAAACTTACCTGCGTTTGGGGCTGTCTCTCAATCTAATCAAAACTAGATGATTATTTGAGGATAGGACTGGATCTTCGTCCACGCCTATTGAAACACCAGCGTCTGTAGCAACTCCAAGAAT
>JAJYGI010000070.1 GCA_021790735.1 Actinomycetes bacterium | reverse complement strand
CGTCCTAGAGAGATTTAACCTTATATCAGATACATGGGCATTAGTTTTAGCAGAGAAAGAGTCTCTAAAACACTACGTTACCTTACTGCGGCATTCAAAGTCCGAGAGAAACCCCAACGTACTCCGCATCATGTACTCTACCCTCTCGCTGATGCATCGTATCGCCGACGAAAACCAAAAGGGGGTCGTCAAAGACCTATGTGTAGAGATTTTTTCGCCCATCATCGACGAGTTTCAACTGGACGAGAACGACAACGAGCCCGAAGAGGTCTCCTTGGCCAGAGCGATAGCCTTTGAAGCCCTTGGAGTGATCGGACGAGATCGAGAGATCAGCGCCAAAGCACAAGATCTGTTCAGGCTTGATATCTCTGGTGTTTCAACCTTACCTCCTAACCTAGCCAACCCCGTTCTCAGGACTGTAGCTACACACGGTGATGACAGTGATTTCGCGTTTATGTTAGATCGATATCGCAATCCAAGAGATCCTCAAGATCGCCTACGAAACCTTTATGCAATAACTGCATTTAAGTCACCTACTTTGACACAAAAGGTCGCCGAGATGTGCAGATCAGAGATTCGCATTCAAGACGCCTTCATAGTCTTAGCCAATCTTGTTGGTAATCCACACACAGGGGACAGGGCAATTAACTTCATATTTGACAACTACGAGGAGCTAAGTGAACGTTTCCCAGACAGGGGAAGGTCATCGATGTTTCGAACCATATCTCTCCTTTGCGGAGAGATATCTTCAAAACTAGCGCCAGAGATATTCCAGTTCTTTGAAGAGCACGAAATGCCAACGGGACGGCGAACCCTCTCTCAACAGCTTGAAAGATACCGCCTCAACCTCCGATTTAGAGAGAACTACGGATCGAAGATCACTGAGGCACTATCCTAGGCTTTGTCAACTTGAAACATTCGGATCGCTTCGGAGATCTCTACAGTGAAAGAGCAATGAGTTAGCTGAACGTCGGAGATGGAAAATAACACCAAAGTTCATGACAAGATACTGGTCGTAGACGACGAGATATCGCAGCGTAAGCTAATAAAAACGTACCTCGTAAAAGACGACTACGAAGTGATCGAAGCCGGCGACTACGTGGAGGCGATGCGCGCCATGGAACAAAGTGCGCCGGACCTAGCTCTTATCGACGTGATGCTACCCGGAACCGACGGATACGACTTAGTAAGAGCGATTCGTACTCGATCCAATATCCCCATCATCATGCTCACTGCCCGCGGTGAGGAGGCAGCGAAGGTAGCCGGATTGGAGATTGGTGCCGACGACTATGTAGTGAAACCTTACTCCCCCAACGAGGTGCTCTCCCGCATTAGGGCGCATCTTAGAAGGGCAAAGGGAGACAGAAAGTACGTTTCCACCGTTGATATCGGAGAGGTTCACCTTGACCGTGCCTCTAGGCGTTGTTTCGTAGCAGATAGAGAGATAGAGCTATCAAGACGCGAGTTCGATCTACTTTGGATATTTGCCACAAATCCCGGCAAGGTATTTACTAGAGAGAGTCTTTTGATGGCTGGTTGGGGGACGAGTTATGTAGTCGAAAAGACGGTAGACGTACACATCGCCTCTCTTCGTAAAAAACTCGGCGATGTCTTGAACGTAAAGTCTCTACGCGGCATAGGTTACCGGCTAGACGTGTAATGCTCAAGCGTTTTGGTTCTATACGAAACCTAATCTTACTCTCCACACTTGCGGTAACTGTGGTCGGGTTAGTCATGTCGTACTTTCTAGCTACCGTCATTGAACAACGAGCGCAGGTGCAACGTTCGGACCAAAAGATGGTTTTCTTGGCATCTGACATAAAAGCGACACTTAAACGAAGTCACTCCTTGCTGGATCTCAGCTCTATCGCACAAGCTAACGAAGACACCTTTGGCATCCTTGTGCGACGCGAATCTAAGCCTTACTTCGTCTCCGCACCAAAGTTTCCGTCGGGCCGCGAGATATCGATCACTGCCAACGAAGGGTCGTATCGCATAACGATTTACACAGTAGTAGGATCACTCTCATCGGTATCGACTGAGATCACCGTAGTATCTGCAGTACTTGCTCTTCTTATCATTTTGGCAGGTCTTTTAACTGGGACTCTCCTCACTCGGAGTCTGCGAGGACCGATAGATGAGGTAGTCGACGCAGCAGAAAAGATAGCATCTGGAGATCTATCTGCCCGCATATCTCCAGACGGTCCCGAGGAGATTGCAAAGTTAGCTAAAGCATTTGACTTTATGGCTCAACACCTTGAAGAGTCGGAGGCAACCAAAAGAAGATTCCTGTCAGATCTCGCACATGAGATCGCTACGCCTTTAAATTCGATATCTGGCTTCGCCCTAGCACTCTCCGACGGTACAATCTCAGACTCCAAAGAGAGAGAAGAAGTGGTCGCAATTATTGAGATGGAGACCAAACGGGTAAAGAGCCTGCTCGAAGACTTGCGCAACCTTGACACATTAGATATGTTGTATCGGAAAACTACAGAAGAGATACACGTAAGGGCCTATCTAGAAGAACTAGCTCTTCGCCTCAAACCCCAGTCATCTGAGAAGCGAGCCACAGTCAAAGTTGAAGGTTCGTCAAAAATTACCATCACAACCGATAAACACCTTCTGGATATGGTCATGCAAAACTTTCTAACTAACGCTATACGATACATAGGTTCAAAAGAAGGAGTCATTCTCCTCTATGTACAAGAGCGATCTCACAGCGAGGTCGTAATTGGAGTTAATGACAATGGAATCGGAATTGGAAGCGAGCACCTCCCTCTCATCTTCGATCGTCTCTACAGAGTTGACAGCGGACGCGATCGACAAAGCGGCGGATCGGGACTTGGACTTTCGCTTGCACAGCGAGCTGCCTTAAATTTAGGCGGCAAGGTCGAAGTAACCTCAAAAGTTGGAGAGGGATCAGACTTCCGCCTGGTGCTTCCAAAGGAGGTAGGCTTTAAAAAACGGAGGAGCGACTCTAAGTCAGAGGCTCACAGTTAGGACCAAGTTGCCTGTAGAACCAGCGATACAGAGACTCATAGACGCAACACCCGGCTTTATGCCTAGGGTCGAAGGTGCATACCTCCATGAACTTGCACTTATCTCCCCAGGAAACTCGGAGCATCCGCTGGTTGAAATCGGCACATACTGTGGAAAGTCCACACTTTACCTAGCTTGTGCAGCCAAGGCGTTGTCGAGCACAGTCATTACCATCGATCACCATAAAGGATCGGAGGAGAACTACCCGCCGTTTCCGTACTTTGACCAACGTCTTAGGCACCGCGTCTCTCAAGACCTTGAGACCTTCAATACCTTTAGAGACACACTTAGACTTTCAAACCTCACAGAACGCGTCATGGCAGTGGTAGGCGATTCGAGCAACTACGCCAAGTTATTCCCCCAAGGATCAGCAGCATTAGTCTTCATAGACGGGGGCCACTCTTCTGTTCAAAGCTGGAGCGACTTCATCGACTGGTCCCCCAAGCTTATCCAAGGAGGAGTACTCGCCATTCATGACGTATTTGACGATCCTGCTCAAGGCGGTCGACCACCATTTGAGATAGTGACGGCTCTCAGACACTCCAAGACATTCGTGGAGCTTAATCAAGTTGGGTCACTCGCTGCATTCATTTGCTCCAGTTAGACACAAGAGGCTCCTTCTTACTCTTTGAAATGACAAAAACAGAGGTGTGCCTAAGTATGAATCAGGAGTAAATCCTCTCTTTTTTATCTATCCAATAAACGCTTCATGAACTAATTCAGCGGACATTCAACATCTACCGATTGCAGTTCCAAGTAACTTTGGACAAAGTTACAGACTCATCCAGATCTCAGCCTCCCTCGGCACTACTACGTCAAATAACGAAGTCCCTGTGGGATTTACCCTATCTAGTACTGCCGATGCCTTGATATGGGGAGTTGAGCAGTCTACTGGTCAGCTACTAGCTATAAATCCAGCGACTGGTTCGGTAGTCGTAAGAGATATCTTGAGTTCATCTGGAAAGTTCACCCCTGTCTATGCACTATCTACCAGTGGAACAACTATCTATGCCTTAGCGTCAACCACTGGAACACCATCCACGCAACAAGTTATACTCTATAAAGTAAGTGCTCTAGATGGATCTGTTCTAACTCAAGAGGTCCTAAGTGGTCTTCACCCAAACGCTGGTATAGGAGAGGTAGTTGTACAAGGTACACAAGTACTGATAAATGGAGTCCACTCTATCTACACCTTGAACACTAACTGATATGATCTCAAAAGCTAAAAGAACCAAAGGAGACACTAACGTCTATGAGACTTCCAAAGCACTTTAGTTCCTCACTGGTTGTCGTGATACTTGGAGCAGTAGTTCTTAGCTCTTGTGGAGCTACTGCTTCTT
>JAJYGI010000056.1 GCA_021790735.1 Actinomycetes bacterium | reverse complement strand
AGCAGCTATTACTGTGCTTGGTGTTTTACGACAAGCTGAGAGCTTTCCACCTCCATCTGGACCATCTCCGGGAGTACTTGGGGCCGATCCAACCTCTGATCCGCAGTTTATTGAGCGCAGTTCGGTGATCTTCCCTAAGTTCTTAGAACGTATCAAAGAGGGACCTAAAGGTGCTTGAGCCTTTTTTGGAGGTCGTCAATCTTAGATGTCGTTTTGGAGGAGTCGATGCGCTCAAGGAACTATCGGTTGCAGTTGCACCTAAGACGATTACTACTGTGATAGGTCCAAATGGAGCTGGCAAAAGTACACTGCTTGGTTGTATCTCCGGAGAGTATGTGCCTAAAAAAGGCAGGATATTCCTTGAGGGGCGGGAGATTACTGGGCTTAGGAGCTGGAAGATCAGTGATCTTGGAGTGGCGCGCACCTTTCAGCTTCCTCGTGCCGTCTTTCATCTCAGCACCTTCGATAACGTCTATCTTCCGATCTTAGCTTCAAGTAGGGGCTTTGGATCCAAGAGTAAGGCGACCGAGTTGACAAGAGCGATCCTTAATAGGTGTGGGCTTGAATCGAAAGCGTCCGTACTAGCGAAAGAACTTTCGACAGCCGAGATTAGAAAGATGGAGTTAGCTCGTGCTCTTGGGCTTAAGCCGAGACTACTACTTTTGGATGAGCCCCTTGGTGGACTGTCGCCGACTCAAGTAGATGAGACCTTGACCCTTCTTGCCGAACTCAAAGGAGAGGGTATTACTATCGTTGCCGTAGAGCATGTCGTTCGCGCTGCTCTCGAAGTTGCTGACTCAGTGATCTTTTTGTCAAACGGTGTCTTGGTTGGAGAAGGTGAACCAAGAGAGCTACTGTCGCGCGAAGACATCGTGGAACTCTACCTTGGTGGACGTTTTATTCGACGTGGACAGCTTTAGAGACTGTCGGTGATCGGCTAATGCAAAAGCTAGTAGTAGAGGATCTTGGAGTCGTGCTTGGAGGGAAAGAAGTCCTAAAGAGCGTCTCTATCCAACTGCAACACATAGATATCGTGGGTGTCGTTGGAGCCAATGGTGCGGGTAAGACGACGTTATTGAACGCACTTGCCGGTCTTATTCCTGTTGCCCAGGGGAGGGTTTATCTTGACGGAAATGATGTTACTCACACGTCTCCTGATGAACGACTTCGACGATCAATTAGCTACGTCCCTGATGGGTCAGGCGTATTTTCGACTTTGACTGTAAGAGAAAACCTTATCCTAGGAGGACACATCCGCCAGAGCACTGAGATCGATTCAGTCTTATCCTTGCTTCCTGACCTAGTTGACTGTCTAGACCGTTTTGCCGGTTCATTGACGGCATTTCAACGAAGGCAGTGCGCATTTGGAAGAGCTTTGATGTCACAACCGTCTCTTTTGATGGTGGACGAGCTGTCTTTAGGACTGTCTCCGATCTCTGCTGATGCTCTTGCGAGACTGTTGCCTGATATAGCTGCCCACGGAGTAGCTATTATTGTGGTTGAACAAGACATTGATCGGGTACTGTCGCTTGTGGATCGAGCCTACGTATTGGAGTCTGGTACAGTGACGATTGAGGGTACCCCTGGAGAGCTTCTCTCTAGTAGAGGTTTTGTAGAGCGGTATCTCTGGGGATCGTGATCTGTCGATGGATTCCTTAGTGACGAACTGCTAGTTGCTCTATCTGTCGTATTGTTTGGTATGTCTGAACTGCACCGTACGCTACAGAGCTGGATGAACTGAAACTTGTGGTCGAGGAGGTAGAGAGGTCTCTCGCTGGATAAAGTGACACGTTGAAACTCTTTGATATGAGTTTACTTATAGATGCGTACTCGACTGGAGTGGCTCTGCTTTTTAGCTATGATAGTTAAAATTAACGACTATTTGTTATAGAAAAGCAAAATAGAGTTAACTTTTTAGAAACTTCCCTTGCATCGAACCGATTTGATGTATACACTACATACGCAGTGTTTGTAACATACTAAGGACGATAGAAGGGGGAGATTAAAATTTCTCGAAGGAACAAGAGATTCAATCTCAAAGTAGGTTTGGCGCTTTCCACCTTTGCGCTCGTAAGCGCGGCATGTGGTAGTGGCTCATCTTCTGCATCATCAGGATCTTCGGCCTCGCAGGCACCTAGTGATATAACCGTCGGTACGCTGTACTCTGGTTCGGGCTCATTCGCCGATCAATCTATGCCTGAATACAATGGATTGAAGTTTTGGATAAGTCATGAGAACTCTAAAGGTGGCGTCTACGTAGCCGCTTACAAGAAGAGAATTCCTGTAAAGTTAGTAGCTTACAACGATCAGAGTTCTCCCGCAACTGCTGCTACGCTTTACGACCAGCTCATTACCCAGAACAAGGTAAACATCTTCGTAGCAGACTTTGGATCCGTTCTTACAGCTCCGGCGGCAACTATAGCGGAGGAGCACCACATGTTGTTGTTCGATCAAAGTGGTACGGGTACCAACTTCTTTACTCCGGGGAATCCCTACATTGTGCTGGCCGACCTACCCACCTCTGCTCTTTGGCCTAAACCCCTCGTAGCGTTTTTAGTAAAGAATAAGATCTCAAAGGTAGCCTTGGTGTACGGTTCGAACGACTTCGACGGATCTCAAGATACGACTATTGTAAATGGTCTTAAGGCGGCAGGGATAACTCCCGTATACAACCAAGCCGTACCTACGACAACCTCTGCATATGGAACTACGATAAGTGCTATTGCGGCGACACATCCAGAGGCTGTTGTTGAACTTGGTTATGCAAACAACGACATTGCGTTTCTAAGTAACCTGCAGTCAAGTGGTACTCACTTCAAGATGGTCTTTACCGTCTTTCCAGGACAGCTTCAGCAGTTGCTAGAGAAAAACGTAGGCGAAGCAGGTATGGCGTATAGCTACACGTATGCAGCTCCTCCGCTGATCTCTTATAACTCAGTTAATCTTGGTATGGGAACTACCGCCTTTGAAGCTGCCTTTCAGAAGCAGTACCCGGGACCGGTAAACGCTCCTGAGGTCTATGGCTACCATACAGGACTTACGATACAGCTGGCTCTCAATCACGCTAATAGCTTGTCTCAGCTGAGTCTTCGTAGTGCTCTAATGGCGGAGTCTGGCAAGGTAACTACTCTTGAGGGTCTCTTCAAGCTCAACTCGCAGGGTGCTCAGATCGGTGAACTCCTGCCTGTAGCTCAGCTCATGCCTACCCAAGGGAACGCGAACACTTCAGTGCAGATCGTCTATCCGTCATCACAGGCGACTGCTAAGGCAGTGTACCCCGCTCCGTAGAGTTGGTTCTGGTCTGATGTAGTTCTTTATGGGTGCTTAGTGATCTCACTCCTAAGCACCCATAAACGTCAAGAGAAACGTTGGACTAAGGAATTGGAGGAATATTGTTATTCGAGTATGCGATCGTTGCGGGGGTCTTATTTGGCCTTTTTTACTCGTTTTTGTCGATAGGGCTTAACTTAGTCTTTGGAGTCCAGAGAATTGTAAACCTAGCACATGGCGACGTTATCATGATTGGTGGCTTCGCATCGTGGGAGCTTTACTACACCTACCATCTGAACCCGCTCATATCTGTAGTAGTTGTCATACCGCCTACGGTATTAGTTGGGTACATAATCTATAGGTTGGTGATTGGTCCGCTTTCGAAGGCCAAAGACCCAGAGATGTTGTCGCTGATCTTATTTTTTGGTGTGTCACAGATTCTTGAAGCTTTGGTTACTATTTTTTTGGGAAACAATCAACGTTCGATCCCAGATAGCTCATTGATCTCAAAACCAGTTCAGTTTTTAGGACAGAGTTACCCAGGAGTGTGGTGGATCGTAGCGGCTGCATCTATTCCGATGATGGGCCTAGTTCTTTTGTACCTGTACAAGACGAAACTAGGAACCGCAACTAGAGCTATTATGGCGGACGCTGTAGAAGCGGCGGCTGTAGGTATCGATGTTCGAAAGGTGTCTGCAATTACCTTTGGAGTGGGCCTTGGTATCACGGCAAGTGTTGGTGCGATAGCACCTTTTATGCTTGGAGGTGTAGATCCTTCGGAGGGTGTAAACCTCACGATCTTGGCGTTTGCTGTGATCGTTATCGGTTCCCTTGGAAATATTGCCGGTACCGTTGTCGGGGGTATTATCTTCGGACTTGCCTTGGAGCTGACTCAACTGTACATACCATCATGGTCGAGTCTGATCCCATATGCACTCTTGCTCATAGTACTTTTAGTGAAACCAAGTGGCGTGCTTGGAAGGAGATTGCGAAGTGCGTAAGAGCGATGATACTGTGGATCGACCGAGCGAGGTCGACGATACTGTTAGCAGCTCTCAGAAGGCTCCGAAGCGCTCGTT
>JAJYGI010000053.1 GCA_021790735.1 Actinomycetes bacterium | reverse complement strand
GCATGCGCAAGACATTGTCCATCTTGTTATGAGTTCACTGCGCCTAGACCTTTGGGACGGTGCAAAAGATCTCAAAGAGCTATATGGATTTTCACTGTCTCAGCTGATTCAAGCAAACCTATACAAGGATATAAAGTATCTGCGTGAAGCGGAAAAAGTGCTTCGACCTCTGGGCGAAGCATGGGTGCAGGCCGATAAAATTCTAGATGCCGAAGAAGCGACAAGTGGAGTGGCTTGAGCTTCTTGAAGCCTACTCTAGACATCTAGATCTCGTGGCTGAGGCGTTGGACGGAAGAAGTGTGTGGCCGGGCGCATTTGAGATGGAGAATCCGAAAAAGGATATGCCAGAGTCTTTAAGCTCATTTGCAAAAGCTCTCATTGAACGAACGGCGGAACTATCTGATGCGTTGAAGGTGAAGATGGCAGTGTGTCGATCGGTGCTTGATCAGTCCAAAGAACGAGGCGCTGATGGTAGGGTAGTCCTGTTGGATGTTAAGGCGTAAAGAGGCGTTGTACGTCTCGTTGAATAAGTTGAGTTACTGCGTCATTATTAACTTCTTGCGGTTAGTTTTTAGACGATCCCAGTGAGCCTGTAGCTCCAGGAAACCTCTCTAGAATCCAAAGCAGCAGAGAGGCTGCAGCTAACGTGGTTCCTACTAGTCCGACTGCTAGCCATCCTCCGGTTGCAAAGGCTACTGAAGAGATCGCTGACGATACAGAACCACCGATGAAGTAAGAGGTCATGTACGCCGAAGACAGGCGACTTCGAGCCTCCGGATTGAGCGAAAATATTATCGCTTGGTTAGTGATGTGAGTGCCTTGGACACCTAAATCTAAGAGAATGGTTGCGGCTAGTAGAACGAACAATGCGTAAGGGGCAATGGTGAGCGTGACATAAGCTACCAAACAGGCGAGAACGAACAACAAAGTGCTTCTACGAGCTTGGCCCTTGTCTGACCGTTTTCCAGCTAGGTTTGCGGCTAAAGCGCCGGCTATGCCGACTAACCCAAATAGACCTATAACGGCGTTATTGTACGAGTATGGCGGCTTTGATAGGAGTAGAGCGGCCGATGCCCAAAATACAGAGAACATGCCAAAACCTAAAAAACCATAGAGAGATCGTATTCGAAGTTGGCGTTCTGTCCTCATTAGTGTTACTACTGACTTAATCAGCTGGGGGTAGGAGAGGTCGGATCGAACGTCGGTAACGGGAAGGAACTTAGCGAGCCCTACTGCCAAGAGTAAGGTGATTACTGAAGCTATAACGTAGACGCTTTGCCATCCGAACGCTTGGGCTACTATCCCTGAGAGAGTCCTCGCTGACAAAATTCCAAGTAAGAGTCCGCTCATGACTACTCCTACTACCCTTCCTCGCTCTGCAGGAGGAGCAAGAACTGAAGCATAAGGTACAATAACTTGGGCTACTACTGCCGACGTGCCGACAAGTACAGAGCCGATCATGAAAACACTGGTAGACGGTGAAAGTGCGACTAGCAACAGGGCGGCCGACGTGCCGACGAGCATCCTTGAGATCAGCTTTTTTTTGTTAAATATATCGCCAAGGGGTACTATAAAAAATAACCCTAGAGCGTAACCACCTTGAGTTACTGCTACGACTAAAGACGTCGTTGAGGGTGAGGTATGCAACGAGTGGGCGATCGTCTCTAACAGAGGCTGAGCGTAGTATAGGTTTGCAACTATTGCCCCACAGGCAAACGCCATTAAGTAAACGGTCGACCTCTTTAACTGGGCTTGATTTTCTTGCAAATACTTTCCTTCTGTGGTTTGTATCGCTTAGACGAGATAGCGGAAGTTACAGTTGGAACTGTATGTCTTCGATAAGATGTCCACTTTTGAACATCTTAGTAAGAGGTGTGGAGGAAGGGGCAGGAGTCTTTGTTGGAGACTGAATAAAGCTAAAGAGTCTATGCCCAACTGCGACCACCATAACTCAGCTCGCGGCTGCCCCTTATTATGTCAGCTACTAAGTGGTTGGTTGCATACAAGTAGATAGATCGTGGTGAGCGATTGCGCTGGGAACACCCTAGGTGTTTGAGTAGCGCAGGTAAGTGGTTTGCTGTGGCGCCTTGAAAGTAGAACGTTGTAGCTAAGTCAGAGAGTGTGGTTTGGATCTTTCGAATCACAAGATACCTCTCAGCCTTAAAGATGTAAGTAACCTTCTAACGGTTGCATGTACGTGCCAATTAGACCGATTGATATATCCTAAACTCCTAGTCATAAATTGGAGAGATGCTACCAATGTGCCTCAGATCAATGCTGCGAATCTTAAATGGGAGATCTATCTTAATTGTGGACTCTGTGTGTCTAGCGAGTTGGGTTAGACCCCGTACCTTTGTACTATCTCAGAGCCTTTCTAATTAAGAATGTTTATTGTAAATTTTTCTCAAGGGGTCACTAACTCGCGTCGAAGATCTTTTTGAGCATGGATAGCTCGAATGATTGGCCAGGGAGGGGCCATTTACGGTAAGGTCTTTCATTCGAGAGGAATTTATGTCCAACTTAGCAGTCTCGACTTTATCATACGCTCTAAATGGACTAGGTGTAGAGCAAAATGTGATATCAAATAATGTGGCCAACAGTAATACTCCAAACTTTACGCAGACTAATGTAAGTTTTGAGCAGTCTTTGGCTAATGCCCTGAGTTCGAGTCAACCAAACGCAACGGCTTCGCTGACGTTATCACCTTCAGCCAGCTCACCTGGAATCAATGGCAATAACGTTTCGCTGTCGCAACAGTTGGTTCAGTTAGAGCAGGCATCTTTGGGATATCAATCCGACGTAACCTTGATAGAGGGTCAATTTAAGTTGCTCTCTGGATCCATGGGAGGTCAATTCTAGTGTCTCTATTTCCTAGTATTTCGATCGCTGGAACCGGAGTGAATGTCGATCAAACTTGGTTAGATGCTACCGCTTCGAACGTTGCAAATATGAACGATCAAGTATCTCCGAATCAGCAGGTTTATCAACCGCAAGAGATCGTTGTAGCTCCTATATCCCAGATTCCGGGTTCGCTTGTTTCTCCAAATACGACTAACTATTCGCTAGGTCAAGGTGTCCAAGCAATCGGTGTTACCACATACTCCAAGAATGGTACTTTAGTCTATAATCCGCAGAGTCCTTTGGCAAATGCACAAGGTTATGTCCGCCAGGCTGGCGTCAATTTAGCCGAGGAGCTCGGTAATTTAGTTACGGCTCAAGCCTCCTATCAGGCCAATGTTTCAGTTATTAATCATGCTAAAGCGGCTTATCAATCAGCCTTACAGATAGGAGCATAAATTGATTCCAGCTATACCACCAATTACTAGCGGTGCAATGCCTGGTATTACGAGTATTGCCCAGGCACTTTCAACTACTACACCAGCATCACAGAGCTCTCAAACACAGTCAGCTTCTGGAGGAGGATCATTTGGGAATATATTGGCCCAGGCGGTCGACCAGATGCAAACTAGCCAGGTTAATGCACAGTCCCAGGCTGTACAGGTTGCGGCAGGTGGCGGAAACGTGACAAGTGCGACTATAGCAGGTACGCAGGCCACTTTAGAGACAGAACTAGCAGTTTCGTTACGTAACGCAGTGACCTCGGCGCTCAATCAAGTTATGGCAACACCTTTTTAGAACAGTCTGTATAACTTATTTCAGTTAGGAGAGATGTGGCTTTATCTAAGTCTGTTGAAGACGCCCAAAAAGCTGTAAACAAGTTTGTGTCGGGATTTACTTCGGGCCAAAAAGTACTTACGATTATCGGAGTGGCTGCAGTTGTCGTGGGTTCTTTCTTTCTCATGAGAGTTACTTCGTCACCAAGCTATGCTCCGCTGTTTACAAATCTGTCTGCGTCAGATGCTGCGGCGATCACACAGAAATTGACAGCAGCAAGCGTTCCCTACCAACTTACAAATGGAGGGTCGACGATAATGGTCCCGCAGTCTGAGGTCTACCAAGAACGTATCGATATGGCTCAAGTGGGCCTCCCTCAAAACTCAACAGTTGGCCTTTCTCTTTTAGATAAAGTTGGAATTACATCTTCTCAAATTACACAGCAAGCTGACTACCAACGAGCCCTACAAGGGGAGCTTGCTACGACTATTGAAGCTATTCAAGGTGTAACGAGTGCCCAAGTAAACCTCGCCCTGCCTCCAACGGACGTCTTTGCTATCTCTCAGAATCAAAGTCCGTCTGCCTCAGTGTTGGTGACTCTTGCGTCGGGAGTTAGTCTTTCACCTACGCAGACCCAAGCGATCGTGCACCTAGTGGCAAGCTCTATTCCAAATATGTCTGCCAGCGATGTAACCGTCGTTGACCAAAACGGTGACGTCTTGGCTGCACCAGGGT
>JAJYGI010000115.1 GCA_021790735.1 Actinomycetes bacterium | reverse complement strand
GCTCTCAGACGTAGTTGTTGCGGGAGACTTTAACATCGCTCCTCAAGATGAAGATGTTTGGGATCCGATCGCCCTTGAGGGGTCTACCCACGTATCTGCAGAAGAGAGAGGGCTCCTCTCTGAGATTACGGATCTAGGCCTGGTGGATGTCCACAGACTGCTAAACCCTGACAAGGTCGAGTTCTCGTGGTGGGACTATCGAAATGGAGCTTTCCATAAGGGTGAAGGTATGCGCATTGATCTTGCACTTTTTTCGTCTGGACTCGCGAAAACGGTGAAGCGTGTCTATGTTGATCGAGATGCTCGAAAGGTGTCTTCGGTCGGTAAACCGTCTGACCATGCTCCTTTGGTCATCGAGAGTAGCGGTACAGGGGTTTAGTCTTCTCTCTAACTTTTACTACTACCCTGTTCTATCGTGACAACGTAGGTGGACGTAGTAATTTACTTGAGCATATTTAATTTTGTAGAGACTGTGCCGAATACTTAGTTAGTTAAAGATAGATTCTCAACTTTGCTTGCCAGACTGTTGTTGTGGCAGTGTGGTTCGAGGTGACGAGCTATCCCAAGGTATGGATGTACGACAGTTGCAATCTATAAGATTTAACGCGCTTGGTACCTACGTTGACCTAGCGTGTGCCCAAGAGGTTGATATGAACCTAGTGCGCTATTCACTTCTTGAGAAGGTAAGACACCTAGATGAAGTTGCATCCTGTTACAGGGCGGACTCTGAGATTAGGAGACTTTACGAAGCAACGTTGGCTGAAGATCGTGAGACGTGCTTCGAAGTCTCAGAGTCACTATGGTGGTTGTTGTCTAAAGCTGAAGAGGCTAAACAGATTACTCATGGGCTTTTAGATGTAGGAAAGGGGGGAGTTCTCGCGAAAGAGTACGAGATAGAGGATCCAGGGAGTGTAGACGTACAAGGGTATGTGGAGCTTACTCATACTCCGATGCTGGTTCGACTCGGGAGAGCCACGTTGATCGATCTCCACTCTTTGGGTAAAGCGTATTGGGCGGAGCGCTGTGCCTCTGAACTATCGGTTGAGTTTCAGCGTGATGTGCTGGTTGGGCTAGGCGGTGATATCTCGGTGTCCTCGACGACTGGGTCTACATACTTTCCAATCGCCATCCCCAAAGATGGTAGAAGTCTATACCAAAGTGGCGATGATATAGTGTGTATGAGTCACGGTGGAGTGGCTACCTCAACAAAGAACTCTAGGCGGGTGTACTATAGCAGTGGCGAGGTTATGCACCATATCTTTGATCCAAGGACCCTGCGACCGAGCTCAAAAGGAGCTGATGTAGCGACGGTCATCGGAAGAAGTACGGGCATGTGTAACGTACTGTCTTTGATGTCACTTATCGATACCGAGATGGCGATGTCGGCGATCGATAGCTTAGGTTATAGCGCTCGTCTTATGGTGGACGACTCGCCCACTTTTGTGGGTGAGTTCTTGGAGGAGGTGCAAGAGTCGTGATGCTATCGATACTTGGTACTCAGATAATGTGGTATGTAACTCGTTCATCGGGTTTCATAGCGCTACTCCTCCTTACGATGACGGTCGTTTTGGGTGTCTCCTCAGCTCAAAAGGTGAAGGTAGGCAAGATTCCGCGTGTCTACTTCGCTGAACTTCATCGATCTATTGCCCTATTTGCCCTTGTACTTCTAGCTATTCACATTTTCACAGCTGTTGTTGATCCATTTACAAAACTGGGATGGACCACGGCATTTGATCCCTTCGGTCGTACCTATAGACCCTTATATCTAGGAATTGGGGTCACTGCCTTCGATCTTTTGTTGGCGATTCTGGTAACCTCGTTGCTTAGGGACCGTCTCAAGCAGAGAACCTGGAAGAAGCTACATTTTTTATCGTATGTGATATGGGTCTTCGCTGTCGTCCATGGACTTGGTACAGGCACGGACTCGCACTACAGTTTTGCGCTTGCGATCTACGGAGTATGTCTTTTAGCGGTAGTGATAAGCGTCTGGGTTCGTATATTGGACTCGGAGACAAAGACGTCGTTGCTTAGGTTCTCTGCATATGCACTAACCTTGTTTGCTCCGTTTTTATTGGTCCTTTGGACGCTGTCTGGCCCAGCTAAGTCCAGTTGGTCCAAGCGCTTTGTACCGAACGTGAGCTCTTCTCACGTCAAGTCGGTCACTTCTCCTAGTGAAAGAGAGGCAGGCGAGTGACAGGTTCTGTACGCCTTGGCAGTTGCATACTCAGACGAGAGAAGTACTGACAATGAAGACGGAGTTCTTTGAGCATGAAAGAACAGCAAAATTTCCTTATGTCCTTTTGAATAGAAACGGTTCGAGCTGCGGCAGTCTTTCCTTTCCGAGGCGACCTCAGGTCTTTGGAGGTGGCGTGAGTTTAAAGCTGGATGAGGTCTCGAGATTCTCAGTTCCTCTGGGAGTTAGAGATCCTTTGACTGAGATCGTGGGACTAGCAAAGAGATGGGATCTAAAAGGACGAGGCGGCGCAGGATTTCCCTTCTCCCAAAAGCTTTTAGCCGTTGCAGAGAACTCTTCGAGGTTGGTTCGACCTAGTGTCGTGGTCAACGCTACAGAGTCAGAGCCCCTGTCGTTTAAAGATCGCTTCTTACTCACCTACTACCTTGATCTTGTGCTCGAAGGGGCAGTTCTTTGTGCTCGAGCACTGAGTAGTTCTTCGATATACCTGGTAACACACGCTGACGTAGATAACTCTTTGGAGCTAGTCGAGGCGGTGAGACGCTTTGGTGATGCTACTCGGGTAAAGATTGAAGTTGTGCTGACGCCGTCTGCTTTAGTCTCGGGGCAGGAGACCTCTGTAGTGGCGGCGGTGAATGGAGAGAGTAGACCGCTTCCAAGGATGCAGCCGCCGAGAGTCTCCATATCTGGCGTAAAGGGTCGTCCGACCCTACTCTCCAATGCGGAGACCTACGCCCGACTCGCTCAAGCTCGCAGGATCGAACTCTCTGGTGGTTCTCATGACGGGACCGGTTCACTTAGTTACTTGGGAACTGTTCACCTAAAGACTGGTGAGAGTTATATCGTTGACTCCGATCCATCAATTAGTGTCTCCGACATCCTTGAGTCCTTGAGAGCGCCAGTTAACGACTCATCTATCTATTTAGTCGGCGGGTACTTCGGTAGATTCTATCGTTCTATTGATCCACGATTGCGTAGCGCTTTGTCGGTCCCGAAGAACTCTCAGGGGGTGGGATTTGGTGCTGGACTTGTGGTTGAGATCGACCGACACGGATGCATAAGCGGAGAGGTTGCATTTCTAAGCCGGTGGCTCAGTCTTCAAAGCGCTGGGCAGTGTGGACCGTGTAAAAAGGGTCTTCCTCAAGTGGCGGACGAGTTTGAGCAACTTGTACTTGGTGGAGGTGGTGATCGAGAGAAGATACTGCGTTGGACAGCACAGATTCGAGGACGCGGAGGCTGTGCACTGCCTGACAGTGTCTGTGATCTTTTGGAGTCGTTCTTCAAGGTGGCTCCCGATGAGGTCAGAGTGCATCAAAGTGGCGCCTGTCAGCGGCCGTATCAGCGGCAGTTTGAGGAGCTGCATCGAGACTTCGACTGGGATACCGCCTCTCATGGTGTCTAAAGAACTGGGGAGAGGAGCTTTGCGCTTTGAGCATCAACTCGTCATTGACCCGACTGTATGTGACGGCTACGGATACTGTGTTGAACTGCTTCCATCAAATTTAATCTTTGACGACTGGGGATATCCGATCATCAAAGAAAGATACGTTGATGACGAGCATCTTGAGCTTGCCTATCGAGCTGTAAAGCTTTGCCCAAAACTGGCTTTTCGCGTGAACAAGATTAGAGGCAGGTAGAGCCTACCTCGAGAAGCATTTGGGAACGTCTAACGTTCCGAGAAAGTCAAGAAGCTCACGATGTGCAGACTCTGAAATATAACTAGAGTTCGTTAGCAAAGGGTCAGATCGAAACGAACCATTGAGGACGTTCTTGACTAAAAGTCTAACGTCGGAGTTGCTAATATACTCCTCTGGAAGCAGGCCACGACGTTGTGCCTCTTGAGCACGGTATAGATTAATTTTAGTCGTTAGGTCTTTATATGCTCGCTCTTGCGCGTTGAAGGGACTTGAACGTTTTAGGGGATCTACTCTTGGCGACGCCGTTGGAGCTGTATCGGGGGTTCTTCCAACTATCTGTTCCTCTAATGGGTCTAAGAGACTTGACCAAGGCGGTGATGTTCCTTGCTTAGCACTACTAGTGAAGGAGATATGAAGCGAGTCACTTGCACGAGTCATGGCCACGTAGAGGAGTCTCTGTTCCTCCTTCAGAACTTGCGGCTGTCTCGCTTTGACACTTGAGACCCTACTTCGATCTACTCCGATCAGATGGACGTGGTACCACTCCAACCCTTTCGCGCCGTGAAACGTGGTTAGCGTGACTGCGTCGTGTCCACCGCTTGACTCTCTCACCTTGTCTATGACTTCGATCGTCTCGGCAACGCTTATCTCGGGCTGAACACGCCTTAGCCTCAAGAGCGCTTGTAAAAGACCTGCGGGAGGTGTGCTTGAGAGGTTAGATCGGGGCTCTTGAGACTCTGATAGGTGTGCTAATAGCGTCGCCACCCGGCGTTGAAGCTCTTCGGCAGTCCAGTGCTTAGTAAATAGCTTTAGGTACCTGCTAAAGGTACTGTTTGTACCGCCCGGACTCTTGGTAGGAACTCTCAGTGAACTGAAAACCTCCTCAACTATGTGTAGCTGGGCGTTGGTGCGAGAAAGCACCGCCATAGCAGAGTATGGGACGTTTTTTTCATGGAGAGAGTTTATGGTTCGAGCACATACCAACGCCTCCTCTCTTTCGTCTTTTAGATGGTGAAATACGACCCCAAGGCTTGAATCAGATGGTCTTGTCGGGTTGACCTGGTAACGTATTCGTTCGTCGGCAACGATCGGCATAATCTTTGAGGCTGCAAAGACTATCTCAGGGGTGCAGCGAAAGTTATCGGAGAGTACAACCACTGTAGCCTCGGGAAACGTATCGATAAAGTCAGACATATTGGACTCTATGGCACCGTTCCAGCCGTAGATAGATTGGCTTGGATCGCCCACGACGGAGACGTCCCTACTCTCCCCTAAGTAGGCGATAAGGAGCTCTATCTGGGAACGGTTAGCGTCTTGAAACTCGTCAACGTAGAAGTGCCTAAATAAAAACCGTTCAACTTGAGCGAAGGCTTTGTTCTGTTGCAGCCGTATAGCTGCATGAGTGACAAGATCGTCTACGTCCATGAGCCGATGACGTGTTTTATAGGACTCGTAGTTGCTGAAGACCTGTGATAGGACCTCTGCTTGTTCGTGAGTGACTTGTCTAAGAGAAGGCGCGACGTCAGCGTATCTCTGTGGATCCAATGTGCAACTTTTTGCCCATGAGATCTCAGCAGAGATCTTTTTGATGATGGTGTTTTTACTAGCGTTACCTGTGTAGTGGAACGCCTGTCTTTGAGAGGGGGGAGCTTGATCTAAGAGCTCTTTCAAAACCTGTTTCGTGTCAAGCACGATCGAAGGAGTCGCGCGTTGTTCGAACTCTGCAAAACGCTTTATAGTCGACAGCGCAATGGAGTGAAAGGTTCCAACATTAATTGGAGTTGTATCTATGAGCTGGTAGACCCTCTCACCTATCTGATAGGCGGCTGCTCGGGTGAAAGAGACCGCAACTACTTTACCGGGTGGAGTCTCTTTAGATTCGATACGGCGGGCGATCCTCTGTGTTAGTACCGTTGTCTTACCGGAACCAGCCGGCGCCACGATCGCGACTGTGGGGTTATCTTCGTCGATAGCTGCCCGCTGTTTCGTTGTTAGCTGGTTAGGGTGCTTCATTATCGTGACTCACGTGTGTTGGGTACTTCTATCCGCCGAGCCTCTGAGTTGAGGTAGGTTCTGCGCAACAGAACCAGGCTTCAGAAGACTTTACGGCATCAGAGCTTCTTTGGTTTCGTATGGGAGTCGCTATAGACCTTCCAAGATGTTCCTCTGTTATCGACCAGAGTGTAAAGAAGGTGTCTTCGAAGGCGTCGCGGCAGAGCTGGCTCTTTAACACCTGATCAGTGACAGCGTTGTGCAGAGCTTCTACCTTGGGCTCACGGTATCTCCAAAGGTAGCTGTAGGTCTCTACGTCGTAGTGGGTTTTATACTCGATGAACGCGGGACTTTCAAGTAGTAAGGAGTTGGAAGGCACAAGAAGTTTGATGGAAAGTTGTACCGGTTCTAGGGTCTTTTCCATAGAGTTCTGATATACGAAAACTAAAATGTCTTCGAAGTCTTCTAGTTTTGTCCAGGGAGTAAAGGGAACAAAGGACGGATGAAAGTCGATGCCAGCGCGATCGACTAGCTGTACAGCCTCGTCGACATCGGTGCTACTGTGTCCTTTTGCGAGATTGGTGAGAGTCTCGTCTGAGAGAGACTCGACCGCTGAGGTGATGTAGATACATCCGAGTTCGGCTAACTCCTTTAGATATCGACCATACTTCAAGAGGTGCTCAACCTTTATAGTACAGTCAAAGGTTACGTTATCGAAGCGAGCTTTGATAGCTCGTGCCACCTTCATCGCATGGATAGGTGCGTTGAAGAAGTCGGGATCGCCAAGAGTGATGTGTGTTGCTCCAGCGTTAACTTGAAACTCTATGTCGTTGAGTATATCTTCGACAGGATTTACCGCAACTCTTCCGTTGAAGAAGATAGGAAGGGGGCAGTGGCGACATCGATGTCTACATCCAACTGACGCTTCGGTGTATCCAGTAACTCTTTCGATGCCACTAGAGGTAACGGTCTTGTACCTAGTTAGGTTCGGTAAGTTTTCTCTGGCCGGCAAGTATCTCTTGACCGTGGCATTTTCAACCCCAAGGTCAAGTGCTATCTCTTCGGTGGTCGGTGTCGTTCGAACGATCAAGTCCGTGTAAGAGATGCGTGAGGCCTCACTGGCCACCTCATTTGCATAAAGACCGTACACTATGAGCTTTGTTATATGTCCGGAGTTTTTAGCTAGATATGACAGTACATCCCTAAAGAGCATGGCAGAGGTCAGCATGCCAACGGTTAGTACTGCTGTCTCAATTGCGACTGCGTTAGGGTATCCGCCTTGGTATGTGTTAAATAGCAAGTCAAGGTTCGGATCTATACTCAGGTCTACTATGTCGTACTCCGAACCTCCTTCTTTTAAGACACCTGCGACTAACGCAGCTAAGTGTGGTTGATGACCTAACTCGTAGGTCGATAAAATAAGTGGGCGCATTATGGTTCCTTGTCCAAAGAGCATCTAAAGTGAAGTCTTTTACGAACTTAACTTTGTAACTTGATGTGGGACTTCATCTACTGCTGATTTTATGTGCTTCGTGGTTACTTTGAGCCATAGTGCTTGATTCGCCTGAGTTTTACCTATCCGATATCTCAAAGGAAAGCAACTCCCGTGATCTCTTCAGCGTCTCAATTGTACTGTCGTAGCCTGGTGAGTCTGCAAAGACGAAGCCCATGTAGCGCTCCGTGAGCGGGGGAGCTTTGACGAAGGTTCCAACTGGAACGGTCAGCTCTAATGAAGTAACGTATTTGAGAGCACGTACCTGTTCCAGACCGCTAACGCTACGAAGAACGCCGGTTTTAGGGGTAGGTAGCATCAACACACCTGAGTAGGTTTTTCTCTGACGTATAACCCGCGTGGAGTCGGACTCTATCGACGAGGCGTGGGTGAGTAACAACTCTTCCAATGTGGTATCAGAACCAAATCGAAGAGCTTTTGCACATGATCCGCCTATGGATCGGGCGGCTACCTCCAAAATGTATAGTCGCCCGCTGTCTTTGATACGAAACTCAGCGTGGACAGGACCAGTCCAAAGACCTAAAGACTCGCAGCTTCTTTGAACGACACGCTCTGCCTCCCTTTGAAGTTGATGGGGTAACTTTGACGGCGTTATGTAGATCGACTCTTCGAAAAATGGGCCCCTTAGCGGCTCGGGTTTATCAAATATCGCTAGAACTACTAACTTAGAGTCGACAAGTACTCCTTCAAGCGCGTACTCGGCCCCTTCGACGTACTCCTCTAGTAGTAGCTCATCTTCGGTTGTTGTCTGCGAGGCAACCTCCAAAGCCTGTAGGAGGTCTTTGAGGTGATCGACGCGGATCACACCTTTTGACTGCGTGCCCGATATAGGCTTTATGACTAGTGGGAAGCCCGAGACTTGCATTGCAACGTCCATGAGCCGCTGGGGGTCACGCTCATCTTTGCTAATGGTTGCGTACTTTGGTTGAGGGAGTTCAAATTGGGTTTGGTTTTTACGAAACGCAACCTTGTCTGTCGTAGCGAGTAGAGATTCATCGGGGTTAGTAGGCAGACCTAGATGTGTAGATATCTGTGCGGCAATACGGACGGAGATGTCGTCTACTCCAACTACAGCGTCGAACATCTGCCCCTCAATGTGGGTCATGACTCCTGGTTCTAGGTGCAACTCTGGGAGGTGAATTACCTTGTCTAATGGAAGTATCGAAGGAGTATCAGCATCGGTAAGTAAGGTGATGTCGAGATTCAGTCGCTGGGAGGCGAGAACAAACTCGCTACTACGATAGCTACTTGATGGAAGCACTAGTAAAACCTTTGTCATTGCAACTATCATGCTATGTGAGAAAGTTATTTTGTGTGCGGAAGGAAGCTTCAAGGTATGGACAAGTCCTTTAGTGTATCGGAGAGAGCTCAGAGCGTTGTGGACGAGGCTCGATCAGGAGAGAGCGATCCGGAGTCTTTAGCGCTGTGGATTGAGGTGGTTGGTGCAAGTGGGGACAGCTATACCTACGACGTCTACTTCCAAGAGACGAAACACGCCAGCTTTGATGACCTTGTGATTAGAGATGGAGAGACTCCGGTTGTAGTACCTAATCGGTCGATTGAAGCGTTGAGCGGGGCACAACTTGATCTTGATGAAGATGGAGGACTAGTCATAGTCAATCCAAACTCCCCAGTTGCGCCACCTAAGGTAGATTTGGACTTCGGACCTGACGCTCTGACTAACGACTTAGCCCTTAGAGTAAGTGCGGTATTAGCTGATGAGATTAACCCGTCGATAGCTGCTCATGGTGGTAGGGCGGATCTTATGGGTGTAGTCGAGAACACAGCCTATGTTGTTATGGGTGGTGGATGTCAAGGATGTGGATTGGCCGCAGTTACCCTATCTCAAGGTATCACGGTGGCGATAAAAGAGGCTGTTCCTGAGATTACTGAGGTGGTAGACGTAACTGATCATGCTTCAGGATCTAATCCGTTTTATCAAGAGGCGAAGAAGTAGAACTCCACAGTTATGGTAGGCGTTCTTGTAACGACATAGATTAAAAATTTAGTGAGCCAGACTTGACAAACAAGACTGGCTCACCGTAGATGGGACTTAGGACCTAGGCTTTGATTAGCTCAATTTCGAGGTGAACCGTAATGTCGTCCCCGACAACGGCTCCGCCGGTCTCTAACATAGCATTCCAGGATAGTCCAAACTCTTTGCGAGAGATCTTGGTGGTAGCAGTAATGCCGCTTCGAACTCCACCGTAAGGGTCAGGGCCCGCTCCGTTAAACTCGGCTTTGAGTTCAATGTTCTTGGTAGTACCTCTTATAGAGAGATCACCCTTGATGATGTAGTCGTCACCGCTTGCCACGATGTCGGTCGAGGTGAAGGTTATAGTAGGGTGGTTCTCCATGTCGAAGAAGTCGGCAGACTTTAGATGAGCGTCCCGATTTGCATCTCTTGTGTCAATTGAGGAGACATCGATATTGGCGATCACCTTGGAGTTCGTGATATCCTCCTCCACCTCTACCTCGCCATTGAAGGTATTGAATCTTCCTCTGACCTTTGATACCATCATGTGGCGAACCGAGAACTCGATGTTTGAGTGAACTGGATCTATAGTCCACTTACCTACCTGTAGTCCTAGCTGTGTCGCTGCTGTCACTTTGCCTCCTAAACATTAATGAGATTGTTCAATTTTAAACTAACTCAATCTTAGGTCCCTTCATTCCCGATGTTGCGATAAATGCCTGAGACTTTCTTACTTCAAAGCTGTTGGGTTAGACGTGGCGAGTCTACTCAAGAAGCGCCGCCTTTAAAGCGTCGATGCTTTCTTGTTTAACGCCGATAAAGCGAAGGTAACTGTTAAAGCTACCGTATGTGTGAAGTAACCAGTCGATGACGTTTGACATGGTCTGAGGCTCCGAGCTCATCAGGTTCCTTGGCAGTGACCTGACGTAGTGGGCCATGTCTGGACTGATCTCATCTAACCAAAGTAGCATCCGTTTTACAGCTAAGGCCGTCAGGGCATAGTCAGTGACTATCGTATCTTTGTTGACCCCTAGAGCACCAAGGATGATCATGGCCACGACTCCGGTGCGATCTTTGCCTACTGCGCAGTGAAACACTAACGGTAGATTTTTACGGTCAGAGACAGTCTCCACCACGAAGGCTATATGAGGTGCTGCATCCTTTAAGATCTGTTTATATCTTTGTTCCAAGAAGTTCTTGTCGTTTCTGGCTTTTTCTGGGTCCGATGATACATCCATTAGCGCAACGTGGATGTAGGTTCCAAAGGCTCCATCTATCATCTCGTAGCTACCACGACGCTCTAGCTCTTGATCGGTTCGTAAGTCGACTATGGTCTGAACTTTCAGTTCTTTTAAGGTTTGGATATCCCGGTGTGTGAGCTGGGCTAGGTTATCGGATCGAAATAGTGTACCGCTCCTTACATGTCTGCCGTCGATAGTCGTGTACCCACCTAGATCTCTGAAGTTGAAGACACCTTCGAAGAGGTGAAACCGTTCATTCTCTGTCAGATCGAACTCGCCTGAGCTGATGTTGTCTGCTTCTCTCATACCTTCTTAGGTTAGGCCGTCATGATGACGCGTAGGTGTCCTTTGGGTAACAGCTAGAGGTGAGGGTTCACATAAAAATCACTATATGTGAAAAAACGTCTAAATGTGGTTAAGTTCTAAGCAAATAAGTACGAAGAGTAACACTGAGAGCCGATAAGCGTCTTTGAGGATCTCAAGGGTAAGTTCGATAGTTCAGGAGAATGCCTAATGAAGTCAAATCAGTTGAAGTCGTATCTAGAAAGGGTAAACGGCGAAGAAGGGTTCACCCTTATTGAGCTTATGGTGGTCGTGCTCATCATCGGTATTTTGATGGCTATAGCTATTCCAACCTTCCTAGGCGCACAGAAGTCAGCCCAAGATCGGTCAGCTCAGAGCGATCTGCGTAACCTATTAACATCTGAGGTTTCGTACTACACTCAGAATCAGTACTATGCCGATGCGACCGATCTTTCTAGCCAAGATCCATCTTATGCCTCCAAACTAACAGGTGCGATTACGGTTGCAGCACCAACCGGTGAGACTCTTAGTTCGGCCGGAGCAACTACCGTATGTCTATCGGAGACGTCTCAGAGCGGTACAATCTGGGGGATCGAAGAGATAGCTACTGGTTCCGGTGCTGGAACTTGGTACTACAAGGGCACGACAGCCTTTACCTGCTCTGCAACGCCAACTGCCGTTGCTGGTAGCTTGAGCCAGAACGCCTCAACCGTTGGTTGGTAAGGAGTTAGGCGACTAGTTGGATACCTAAAGACCCCAACGTTCTTTGACAAAGATGTTAAAGAGCTTTGGGGTTTTATGGTTTTCACTTCAGATGTTGGCGTGTGAGTCGATTAGTTCGAAGAGGCTTTATTACTGTGGAGTGTCGGGTTGAAGATTTTCAAGTTTACCGAAGATGGCGAAGAAGGGTTCACCCTTATTGAGCTTATGGTGGTCGTGCTCATCATCGGTATTTTGATGGCTATAGCTATTCCAACCTTCCTAGGCGCACAGAAGTCAGCCCAAGATCGCTCAGCACAGAGTAATCTGAAGGCTGTACTGACTGCTGAGATCGCTTTTTACGACTCACACGGTGTATATGCAGGACCTGGGTCGGGTTCTGGGACCTTGGGCGAATCGGACCCAGAGTTTGCGTCACTACTTACCTCTTCGGCCCCGAACTCTTCGGCAACGACTAACCCGATATACGTTGTCTTGGCCCCAGCTAGCGGACAGTCGGCGCAAGCGTTTTGTGCCTTTGAGTACTCAAGCGGTGGTTCAGTCTTTGGTGTTGAGGCTGTGGCGGTCGGTACCTCTATGGGTAACTACTTCTATGCAGACGAGGCAAGTTCTGCGACTATTCCAACATCATGCGACGTTCCTCCGTCCGTAGGCGGCTCGATTAGCACTGGGTTATGGACCTTAAACGCCCAGAGTGCGGGGTTCTAAGGTCATGTCTTTTGTACTTAGTGTCTTTGGGGCATCTCTGGGAGCTGTACTGGGTTCCACCATGAGCGCACTCGTATACCGAATTCCTGCAGGTATGAAGGTTGCTTTCGCTCGCTCTGAGTGCCCGAGTTGCCACGTACGTATCGCAGCGTACGACAACATTCCGATCGTCTCTTACCTTTTCCTAAAGGGCAGGTGTAGGCACTGCCATGGACGTATAGAGGTCTCTTATATTTTACTTGAAGTTTCAATGGCGCTTCTATTCGGCGCTCTCTTGCCTCTTTACCGATGGGGCATAGTCCAAGTTGGACTCTATCTAGCTGTGTTTATCGCAGTCACTGGAGCGACAGTTGATCTAAAGGTACGAAGGATACCTAATGTGCTAACCTACTTTGGGATGCTTGCTGAGGCACTGCTCGTACTTGGACGCTCGATCGAGACCCACTCCTTTTCGCCTGTCGTGTCGGCTCTGTTAGCGTTGACGGTCTTTGGAGGATCTCTATTTCTTATCGGCCTTTTGACGAAGGGGATGGGTTTGGGCGATGCCAAGTTGGTAGGTGTGATCGCTTTAGCGCTGTCCTCTTTTGGCCTCTACTTTATTTTCTACGTCATGTTAGGCTCCTTTGCGCTAGGTTCCGTAGTCGGTGTTGCCTTGATGGTGACTGGCCGTGCAAGTAGGAAAAGCTCTATTCCCTTTGGTCCCTTCATTACCTTGAGTTTTCTAATAGCGCTACTTGTTGCAAAGTTTTGACTTATAGAGGTGTTTTAGGATCAGGGTAAAAAGTGCTCAAGGTTTGTGTATAGATGTCGAGCACTTTAGTGTGAAGTGTTTTGTGATCTCCACCCTTATTGCTCGAGTATGACGGGGAGACTTGTATGGCCGAAAGAGTGATAGGTCTAGATATCGGGAGCTTTGCTATAAAGTTTGTCGAGGTCGAACTCAAAGGGTCTTCACTTACCCTAACCAAACTTGGACAAAGAACCCTTCCTAAAGGAGCCGTTGTCGCCGGAGAGGTAGTAGATACCGATTTGGTTGTCGCTACTTTAAAGGAACTTTTGGCCTCAGCTGGCGTGCACACCAAGCGATGCGTTGTTGGACTGGGTGGAACCAGGGTCGTTGTTAGATCGCTCGTTAATCCTGATATGTCTGACTCCGAGCTTCGAGACGCTATCGCCTTCCAGGTTATCGAGTCCTTGCCGATACCAGCTTCGGAGTTGGTAAGTGACTTTGAACGCCTTGGTACAGTTGAGGCGGACGACTCAAGGTTTATTAGAGTGCTCCTTGCCGGAGCACACGAGAGTGTCGTACAGAGGTCTCTTGAGGTTGCAAAAAGAGCTGGACTCTCTGTAGTGGGTGTCGATGCCAACTCCTTGGCTAGTGCGCGAGCGCTTCAATGCATCTTAAGGGAGTCCTCGTCGAAGATATCAGGAGACGATGAAGCCACTACGTCTCAAAGATTTGCAGTGGTCGAGGTGGGTTCTGACGTTACCGACGTAGTGCTTGCAGGGGCAGACGGTGTGAGATTCGTGCGAACCTTGCAAGTCGGCGGTGGAGAGATAACCCGAAGGATTCAAGAGATAACGGGCTGCGATGAGTCAACTGCTGAGTGGTACAAAAGAGGAGGCCACTTAGAGGAGAAACACATTGAATCAGAGATACGTGACGGAGTTTCATTAGCGATTCGTGAAGCAGTCGAGCAACTTACACAAGAGGTGGCTAACTCGTTGGAGTACTACCTCTTACAGTCTGACGATATGACCATAGACAAGGTGTTCTTGGGAGGTGGAGCTGGACTGATAGAGGGGCTGTCTGAGTCACTGTGCAGTCGCTTATCACTGAGCGTTGAACTCATACCGACGTCAACTTATCTAGACCTGATCTGTGACGAGGGCGTTTCAGATTCAGATCGTAAACTTCTAACGGTGTCAGGTCTTACGGCCTTAGGGCTTGCTCTTTGGAGAACTCCAGGCGCAACTAAGGCTGCTCATCGAATTAATTTGATTCCTAAGCGTACAGCATATAGGGAGTCTATCCGTAAAGAGGTCTCCGTCTTTGTCCTTGCTGCTCTCCTTGTAGGAGTTGGGATGGGTATAACGTCGTTACAGGCCAACCGTGCACTAGATGCAAATCAGTCTGAGGTCGATGCATTGGTCGCTCAAAGCAGTTCCCTTCAACAAAAAATCGGTTCGCTCTCCAGTGTGTCAAAGCTCGAAAGCGCGGTAAGTACTCTAAAGGGGGAGGTGAAGTCTGATCTTCAAGGGTCTATCTCTTGGAGTTCTGTGATAGCAGAGATAGCGACCGTGACGCCTTCGGATTCATGGTGGACACAACTTCAAACAACTCAAGCTGCGGTTGGTGCTCCCGCCTCATTGACGTTCTCGCTTACGGGTTGTTCTCAACAGGCACCGAAGAACTGGCTCTTGGCCCTGTCTTCATTGAGTTTTGTGCAAAATGAGTGGGTCTCATCGTCAAACTTAGCTCCAGCTTTTGTTTCAGGACAGGCGTGCCCTGGTTACTCTGGTGGTCCTGGACTGGGAGTTGAAGACGGAGTTACGACTTTCTCCTCGACTGCGACACTACCTAACGGCTTTAGCTCTAACAGAGCACTGAAGTACTTAAACCAGGTGGTGAATAAGTAGTGCATGACAAAAAGGTTCGTCTAGTTGTCGGTACCGTAGCGCTAGTTCTGCTTGTGGCAGGGTGGTACTTTCTTTACTACTCTCCACTGTCCACCAAGGTTACGCAGTCTGCTCAAACGGTCTCTGTAGATCAAGGTAATATCATGACTTTGCAGAGTCGCTTGAACTCATTGCTTGTGGCCAAGAGGAGTTTGCCCGCACTAAAGTCAGAAGCGTCTTCGTTGCAAAGAGCGCTTCCATCGTCTGCTGACCTACCCGCCCTGTTTAACTCATTTACTAAGGCAGCAGCCGCCTCCGGGCTCCCACTTATCAATATAACACCGACACCACCCTCGTCGACCCCGCAAACAGCAACTACAACCCCAGGAACAGCTTCTAAGAGTTCAGGTCCCTCTATTGTATTTTCTATCCAGACCGAAGGCGGATACTTCCAAGTCGAGTCGTTCCTCAAGTCCTTGGATACGTTAGGTCGTCTGGTCAATGTAGAGTCTGTAACCATAACTTCAGCAGGTGCTCACATTCCGGGTTATCCAAGCTCAGACGGCGAGATTTTAAGTGTGACAATTAAGGGTCAAGCCTTTGAAGCCCAAGGGGCTTCATAAGGATCTGTGAGGAGAGTCCGTGTCGCTAACAGAACGAGAAATAAAAGAAAAAGATACTGAAGTAGAGCTCGGTATAGGTAAAGACCCGAAGAAAGTCAGGAGGTTTTCAAAGGAACCTAACGCAAGATGGTTGATCGTGATCCTTTGTATCGTGGCGATATCAGCTGGGGCATCTCTTTATATATATAAAGGAGGCCTGACCTCATCGCACGCAACCGTACCGGCCTCTCTCCCAGCTTTTCCAAAGGTAGGCGGGCATAGACTTCTTCCAACATCAACCAAGTCAAAGTCCGCTAGCCCATCACTTGGTGCTACAACTACTACTGGCACACCGGCTTTGACCACCTCGAGTAAGAATCCATTTACTCCTATTGTGAATACATCAAGCACTCCTGGTACTTCACCTCCGGGCTAGTTGTATTTGTATGGACCATGGATCTACTGGCTCGGTTCAAATCAGAGAATTTGTGGCTATCCTGGTTCTATGTTGAGGTTCATGACGGCCGGGGAGTCCCATGGCAAGGCGCTTGTAGTTACGGTTGAAGGCATTCCATCAGGCCTTGGAGTTACAAAGAAGGAGATTCAGACTGAGCTGGCTCGACGGCGTCTAGGTTACGGCCGCGGTCCGAGAATGCGCTTTGAAGCCGACGAGATTGAGATACTCTCTGGTATCCGTCATGGGAGGACTTTAGGCTCCCCAATTGCGGTGGTCATATACAACTCTGAGTGGGAGAGGAAGTGGACCGAGGAGATGTCACCCGAACCCGGAGTGCCGTCGAAGATCCTCACGCAACCTCGTCCCGGCCACGCTGACTTGGCTGGAATGTTGAAGTACGGATTTGCGGACGCTCGTGACGTTTTAGAGAGAGCCTCTGCTCGAGAGACTGCTGCTAGAGTTGCGGCGGGAACCATCTTTAAAGTTCTTCTCAAAGAGATCGGTGTTTCTGTATTGAGCCATGTGGTACAGATTGGAGCGGTACAAGCTGATCCTTCGCAGATACCGTCACCGAAAGATCTAGAGACCGTTGACTCTTCAGAGGTGCGCTGCTTTGACCGTGGAGTTGAAGAGCAAATGATTGCCGAGATTAAAGCCGCTGCTAAGGTAGGGGACTCTTTAGGAGGGGCGGCTCAGGTGCTTGCGTATGGAGTTCCAATTGGTCTTGGAAGCCATGTTCACTGGGACCGCAAGTTGGACGGTCTTATAGGACAAGCACTCATGTCGATTCAAGCAGTAAAGGCGGTTTCCATAGGAGATGCGATTGAGGTGTCCCGTAAGAGGGGATCTGAGGGGCACGACGCTATCTATTGGGATGAACCGAATAGACGCTACGTTAGAACGACGCACCGCGCCGGTGGGATTGAAGGTGGCATCTCCTCGGGAGATCTAATATCTGCGACTGCTTGGATGAAACCTCTGGCAACCTTGAACCGGCCATCTATTGAGACGGTTGATGTGGTTACCAAGGAGCAGTCGTTCTCTTTCAAAGAGAGAACCGATGTAACCGCCGTTCCTGCTATGGGTGTGGTTGCAGAACATATGATGGCGTATGTACTAGCACGAGAGGCCCTAAGGAAGTTTGGTGGGGACTCAGTTGGGGAGTTCAAGCGAAACCTCTCCTCGTTTCAATCTAACCTGGGTTCTACGGAGTCAAGCGTCGGAGAGTATGAGCGCAAAGATTCCTAGGCAAGATCTTGTAGTCTTTACTGGGATGATGGGGTCCGGGAAGTCCACTGTAGCAAGGCGATTGGCAAGTAGACTAAATTGGAGGTTTGTTGATCTAGACGCGGCCATAGAGGTCGAACTCTCTTCGTCTATCGCCTCTTATATCTCCGACTTTGGTGAGGAACCTTTTAGAACCTTAGAGACACAGGAGCTAGAAAAAGCATTAGTTCAAGGTCGTCCCATGGCGCTCGCTCTTGGTGGAGGTACCTTGATATCGGCTCGAAGTCAAGAACTTATCCGTCAACAAAAGGCTTTGGTTATTTGGTTAGACGTAGATCTAGAGGTAATTTTTGATAGATTGACGAAAGACGCAGAGGAAGAGGTTTTAAGGCGTCCATTTCTGTCAAAGGATGATCTTTACAGTTCGTTGATGCAACGCATGGAGCAGAGGCGTAGCGGATACGAACTCTGTAGTCATATTAGGTTAGAGTGTTCAAAGCTATCTGTAGATGAGATCGTCGAGGAGGCGTTGAATGCGGCCATTGAATCGAACGACTAGCGGACTGGGATGTGGAGATAGGTGAACCAGCAGGAAGTGTCGACTGTCGATGTGTCTCTAGGAGAGCGCAGCTACTCGGTGGTTGTCGGGCGGAACTTGTTTTTAGAGGTTGATCGGTATATCTCGAGCCGTTACGAAAAGGTTGCTGTCATTACCCAGGCAGAGATACCGTGGAGTCTGCGACTCTCCGTAGATTCTGAGGTCTTTACTGTCCCAAAGGACGAAAGGGCAAAAAGCCTGCGAGTGGTCGATGAGATCAGCTCGAAGCTTGCGCTATTTGGGTTAAAACGTAATCATTTGATAGTTGCTCTTGGCGGTGGGGTCGTAACTGACCTAGGAGGTTTTGTTGCTTCTACGTACTACCGGGGCACAGACTACATAAACGTTGCGACCACCCTTCTTGGCATGGTTGACGCTGCCGTCGGTGGAAAGACAGCAGTCAACTTGAAACAAGGAAAGAATCTAGTTGGCTCGTTTTGGCAACCAAAGGCTGTGTTTTGCGATCTCAATACCTTGGAGACTCTTCCAGAGAATCAAAGGAGATCTGGATACGGAGAGATGGCAAAGTATTCGTTTCTATCGCCTAACACTTTAGAGGGATTGACGCTTTTAGATCAAGTTGCTCGCTGCATAGAGATCAAGGCAGAGTATGTAGCAAACGATGAGCGAGAAGGTGGTCGACGGGCTCTTTTGAACTATGGACATACGCTTGGACATGCAGTCGAAGCGCAAGGCTTTGAACGTGCGTCCGACGAGCAGATTACTCATGGTGAGGCGGTTGCAGTTGGAATCTACTTTGCTGGAAAACTTGCGTTTAAGATGGGTCGAATAGACGAACTTCGATTAGATGAACATCGGAAGGTACTACATAGCTACGGTCTTGACCATCGACTGCCCGTCTGGGTCGATAGGGACTCTCTACTTGAGTACATGAAAAGGGACAAGAAGTCCATGGGCACCTTGACCTTTGTCCTTGACGGGCGAGATGGACTTGAGGTTGTCCGAGACGTTGAAGAGTCGACGGTGAAGGAGGTGCTTTATGAGCTCTAACTCTGTGCTTCTTATGCATGGGCCAAACTTGAATACCTTGGGTAAGCGACAGCCAGAGATCTATGGAAGCTTTACCTTAGCCGACGTTGAAAATATGGCGAAAAGTGCCGCTACTGAGGTTGGACTGCATCTAGTGGCTATGCAGTCCAACTCCGAGTCCTGCCTTGTGCAAGAGGTGCATCGGGCAAAAGGAAGCCACGACGCACTTATTGTGAACGCAGGTGCACTAACGCACTACTCCTGGGCTTTAGCTGATGCGCTAGCGTACTTTGGAGGGCCAGTAGTCGAGGTTCACATAACTAACACCTATGCTCGTGAATCTTGGAGACACACCTCGGTGCTGTCACCGTATGTAAGTGGAAGTATTCTTGGCTTTGGGTTAGTTGGGTATGAGCTTGCTGTGAGAGCCATAAGGCGCTTGTTGCCAAATACCCCTTAGTCTGTTTTATACATTTAGTCAGTTTGGGCATCGACTTCGGAAGTTGGTTGGTAGGTTTTGAAAACGTTTAGGGAAGCAGATCAAAGGAAGGACCCCTCAGAGGTCGCCGAGGAGAGACGTAAGAAGCTCCGTCGTAACTGGGGTTTTATCGTGCTTGCGATCGCTTTGATCGCTATTATATTGAGTAACTTGCCTCAAGCGTCTACGACCTCCTCTAAGCAAGCTGATATGAAGACGATGATGAGTCAGATCCACTTCGACCTTCTCGGTTGCAACCAAGCTGTCCTAGACGCCTTCGATGCACTCCAAGCTGTGCAGAACCATACAGCGACGAATCTCAAGACGGCTGATACGATTCTCTCTCAAGACCTTGCAGAGTGCACTATCGTGAACTCTGACCTAAATAACCTTGCAGACTACGTTCCAACGGGCGATTTAATTCGGCTCAATGTGCAACCAGCGCTTAATGACTACTATAACTGGGCGTTTCCAAACGCTTCGGCTATTATCTCGTACGTTACTGATTTGACTAAGTACCCTAACGATCCGATCTATATAGCTAAAATCAAAAGCCGCTTTCAGGTTATGGCCTACGACCTTCGAACCGCTAACTCGGTGATAGCTGCAGCGTGTAACGAGATTCATCTTACGCCGATATCCATATCGCTTTTCAGTTTGAAGAGCATTCCCAAGGGTGTTTTCCCCTAGAGTTCAGCGATTGACCTTGACTATAACGTAGGTAGCAGGCCTTTTTAGATCTATTGAGTTGGTGCCTCTATGCCCCGTTGGACCTCTGCCAAAACACCATTTATGAATCGACCAGAGTCTTCGGTCGAGAATGTCTTGGCGAGTTCAACCGCCTC
>JAJYGI010000084.1 GCA_021790735.1 Actinomycetes bacterium | reverse complement strand
CCAGGAGGTAAAAGACTAGTTTTTCAAGTGAGGTCTCGCCTCCAAAGATTTTCCTAGTTTCAACAACAGCCCCTAAGAACATAGACGCTAAGCCTCAAGCTTCTCAAGGATCTCCGGTACAAGATCAAAGAGATCCAACGTAGTCCCGTAGTGTGCGACCTCGAATATCGGTGCCTTTGGATCGGTATTGCAAGCAATAATCATCTCAGAACTCCGCATCCCCTCAAGATGTTCAGGAGCACCGGAGATTCCAAAAGCTAGATAGACCTTAGGCTTTACCTTCTTACCAGACTTCCCGACTTGATGAGGCTTTGGCAACCAGCCTTGGTCGATAACAGGTCTAGATGCAGAGAGCGGCACTTTAAAGGCGTCTGCAAGCTCCTGCAACATCTCGATGTTGGCTTGAGAACCAACCCCACGCCCCACTGAGACCAAAAGTTCAGAGGTAGTAATGTCAACACCCGTCTTGTCGGGCTCTTTAACCACACCTGGGAGCAGAGAGAGGCTCGCCAACGACGCGGGTGCGCTAACACTTACGACCTCAGGAGACCCTCCGCTTCTTCCAGCCTCACTTGGGAAGGAACCAGCGATGACACTCACGACGACCGTATCACCTTCAAGGACACTTTCGGCTAGGAGTTTTCCTCCATAGAGCTGCGAAGTTGCAACGACATCGTCGCCTTCGATCGCTAGATCAATCACGTAAGATGCGAGAGGCCCACTTACCCTTTTGGCTATGGAACCTGCTAGATCTATGCCGATCGTGCCTGTACCAAATAGGACTAACTTAGGTTGCACAGCTTCAACGACGGCTAAGACCGCCTCTTCCCACGCTTGGGACGAGTACCCAGTGCTCAACGCCTCATGCTCGACGGTATAGATGCGATCTGCCGCCCCAAAAGCGTCAGTACCGCCAAGATCACCGACCACTAAGACGCCAACAGAACCACCCAAGGACCCTGCGATCTCTTTCGCTTTTCCTATAAGTTCAAAGGTAAGATCTGGGTTTTCGCCTTGAACTCTCTCGTTTATAACTAAAACATCTTTTGACATCTTTCCCCTACCTAACCAGACCTTTAGCTCGAATCAGTTCAACGATCTTCTCTGCTACCTCTACAGGGTCACCATCAAGCATTGTCGCTTGTCCCTTACTCTGTGGCGGATAGATCTTTCTAACCTTGGGACCAGGACCAAGATCGACCTCTGGTGCCTCAAACATCTCGATCGAGGAGGTCGACATAGCCTGGCGAATTCTAGTGATCGGTGCGTACCTCGGCGCTTGTCGGCCGGCTTGTACTCCGAGCACCACCTTACCGGTGGCTATGGACTCCGCAAGAGTCCCTCCGCCAAGCTCCTGTGTTATCCGCAAAGAAGATCCTTCAGGCTCCGCCTTAGAGACCACTGCAGCATGAGGCACTCCCAAGGTTGCACCCACCAAGCCTGCTAGTTGACCATCTAGATCATCGGCAGCTTGAACACCAGTGAAAAATGCGTCCCAGCTACCCTCTGACTCAAGCCACTTTGCCAGCAGTTGAGCCCGAAGCCGAGTCGGAGTCCATCCCTCTTCTACTCCAACGATCTTCACGGCTCTATCGGCTCCCTTAGCGATAGCACTGTAAAGAGTTTGGTCCACATCGGGTTCATCGAGGGCGACTACTACAACCTCTCCCCCTACAGCTTCCTTTATTAAAAGCGCCTCTTCCAAAGCCGCCTCGTCCCATTCGTTCGATACAAACTTAACGAAGTCACGGTCTATATCTACCTCGGAGTCAGCAACCTCGAGTTCCTCCACCAAGTCCGCTAACTGCCGCATACCAACTATGATTTTCAATACTCCCCCTTCTCTGTCCAATATATTTTCAGCGTCTAGTACTTAAAGTGACACCGTCTTTTATGTCTAAATCGTCTCGACTCCTCCAAGAGCCTCGTCCAACAGTTCGGCTATATCCACAACTCTTAGGTGTTCATTACCTGTAGACTTAGCCGCGTCTTCAAAGCGAGATACCTCATATGGACAACAGACAGCCAAGATCTCAGCTCCTGTGCCTGCGGCCTCTCGAACCCTTCGCTCTGAAAGTCGCTCTGAGAGATGGTTAGAGTTGAACCCATCAAGCCACATACCGCCTCCTCCGCCACCACAGCAGTAGGAGTTCTCTTTACATCTTCCCATCTCCACTAGGTCGATTCCCGGAATAGCCTTTAGGAGTCTCCTCGGTGCGTCGTACTCCCCGTTATGACGTCCCAGGTAACACGGATCGTGGAAGGTTACTTTCTTGTCTATTGAGTTGACAAAGTTCATCTTTTCAATGAGTGGAGATAGAAGCTGTGTATAGTGAAGCACGTCGTAGGTGAAGCCTCGCTTTGGATACTCCTTGACAAGGGCGTTGAAGGCGTGAGGGTCTGGGGTCACAATTCTTTGAAACTCGTACTTACCTAGCGTTGCGGTAACGTCTTCAACCAAGGCGTCAAAGAGACCCTTCTCACCCGCAAGACGTTGGGAGTCACCGACCGTCTTCTCCTCAGCTCCCAGTATGGCAAAGTCCACCCCAAGTCGAGTCATGGTACGAGAAAACGCCTGAGCTGCCTGCTGTCCTCTTGGATGGTAGCTCCAGTAGTCCTCAACATAGAACAATACATCTACAGGAGTAGGATCTGAGGACAACACCCGTACCGGAACTGAAGCCCCTTTTGTCCATGCATGTCTTCTTCGTGGGTTCTCGCCTAGTGCGTTACCGTAACGAAAGGTCTTTTCAAAGATGCCTTGAAGCTCATCTGGAACCTTCGCGTCACCGACTGAGACCTCCCTAACTGCTGGCATAATCTCGATCATGTTCACGCCCTTTGGGCATACACGAAGGCAGTTGCCACAGGTCGTACACATCCAGAGTTCGTCGGCGCTGAAAAGATCGAGCCCAGTCTGAACCTTCCGATGAATCTTGCGAGGTCCGTACTCCGACACCAAGTCTACTGGACATACTGGAACGCACTTTCCGCAACCATAGCAGTACTCAAGCGACTCCCCGCCGTCGAGTTGTGCTATCTTTCCAAGTCCTTTTGCATATGAGTAGTCGGTAAGGACTCGAGACTCAAACATCCGGTTCCAAGCACCTGAGACGTCCCACTCTCTGCCTGACACCTCCGAGACGACTACCGCCTCTTCCAGCTCCACAGCTACTGGACTCTGTTTTTTGCCTCCTATAGGCATTTAAACCCCCACCTCCAACTTGTAAACCCCTAAGAGTCGAGCGGCAAGCTCGACTGCGCCAGGAACTATCTGATTAAACTCTCTCGTCATCCTCATCTCTAGCACCGTGGACATATAGGTCGCATAGACGCCCGCTAAAAAGATGTCAAATGAAAAAGGTGATGACGAGTCAACTCCTAGACCGGCTGACGCCAGTGTATGAAACAAGAAGTTACTTGCGGAACATACCAGTCCATAGGTCTCAAAGTCGTCATCGCCAAACAGCTCGCACTCCTCGTTGACCAGTAGCCTAAGTGCACCGGTGTCTGAGTCAGGGTTCCATATCCACTTACTCCAAGGCCAATACGTATCTGGGTAGAGATCATGCAACAGCTCGAACGGTAGCTCCATCTGAGCTGATGGAAACGCGCCAAGGTGTTGTCTAAGGACACACGTTCGTTCCTCTATGGTTAATGAACCATCCGCTAAAGACGCTACTCCTTCGCGTAAACCGTCGAGATCGCAGGTAGCAAGTATCTCTTTTGCCTTTCTTCTACTGGCAAAAGAAGACCTGAGTAAGAAGTTAAGCTCCCTAAATGACAGGGTAAGGGGATCTGACCCCATAACCAACGCTCTCACCTGATCTGACTTGAACTTCAATCTCTTATCCAGGTCGCGATACTCAATGTCCGGGATCTGCAAAGATACCTGACTCCAAAACTCCCTTGCGACCTCAAGATCTGCGATCTGTACGCGAGTTGACACCTCTTATCGGCTACTTTCCACTTAGGACCAACGATTTGATACCACCGATCGCCTTGGCAGCTGCCAAACCTCCTGTTGAGACACAGTCTTCTAAGTCTGCTGGTCCTAGAGCGGCCCCGACAGCATAGATACCAGATACAGAGGTTGAGACCGTATCTAGCGGAGGGTTCATGGACTCGATAAAGCCATACTTATTCTGCTGAATTCCCATAACCGCAGCCATCTTGCGGGTGCCAGGAGAAGGCTCCATGCCGACGGACAAGACCACCATGTCCATCAACACCTCCATCGGGCGTCCCATAGTTGTGTCCTCACCTCGAACTAGGAGTTGGTCACCCTTTGGAAGAACCTCCGTGATGATACCTTTCACATACTGAACGTGGTGCTTCTCTTGAGCTGGCCAGTAGATCTGACTCTCCCAGTAGCCATACATACGCATATCTATATAGAAGATGAACACCTCGGCGTCTGGAATCGCCATCTTTATCTCAGTTGCTTCCTTAGAAGCG
>JAJYGI010000104.1 GCA_021790735.1 Actinomycetes bacterium | reverse complement strand
CGACATCTTTGCCAGCTACTAAAGAAGCATAACCCTGGGCAACCTCCTCCATGGCACTATTCTTCGTCGTCACAATAGGCACAAAGTAAGCCATGGCCTCAAGAACAGGAAGTCCGAAGCCTTCTTCAAGAGATGGATAGACGAACACCGCGGCATTTTTATATAGCCCCACAAGTTCATCATCCCCAACAAAACCCAAGACGTCAATCCGATCCCTAAAGCGTGACCGCTCTAAAGCAGTCTTAGCCTCATCTGCCTTCCATCCTGGTAGTCCAGCAACAACCAACCTCAATCCGTCGCTCTTTACTGCAACCTCTTCGAATGCCCTTACCAAAGTCTCCACGGACTTTCTAGGCTCAATCGTTCCTACAAACAAGAGGTACGGTTCAGTTCGTTTAATCCGCCCAGATTCATTGACGTTAGGTTCGCTACGCACCTTTACGCCATGAGGTACGACCACGACCTCACCCTTGGGGCTAAGGATATCTTTTAGTTTTCGCTCAGTGTCATACGATGGGACCACTATTACATCGGCACGGTTGGCTGCATATCGTATTGCCCTTTGAAAAAACAGAGCCTTACTTCTTTGGTGCCATGTCGGATGCGTAATAAGTGTCATATCATGAACGGTCACTACGGTTGCACCTCTATAGGTCATCGGAATCGTATAGTGCAGACCATGATGGACTCTCGATGAGGCGAGATTCAGTCGCCGTGGCAGCACACTCTGCTCCCAGATAAGCCTCAATCCTCTACTTCCAGGAGATTCGATAAAGGTGTGGACGGGCTCGCCAAGGCCTTCAAAGAGTTGCGAGTTCGAAGAGGAGACACACGTACCTATCGTCATGTCCTCTCGAACGAGTGGAGCCACTGCGCTCAAGAGCTCTATAGCGTAGCGGCCAACACCTGTAGGTTTGCGCGGAACTGCACTCACGTCTACCGTAACTAGGTTATCCACAGGCGCTTGCAACCTTTACAAATAGACGTTGATGGGCTTTGAAGGTCTCGGCCCAACTCAGGTCGTTCGCTGTCATGAGGCCTTGCGTCACAAGCGCTGACCTTAGTTTGTCATCTACCACAATGCGCCTTAGACCTTCTGCGATACTTCCTTCGCTTCTCGGATCCACGACTAGAGTATTGTCATAGTTGGCACTAGGTATAAACGAGGAGACTACCGGCAAACAGGCTGCGTTCGCCTCAAGTACCGGTAACCCAAAACCTTCCTCAAGCGGAACGTATACCATAGCGATAGCTTTCTGGTATAAAGCAGACAGCGCTCCTTCTGTCACCTTACCAACCAAGAATACGTTTTTTGCAGGCTCGAGTGATCCACCCCAGCCGCTTGGACCCACGATCACTAAGGACATGGGACCTCCCAGCTCCCCTAAAACTGCCGAAAACGCCGCCATAACTCTTTTAAGATTCTTTCTGGGTTCCAATGTAGAGACCGAGATAAGAAAGTCACCTTCTACTCCAAAGTCATTTAAGATACGCTTGCCCGCTTCAAGATCGGCGCTAGGCAGGTGATCTGAACCGGGATGAATTACCTCCAACTGTTCAGGGTCGACTCCCATAGAGATCAATGTCCTCTTGGACTCACTTGAGATCGTTACTATTTTGTCAGCATGGTCTCTTATTTGAGCAAATCGCTGGCGGTGCCACTTACGTCCCGAAGATGGATACGTATCCGCTTGTGACTCCCAGAGAGCATCGTAGACCGCAAAACTTTGCGTCCTCGCACCGCGGACTTTAGTAAGCGGTCTCGGCCCTCCCATGGAAAAAGAGTGGTAGTGATGATACTCCGCTGAAGGACGATCAAGTCCCAAGTCCCAAAGTCGTTGAGCTAAGGGGTTCGAGAAGTGTGAGTAGCAAAAGCTAAATCCCATGGAAGCAATTCCATCTTCAGAGTTCGATCTGGGCCTAGATCCATACAAAATCCAGCTTGGACCTTCAGGGGTGGCAGATAAAGACTTAGCTGCACGCAGTGTTGACCTTATGTAGACCCCAGTACCACCGGGAATTCGTTGGTGAAGTTGATCAGCGCAAATTAGTACCCGCACATTGAAAGCCTAACAATAGATTCTCTCAGCCGTGCGACTCAAGGATCTTTCGATACTCTATTCTCATTTCAGAAGCCGACTTTTCCCAGGTGAACGTTTCCGCCCTGATCTTTCCTCTGCTGCTAAGATCGGTTCGGATCTCTGTGTCATCTATAACCTCTTCAACCGCATCGCTCCACAAAACCGGATCGTTACCCTTTACAATAACACCACAGTCACCAACCACCTCCACCGTCGCACCCGCATCAGAACAGATAACAGGAAGCCTTCTCGCCATAGCTTCCAGAGCTGGCAAGCCAAAACCTTCGCATATCGAAGGGAACACAAGAACCGTTGCATTATCGTACAGCCATTTTCGCTCGGCTGCGCTTACCCACCCTAGAGCTACAACAGCGCTAGAATCAACTAGCGTCGAGCGTTTAGCTTCAAAGCTATCCCAACCCCAACCCTTGGCTCCTGCAACTATAAGTACCAGATCTTTTCGTCTCTGCTGTAACAAAGAGAAGGCACTAAGGAACTCTACATACCCCTTACGAGGCTCAATCGTTCCGATGGCCAGCAATACCTTGCGACCCGCAGCAATCTCACGAATCTTTGCAACAAATCCTTCGGAAACCCCATCTAAAGTGCCATAAGCATCCGTTGGAACACCGTGAGGCACCGCAAAAACTTGGTCTTCTGAAGCTCCAAAGACCTCCATGACCTCGCGCTTTACAAACTCGGTTGGAGTATGTATAAACACGCCATCGGCAATCGCTTTCGCTATGTAACGAGGATACTTCAAGACCGGAGCTAAGCACATCTCAGGAAAGTGAAGCGGTGTAAGGTCATGGACTGTCACAACTCTTTTCGCGCTCCTTGAGGGAGGAACAAAGAAGTTAGAGCCATGCACTATGTCGTAACCACCCCCTAAGATAAGCTCAATCTTTGGAGCATCGATAATGTCCCAGAGCAGGTGGAGTGGTCTAGCAGGCATAACGCGATCGATGAATCCTACTCCTAGAGGAAGCTCTCCCTCTAAAAGGTGCCTTTTCCGCCAACTTACAGCAAAAGCATCTACCTCGGTATCTCCGTCAGAGAGTCTGGTCAACAACCCATAGGCAAACTCGCCTACCCCGCTTCTTGAACCAAGCAGTGCAGTAGCTTCAAAAGCCACTCTAATTTTTTCCATCGACACCTCCAACAAAATTTTGAGAACCTTCGACCTCCATCACCTATACTTTGGCCTTGTGATAACTGTTCTAGCCGGTGGTGTCGGTGGATCGAAGTTTATAAGAGGTTTGACTAACCAGGTACCACCATCGTCAATTGTTGCAGTGGTGAATATCGGAGACGACGATGAGTTCTACGGCCTACACGTCTCACCCGATCTAGATACCGTGACCTACGTGCTCGCTGGTCTTGACAACAACGTTACGGGTTGGGGAGTAAAAGACGAGACATATAACGCCCTTTCCATGGTAAAGAGGCTGGGAGACGCAGCATGGTTCACACTAGGAGACAGGGATCTCGGCACCCATCTCTACAGAACTAAGCGTCTGAAAGAGGGTGCACAACTCTCTGAGGTGACACGTGAGATCTCAAAAGCTCATAACATCGAGGTAGATGTACTACCCTTTACTGACAGTTCAGTTCGTACCATGATACTGGGAAAAGAGATATCGGACACGAAGCCCACGGTCGAGTTCGACGTTCAAAGGCTCTTCAGCTTCCAAGAGTACTTCGTAAAGCATCATCACCAGATTGAGATCTCCTCGATATACTATGAAGGCGCCGATCGCGCAATTCTCAACCCAGAAGTGGCTGAGGCGCTAGCTAGCTGCAAAAAAGTGCTCGTGGCACCTTCAAACCCTCTACTATCAATCGGACCCATGCTAGCTATTCCACGACTTAAGGAGTTGCTCATACAAAGACGGCGGGATACGATAGCAGTGTCTCCGATCGTTCAAGGAGAAGCAGTAAAGGGACCTCTACAAGACATTCTTCGTGATCTATACGGGGACACTTCCGCGGTCTCAGTTGCAAAGTTCTATCAACCTTATGTAGGCACTTTCGTAGTAGACTCCAAGGACTCCTGCCTAGTCAAAGAGATAGAAGCATTAGACATGAACTGTGTGGTTTTTGATACTTTAATGACAGACAAAGAAGCCGAAGCGAAGCTCGCAGGAGCAGTAGTTGAACTCTAATGGCCAAGAGCCTTCGGTTCTCTCGATCATACCAGTGGTAGGAGTCCCAGAGGTAAAGCACGGGGACGACATAGCGTCACTCATCTGCGAACACTTCGAGATCACAGACTACGACGTTGTGGTAGTAACTCAAAAAGTCGTCTCCAAGGCCGAAGGGCGAGTTCAGACATTAAAAGAGGACGACGCTGCCGGATTTACTCGACTTGTGGAACGAGAAGCAAAACG
>JAJYGI010000023.1 GCA_021790735.1 Actinomycetes bacterium | reverse complement strand
AGAGGTTGATAGCGTTTCGTTTCCTACCTTTGGGTATAGCGGCGCTGGTATCTCAATGTTGTCGGCCTCATTTGGATAGTATGTGGATACTCAAGATAAGGTCGAAACCAACAGCGCCTTTATGGTGTGCAATCGATTTTCAGCTTGATCAAAGACGATTGAGTTTTCAGATTCAAAGATCTCATCTGTCACTTCAAAGGCTGTAGTCCCGAACCTTTCTAGCAGCTCAAGCCCTTGCAACGTAGTCTCGTCGTGCAATGCAGGAAGACAGTGCATAAACTTCCAATCGTCGCGACCAGTGTGCTCTATAAGACTAGAGTTCACCTGATATGGCGACAAGAGTTCTACTCTTTGTCCCAAGAGTTCCTTAGACTCTCCCATTGAAAGCCAGACATCGCTATAGACGAACTCGACGTTGTATAGTGCTTCTTTGGGGTCATGGTCAACTTTGATGCGGGCACCCGACTCTATCGCAAAGTCGTTTGCTAAAGATATCGTAACGGCGTCGGGCCACAACTCCTTGGGTGCACAGATACGAACGTCCATACCAAGCATCGCACCGGTTATAAGCAGTGAGCGCGCTACGTTATTCCTCCCATCTCCTACAAACACAAAGGAGATCTGCGACAGGGAAGAGGTTGAATGACTCATCATAGTCATAACGTCTGCCAACGATTGGGTCGGATGCCACTCATCCGTCAAAGCGTTAAATACTGGCCTCTGGCTGTAGAGAGACAACTCTTCTACGGTTCTTTGCGCAAAACCCCGATACGCAATCGCGTCATACATTCTCCCTAATACTCGGGCACTGTCTTTGACTGACTCCTCTTTCCCCAGATGAGATCCAGCGGGTCCCAGGTAAGTCGTCGATGCACCTTGTTCAAACGCAGCTACCTCGAATGCACATCGAGTACGCGTAGAGGCTTTCTCGAAGACGAGGGCGATCTTTTTCCCAATGAGACGCTGTTCTTCAAGACCGTCAGCACGCTCTTGACGCAAGCTTTGGGCCAACTCAATAATGTCCAGCAAAGATCTACCTGTGTAGTCCTTCTCTGCCAGATAGCTCTTGCCTCTCCACGCCTCGTTACTCACTGCCGAAACCTCCAACACAGTTAAAAAGGGCATTCTAGCGTCTAAACGTCGTCTTCAATCGTCGGGACTTGCCCTGTCTATGGCTCAGACATCTTGGTCGACATAGGAAATGGGGTCGACGATTCCATTTGCAGCGAAGGCCGCTAGACGCAGTAAGCACGAATCACACCGGCCACAGCTACGACCAGATGGATCTGGATCGTAACAGCTATGAGTCATCGAATAGTCGACACCAAGGCTCAGTCCCAAGGCAATAATCTCTTCCTTACGAAGAGTGAGCAATGGAGCGTGAACTTTGACCTTCGCCCGGCCCTCGACGGTCTCCTTGAGAGCTAGATTCGCCATCACTTCAAAGGCTTGAAGATACTCTCCTCTACAGTCAGGGTATCCCGAGTAGTCGATCGAGTTAGCTCCAATAAAGATGTCGAAGGCGCCAACTGCCTCGCCATAGCCTAGAGCAAGAGCCAGAAACACCGTATTTCTCGCCGGAACATAGGTCGTAGGAATCTCAGAACTCCCATTTAAACCAAGAGCATCCTTAGGAACAGCTATCTCAGGTGTAGTCAACGCCGAACCTTGGAACACGATTCTAGGCACCGATACCGTCTGATGACTAGCACCAAAGTATCGTGCTACCGCCTCAGCCCTCTCAAGCTCTATCGAGTGACGTTGCCCGTAGTTAAAGCTAAGTGCATGTAAGAGAAATCCTTGAGACTTAGCCGTCGCCATAACCGTTGTAGAGTCCAAGCCACCACTTAGAAGCACCACAGCCTCTTGACTCATTAGCTCCGCCGCCTCTCCTAAAGTAACTTTCCCATCTTAGATGCCTAAAGCACTAGCGACCTTATCGAAAAACACCGATCAGTCTTACGCTCTCCAAGGGAGCCGCTTAAACAGTGGTCGGAGCAACTTATGGAGTTAACATCAAATCGAAGTAGCTTTCTAAGGAAATTTGTTGTAGCTTTATCCCTATGGTAACCTTATCGACCCTGAGAACCAGGGTTGCATCTGTTCACATCCCTCCCCCTGTTATTGTGGGGTTTCTGGGAGAGATAGGAGTCATAGCTTCACGTCTTAGAGGTAAGCAAAAAAGTACGAAACTCCAAAAACCCCTAACAAAGATCGGTAAGTTTATTGAAGCTTGCGGCGTGTTACTCTCCATATGGGCCGCACTGACGATGGTAGCGGGAAGGCAGAATCCAAATCCACGAGCGAACAAAACCAAGGTTATCTCCGGTGGACCGTTTAAGTACACGAGAAACCCTATATACCTAGGAGCCATCCTGTCTGCGACAGGAAGAAGCATCTCAAAGAGGTCTCTAATTGGCGTCGTCCTCTCTCTTGTTGGCGGAGCTTACATTGACCAAGTAGTCGTACCAAAAGAAGAGCAGTACCTTGAGTCGGAGTTGGGAGAAGACTACGCTCCTTATAAAGACCGAACACCCAGGTGGATTCTGTCATCCACTAGAGGGTCTTTGCGCCTTGGCCGAACATCTAGAAGCGACCGAAAACAAGTACAAGACGCCATCGACTCCTAATGGGATCTCAAAGGAACGCGAACCTTTACGAGTACACATCAGATTCAATAAGTTGCTGTACACTTTTAGGGCAAGTTGTGTAATCTATATAAAAACATATAGATTCATCTGAGCTAAAGGCCAAGCTATCTAGAGAGATTTACCGTTATCGTTGCAACAATCAAAAGATGTAACGGAAAGCGAGTTCAAAACGTGAGTATCCGAAGAACTAGAAGGGTGACCCTTTTGGATCGGCAGGCAGTAAGGTCCTCCCTAATACCTCTAAATGTCGTTATAGCCAAGTTAGTAAGTGATACCTCGGGACGACATCTAGGACGAGTCGTAGATGTCGTCGTCAAGTGGAGTGGTGACTCAAGATATCCAGACGTCAAAGGCTTAGTTGTACAACGATCTGCTGAAGACGAAGAGCTACTACTGGTACCGTCGTCGCGAGTAGAGCCTTTCGTGGCATCATCTCGGAGCATCACGTACCTAGGCGCCGGTCCAGGTTCTTGGGAGAGGCGCAGCGGAGAGCTTAGGCTTGAGACCGATGTGATAGGTCGTCAGATTGTAGATGTCCAGGGCGCAACTGTCGTTATAGCCAAAGAGCTTTACTTAGCCTGGATCGCTTCGACGATGTATCTCGTGGGCGTATCAGGTCCTGAGAAGCGACGGGGTCTTAGGGCTCTTTCAAGGGTAGACTCGGGACTGGTCGACTGGTCCTTAGTGCAACCCTTTGGCGAAGAGGAGTCAGAGCTCAGGCTTAAAGAGTTGCATGAGGGTTTAAGAAGACTCAGACCTGGCGAGCTTGCAGATCTGCTCCAAGAGCTAGACGAAGACGCTCGCGAGGATTTTACTGCATCGATGGACCTCTCAGATCTAGCTGATGCGGTAGAAGAGATGGAACCGGACGAGGTTGAAGATCTCATGGTCGACACGCCTCCCGATGTAGCCGCCAAGCTGATCGAGAAGATGGAGCCAGACGAGGCAGTAGATGCGCTGAGAGATTTAGGCCGAGCCGAAGCTGATGAGATTCTCTCAAAACTTCCTCCTGAAGTTTCAGAGGCACTTGAAGAGTCTCTTGAGTACCCAGAGACCATGGCGGGCGGTTTTATGACTACAGTGCTAATACTCTCGCACCCTAACGATACGGTAGCCGACGTAGCGATGAGGATGAAAGAGGCGAAGGATCACGCTACTGATATCGACGCTACAGTCATAGTAGACGAGGAGGGTAAGTACATCGACGACCTACCTCTCTTTAGCCTATTCGTAGCCTCTCCAACAGATAAGGTTGCGACTTTGCTTGAAGACCACGATCCACTTTACATCGATGCTGAGGCCCCTCTAAGGGAGGTAGTGAAGACTCTAATAGAGGCTAGGTCGAGTTCTCTAGTCGTCGTCGATGAAAGCGGAACACCTATTGGACGAGTCCTCGCCGATGACGTCGTCGATGCCTTAGAACGAAGCTCTGGATTTCACTTTAAACTTCCTTGGAATCGATAGGTGCTCGGTCAAAACGCCGAGCACCTACGAGAAAGTCACCTGGTAGTTTATACTTTAATGGCCTGACGCTAACTGTACGACCTTTACGATCACCATTACGAAGGCTACGATTAAGTAGGCTCTAAGAGTTCCAAGCCCAAGCTTTCTTCCAATACTCATCTCCGCTCGTGGAAGCTTATCTAACTTAGGCATACGCCAAGTCTCTCGAAGCTTTGCAAGCCCCTCCTTATCCTTTCGGGCAGATCTGAGTTCCTCATCTTGTGGAGTATCTCCACGCTTGGCGCGTCCACGAACCACAAGGCCGACTCCACCTAACGCGCCGATAGCCGCACCTAGACCTAAACCATCAACTAGTTGTACACCGGTAAGG
>JAJYGI010000151.1 GCA_021790735.1 Actinomycetes bacterium | reverse complement strand
TGCTATTGCGGCTGCGGTCGAAGAGATGACGGCCTCAATTGCAGAGGTTGCGCGTAGCTCAAAGGAAGCCTCTTCCACCTCTAACGAGGTGTCTTACAGCGCATCATCGGGTAGAGACATCGTACAGCTAGCCGGATCTACCATGGAAGAGATCGCGATAATGATTAGGGGAACCGCTTCGATACTTGAAACCCTCGACGTCAAATCCCAAGAGATCGGAACTATCGTATCAGCGATACAAGGCATTGCCGATCAGACAAACCTGCTAGCGCTAAACGCAGCTATTGAAGCCGCTCGGGCTGGGTCAGCGGGTAGAGGCTTTGGTGTAGTAGCCGACGAGGTAAGACAGCTTGCAGGTAGAGCAAGAGCAGCTGCATCAGAGATAGCCTCCAAGGTTGAAGAGATCCGAGGCGGAACGCAAAGTGCAGTAGAGGCTATTGACGCCTCTAGATCTAAAGCCGAAGATGGAGAACAAAAGGCCAGACAAGCCGACGAAGCCATCGATTCAATCGCTAAAAACGTAGAACTGGTGAGAGACATGATCACCCAAATAGCAACTGCTACAGATGAGCAGTCCTCTGCTGCGAAGGAGATCGCTTCGACGTTGAACGCCATGAGCGAACCGTCATCTCATAGTTTAAACAGCGAAGTCTCGACACGTTTCAAAGACGCCGATAGTCGGTACTCGAGGATCTCAGCTGTATCAAGACGCTAGATCAGGGCCCTCTTAGCGGCCGCCGCACCGATCAGTCCAGCATCATCGCCAAGTGTTGCTATCTGTATGCTTATCTTGAGATACTTGGGGGCTATCAGTTGCAGGTGACTTCGCACTAAAGTCACTAGCAAACTGGAGTTCAAAGCTATTCCACCTCCTAGCACCAACTCTTGAACTGAAGTCATCCAACACAGATTAGCTAACGCCACAGACAGATCTTGTGAAAGCGCATCTAGTAGTTCAAACTCCTGAGAACCTTCGACACTAGCCTGCTTGAGCAGTAGCTCATTGTCCATATCTAGCCCGACCGCGCTAGCTCTTTTTGCAAGAGCAGTACCTGAGGCAAGATCTTCAACAGAAGAAAGTGAGTCCGGATCTACTCCTAAAGAGTTAATTGAGGGGATATAGCTATGTCCAAGCTCCAAGTTTGAAAGCCTACCTCTAAGGAGACGTCCCTCTAGAATCACCCCAACCCCAACGCCGGTAGACACGGTAACGTACGCCATCGAGGTAAGCCCTCGACCAGCCCCAAAGAAGAACTCACCGATCGCCGCTACATCTGCGTCGTTCACCAACAGGGCATCAACACCAAGGGAAGTCTTTATGTGATCGACGTCTAACAGCTTTACCCATCTTTGATCGATATTTGGAGCAAAAACGAGGTTACCTGCAATGTAATCTACGACGCCTGGTACTCCGACTACAACAAGATCAGCCTTCGAGTCCACATCTATCGTTGCCTTCATAGCTCTAAGCGTCTGTAGCGGATCCTCTATAGTCTTCGTTTCGACTCTCTCATGACGCAAGATCTCTCCGTCTTCATTCAAGAGAGCCATCCGAAAATGGGTCCCTCCGATATCTACCCCAACTATCATCTATCTTCCTTACCAAAAAGCGACGTTGCCGCCGAAGCTTGTGCGTACCTTTCGTCTCTACTCAGCCCGATGCTTGGCTGGAGACTGGGAGTTTAAGACGTTACGTATCGTATTTACAATTCCAACGTGAGTAAAGGCTTGCGGAAAGTTACCTAACATACGCTTTGAATGAACGTCATACTCTTCGGAGAACAGACCCAGATCGTTTCCGAGAGTAAGCAGGTAATCCAGCCTCTCTTTGGCCTCTTCCTTTCGTCCAGAGATAGCTAGGTTATCCACCATCCAGAAAGAACACGCAAGAAACACCCCTTCTTCGCCTTTGAGGCCATCTACTTCCTCATCCTCATCGGAGTACCGTCTAAGTAGTCCAGATACTGAAAGACCTTTTTCAAGTGCGTTTACCGTTGAGACCATCTTTGGATCATCGGCCCTTATAAAACCCACCAAAGGCAGTAACAACACCGCTGCGTCTAGTGACTTAGATCCAAAGTATTGAGTAAACGCTCCAACACTTTCGTTATAGCCCTTCGCCATGACTTCGTCTTTGATCTCATCTCTAACCGCCTTCCATCGCTCAGTAGGGCCATCAAATCCGAAGCGTTCCGTTACCCGAACAGCCCGATCAAGAGCCACCCACGCCATAACCTTTGAGTAGGTAAAGTCGCGCCGTGGTCCTCGTATCTCCCAGATTCCCTCGTCAGGTTGGTTCCAACTCTTCTCTACGAACTCCACTACCTTTGTCTCTAAGTCCCAAGCGTCGTTGAACGAAGGAATACCACTACGTCGGAACTGATAGAAGGCATCCATCAACTCCCCATAGACGTCTAGTTGGAACTGCTCAGATGCCGCATTACCGACACGAACCGGTTTGGAGTCTTCGTACCCTCGCAGCCAAGGCAGTTCGAACTCCGGTATGAGCCGTTCTCCAGCTACTCCGTACATTATCTGAAGTTGTTCCGGATCACCGGCCGCGGCCCTTAGCAGCCAGTCGCGCCATCGTCTCGCCTCTTCAGCGTACCCGTCAACCATCAACGCGTACAGCGTGAAGGTTGCGTCCCTTAGCCAACAGTAGCGGTAGTCCCAGTTACGAGAACCACCTAATTCTTCCGGTAGAGAGGTAGTAGGAGCAGCCACTATACCACCCGTAGGAGCGTAAGTAAGAGCCTTCAAAGTTATCAGCGAACGGGTGACTACGTCGTGATACTCGCCGAAGTCGTCGCGACACTGTAGAACCCAGTTCTGCCAGTACTCAACGGTATTTTCGAGAGAGATCGAAGCATCCAAAGCCCGCGGCGTAGGTTCCAAGGAACCATGGTAGGTAAGGATAAAGGAGACTCGCTCTCCAGACTCTACAACGAAGTCGGCAAACGTCTCCATATTGCGTCCCCTCAAGTTCACACTTGACTCAAGCGAAAGCGCGTGAGGTCCTGCTATCATGTTGAGACCGTCGTTGGTTCGATGGACCCACGGGACCGTCTGTCCATAGTCGAAGCGGACTTCCAACTCCGACTCAACCTGCGATATTCCAGAGACCCCTTCCACAATTCGGATCAAGCAGGGATTGTCAAGACGTGGGGGCATAAAGTCGATTACCTTAAACGACCCCGACTGACTCTCAAAGTACGTCTCAAGCACCAAGGTATCTTTCAGATATCGCCTTTTCTTTGAGATCTCTCCACTTCGCGGAGAGATTCGCCAATGACCTCGACCTTCACCACCTAACAGATTTGCAAAACAGGCACCAGAATCAAATCTTGGAAGACACATCCAATCGATAGATCCTGTCTTTGATACTAAAGCAACCGTATGGAGATCGCCTATGACTCCATAGTCCTCTATTGGTCTAAACATAGTCTAAGGTAAACACAACTTTCCGATAATAGCAATATAGCCAGCTTAGAACGGGCTTAGATTCGCTCAACAGGCGTTACTGATCAAAGGTGATGATATAGCCATACACTCAATTGAATAAACCTATAAGTTAGATAGATAATTGTTGCGACGACCAGGAGTTTGAAGTGCCATGGCGCTCGCTTTGGAGGTGCTATTACCGTTCCACAGGACGGACAGTGTCCTTCACGATCTAACTCTTCAGACTCTTTAAATTTGGAACACGACTCGCACCAGGGCACCTCTACATACTACATCAACTCGATTTCTCCTGTACCGAACCGAAGGCATAGAGACAAAGAAACATCGCTCGCAGTAGCCTCAAAGGGAGCTTTAACTCCTCACGCTTCTTTAGGTACTCTGGCGTAGCTATAGACTCTATGGAGCTAGTGCAGTGACGCAGACATACGAAGTACACTTAGATAAAGGTGTCTTTAGTTAGAGACTAAAGGGGTGTTCGAGATGGACCAAGATACTTCACAAGTGCAAGACTCTCCTTCAAAGAAGATTGATCAGAGAATCAAAGAGTTGAACGACTGGCGTGGAGTTACCCTAGGTAGAGTCCGAACCTTGATCCTAGAGGTCGATGCAGAGATCTTAGAGGAGTGGAAGTGGAGAGGAGTTCCCGTTTGGTACCGAGACGGTATGTTGTGTACAGGGGAAAGTTACAAAAATATAGTAAAGGTTACCTTTGCCAAAGGAGCATCTCTCAAAGATCCTTCCCATCTATTTAACTCAAGCCTTGAAGGAGGTACTCGCAGAGCCATCGACTTCCACGAAGGCGATACGATCAACGAAGACGCGTTTAAAGCACTTATACAAGAAGCAATTGATCTAAATCGCTCGAAGAAACAACCCCCAAAATCCCAAAAAACCCAGTAGGATCTGTGAGTTTGCCCTCTCACAAAGGTCTAAGTACGAAGAACGTGGACCTGTCCTCAGCCGCTCCGGTGGCGTACCCTAATCTTTATCGGGGTAACACCCAGTCCAAAGTGTTCCCTAATGCGGTTCTCGACATAACGTAGGTAGCTAGTCTCGATCTCTTTAGTTGCAAATAAAGTAAAAGTTGGAGGATCAGTAGCCCCTTGTACGCCGTAGAGAATCTTG
>JAJYGI010000117.1 GCA_021790735.1 Actinomycetes bacterium | reverse complement strand
TACAATGTCTGATCAGTATGTACAAGACTTCTAATCTCAAGGTACCACCACACTCACTGCCCATAGTCGCTCAACATCAAGATAAACAGATGGTTTTAATGTTTTCGTTCTTGTTCCCAAAAGAGGAAAGAGGCGAACTCCAAGAGATCGACGTGACAGCTAGAGTTGGAACCGCAATAGACATTCTCCAGGCAATCGCTAGCAAAGTCTGGTTTAACTCTTTATAGGCACATCAGGAATCGCACGTTCAGATTGAAGGAGTATCTATCTCTAATGCTGTGGCACTATAGGTCTTCATCGTCAAAGAGAACTGGAGCGGACGGACCATCGCCGTCTAAAAGCTGGAAGTTCGGACGACCAAAGTGAAAGTCTACTTCCGTCAAAGAGTCTTCGATCCTTGAATCTTCCTCGATAAGTGGAAGAGCTACCGTTGCATCATCTTCCAATCTAGAAAGATCGGGATATCCATCCTCGTATGTGGAAGAGTCAGGAAAGGTAAAAGGACTCGCGATGCCGGCATCATCAAACTCGGTACCGTTGTTTGCCTCTGAGCCATCGCCGCTTACGACCTGGCTAGTTGACGGTGTCGTTTCAGTGGTCCCTAACGATAAAGAGTCCAAACGAAGTTCAAGACTCTTATCTAAGCGGTCAACGAGATCCATCAAAGAAGCTCGCATCTCGTCTTTAGCGGTTGCAACCGAAGATACAAGCACCTTTACCTCTTCAACCAAGGACGACCTGCGCTGCTCCAAGGAGTCCACCTCACCCGCGAGTAGTCTGGCTCTCTCTTCCACTAATGCATTAGCTCTCCTGTTGGCCTGTTCAACCATCTCTTCGGAACGGCGTCGGGCATCTTCAGTTATACGATCCGCCTCCTTCTTGGCCTCTTGGACCGCCTGATCGGCTGCTTTTTGGGCTAAGAGCAAGGTTCTCTGGATCAGATCATTGTTCGGTGAGACATCATTTCCGGGATTAGTAGAGAGCACCCGAGGCTCTGATGCAGGAGCCGAGGAACTCTTTGTGACCACCGGAGGATTTGCCTCATAACGAGCTACCTTTGCCTTCGTCTCCGCAAGTTGTGCTTCCAGAACATCGATTCCACGGGCTACTTGTTCCAAAAACTCGTCTACATCGTCTTGGTGGTAGCCACGCATACGTTCACGAAACTCAACCTCACGAACTTGCTTAGAACTAATAGCCACCGACACTCCCTCCTTCAGGCGTTGCGCCTTCAAGTTCCACCAGCTATACTATCGGCACAATTACCCACTGAATTAACAATATGACTATTAGGGGCGACAGATCAAAGGTCATAGGTCCAGAACCTATCTTCGGCATTACCCTTCTTACAGGTCCTAAGACCGGCTCAGTAAAACGGCTCAAGAACATCTGAGCCCTGTAGAACCCCGATTCAGGAGGAGAAGGAAAGTACGAAAGTACTATCTGGACCACGATTACTATTACATATAGTTCCAATAAGGAACGAATTAGGGACTGTATCCCAACCATTTTAGTTACCTCGAAGTACTGCTCGTTCTGTTATACGCTCCATGTCTTCCTCGGTAACTTCAACCTTGGCTGGAGTTATCAAGTAGACTTGCTCAGCTACCCTCTTAATCTTACCCCCAAGCGCGTAAGTTAGACCTGAGCAAAAATCTATAACTCTCCGAGAGACTCCAGTGTCAAGCCCCTCGATATTTACGATAACAGGACGGCCACCTTTCATATGGTCAGCTATCTCTTGCACGTCAGCGAACTTTGAAGGGACCGCTAGATGAACCTTGGGACCGTCACTTTTAAGTGGTCTAACTACCGGAGATCGATGTTCTATTACTTGAGTAGGCTCATCAACCTCTTCGACTTTTTTTGCAGAACTCTCTTTATGAGGCGTTGGGTGAGTTTCAGGATAGGTATAACTTTCACGCACAGGGGGCGGATCTTGGGTGAAAACCTGAACTCGCGGCTGTTGGCGTCGTTCCTCTCCCACCCGAGCACTTCCGGCGTAGGCCAAGGCTTCTTCTCTAAATCTAGGCTCCTGTGCCAAGTTATACTCTGACCGGGGTTCCCGATACTGCTGAGACCTAGTTATGGGCATCTCCAACTCTTCATCATCATCGGTGATACCCAGCCAAACCATTGCCTTATGAACAACGGACGCCATCCAATTCCCCTATCTACTCACTTCATTGCTAATCAATTCCTAGATGCCCCGCCCAATGGAAGGTCTTTGGCCCAAGAGAGCCCTACCCAACCTGAGGTCAGTGGCACCGTTTGCGAGTGCTAACTCAAAGTCATCACTCATGCCCATCGAGCATCGTTTCAGACCGTATGTGTCGCAAAGACCTCTCACCAGTCTAAAGAACTCTGGTGCTCGATAACCACTTGTAATCGATGCAACTCCCATTAATCCCACGAGATTGAGACCGACGCTCCTGCTTAGGTCCACGCCCTCTTCTATATGCTCAAGCTGAAATCCGTTTCGGCCAACTTCTTCATCAGAACGCACCTGAAGAAAAACTTCACCCCGGTAGTCCAATCTAGCCAACTCGTCTATCTCTGAGATACGAGATACCGAGTGAATTCCACTGGAGACTTTGACTATCTTCTTTAACTTAGAACGCTGTATTGCTCCAATAAAGTGCCAGTTGACATCTTTTCCTATAATGGTCGCTTTAAAACTGAGTTCTTGTTGATAGTTCTCTCCGAAGTCACGTACTCCGAGTTCACCCATTGACTGCACTGTTTCGACTGGAAAACCCTTTGTCACACATATAATCCTGACTGAGTCAAGCGAGGTGATCTTAGAGATACGCTCTTTTACCTCAGCCAGCCTGTCCCCTAACTCCTTATCACTCGTGAGTTTCGAATAGTTACTACTCTCCGACAACTCCAACCCCTAAAATAATTCTCTGCGTGGTGTCCCCACCCCTATAAGAGAAAAAACGTCCACTACAAAGTGTACAATCTTTTTCTTCAAAGATCTTCGTAACTCCTTTAGTATCGAATATCTTTTCTATGCATGCAGATAGATCCAAATAGTTACAGCCCTCTCCAACAAAGCAGTCCTCCCCAAAGGCTCTGACTACCTCCAAAGACTCAGGTCCCACAAACTCATAGCAACTAGAGCAGATATGAGGTCCTATCACTGCTTCTATATCGTTTACACCAGACTCTCTTTCGATCAGATCCACAGCATTTTCAACCACACCAGCCGTTAGCCCCCTCCAGCCAGCATGGATCGCTGCAGTGATACCTCCGCTTTTGGAGTACAGACCGATTGGCACACAGTCTGCCACCATGACAGTCGGAATAAGAGTTGCTTCAGTGCTATAGATGCCGTCGGCTTTGGGAGGGTCACGCCACAGCATAGACGCCTCAACGACTGTACTGGAGTGACACTGTGAAGCCTTCAGAACTTCAAACCCACTGCTACGTCCAATAAGATCGCCTATACAGGCATACAACGAAGAGTATCTCGAAAGTTCATAGCCAACGTAGTCAGAGCCTGCGTCTCCATCTTGACGATCACTATAGAAACAGATCCCCCGACCGTCGCTGAAGTTTGCGAGGTCCAATTGCAATCACCTCAAAAACGGTGGAACGTCGTCATCGTCGTCATCGAACGAACTCGATACAGAGTTGGTGTGTACTCTCTTTGGCTCATCACCCAAGTTTATATAGGAGATAGGCTCAGACTTTTTCTGTTTTGGCAGACTTGAAAGATCAATCTCGGTCTCTCCATCAAATCCTGCGGCTATGACCGTTACACGAACTGAGTCTGCTAGGTAGTCATCGATCACTGAACCAAGGATGATGTTCGCATCACTATCTGAAGCATCGTGGATAATCTTGGCAGCATCGTTGAGTTCGTAGAGAGTAAGATCAGGTCCACCGGCGATATTTATCAATATCCCCTTTGCACCCTCGATCGAAGACTCAAGTAGTGGAGATGTGATAGCGTTTCGAGCTGCGGTAAGGGCCTTATTTTCCCCTGTGGCCATGCCTATGCCCATAATCGCAGTCCCGGCAGACTCCATAATTGTCTTTACATCTGCAAAGTCTGTGTTGATTATCCCAGGTGTAGTAATAACGTCAGTTATACCTTGAACGCCTTGCATCAAGATATCATCAGCCATCTTAAAGGCACTCACCATAGTCGTCTTTTCGTTGGATATATCCATAAGACGATCGTTAGGCACGACGATAAGCGTATCAACATGCTGTTTTAGATTTTCAATTCCCTCAGTAGCTTGGCGAGCACGAACTCTACCTTCGAATCCAAATGGTCGTGTAACGACACCTATCGTCAAAGCACCCAGACTCTTTGCTATCTGAGCGACGACAGGAGCACCTCCGGTACCTGTTCCGCCACCCTCGCCCGCGGTAATAAAGACCATGTCGGCGCCTTTGAGAGCCTCTTCGATCTCCTCTCTATGTTCTTCAGCTGCCGCTGCACCAACACTGGGATTAGATCCAGCACCAAGACCTCTGGTCAGTTGGCGACCGATATCTAAGGTAACGTCCGCATCACTCATAAGCAGAGCCTGCGCATCGGTGTTGACGGCGATGAACTCAACGCCTTTTAGACCTGCCTCTATCATACGGTTGACGGCGTTACCACCTCCACCGCCCACTCCAACAACCTTAATTACGGCAATGTAGTTTTGAGCATCGCTTGCCATGTGAGTCCGCCTTCGTGCCTTAGTATCAAATAATTGTGTCTCTTCGAGTCCACTTAGGAACTCTCCGTGAGAAGTAAAGTTATCCAAAGATCTTACCCCTAACTTTATGGTTCAGGCTTCACATTTGAAATACTTTCTAAAGAACAATCATGCTGCATATAACCCTAAAGTTGAGCTTTAGCCGAGCCAACTCGTCGGTTCAACCGTTGGATTTGCAGGTGCAGACACATCAACATACGACGGTCCTCCGCTCGATCCAAACGCCTCCTTCATGGCATCACAAAGCTTTAACTTTGCCTTTGGCGACGAACTATCTCCTAACTTACACACAAAACCGCCGCCATCAGAGAGGTAAAGGCCGCCAGTACTTGAGACCCCGACGTATCTGTAAGAGGCTAGTTCCTGTGGCGTCATCACCTGGGCAACTGCCAAGGCTCCTAAAACGAATGTAGGCAGGCGTCCACCTACAGATAGTGGATCGACGAAGGCCGAACAGTTGCCAAAACCCTTAGTACCAACGACACACACCTGTGGAAGCAAAGGTGCCGACTTTGCAAGAACCTGTTGGAAAACGACACCGTTTCGACTTATCTCAACAAAACTTGTCGACGTAGCCCTTACCAGCGCTACCGGCGTTCGTACTCCTACTTTTACCACTAGTTCAGACGGTAGTGATTTGTGTACTGAAACGAAAGATATAAGCGGCGATCGTTCAAGTCTTGAGACAACAACGTTAGAGTCGAGGCTAAAGAGATTCTTTCCTACAAAGCTTGATAACTCAGAACCGATACTCGCCTGCACGGTAGAGCTAGCACCAAGAATCACAAGTCTTCGAACACTAAAGATTGAAGTTCTGCTAATCCCATAACCCAACGAACCAAGGACCGTCAGACCAACGACTCCAGCGACGCCGTAGAGGCGATATCTCTTCGCTCTACGAATTACCTGAGCCCGTCGGTCACGAATCTTGCCATGCATCATAGAGCAGCCTCCTCAAAACCAATAAGACGTATCTCACTTCGAAGTTCCACTCCGTAGGAGTCTCTTACTCGCCTCTTTACCTCCACCATTAGTTGATATACGTCATCACCACGTCCCCCCTCATCACATTGGATAAAGTTCGCGTGTTTCATGGATACTTCGGCGCTTCCAAAGCGCAGTCCCTTCAGACCAAGCTCTTCTATCAACTCTGCGGCCTTTCTGCCGTCATCAGGATTTACAAAGACAGAACCTGCATTCTGTCCGCCAGGCTGGTGCTCTCGTCGCCACTTGACAATGTTAGAGAGCCTTTCTTTGAGTACATCTACACCTGAGACGCACTCAAGCTGAATCTGCCCGTCTAAGACAATCTCATAATCGGATAGGGATGAGTGCCTGTAGCTTAGATCGAGGTTCTCCGCTAGAATCGTCCTAGGCGCGCTCTCACCCCAAAGATCAAGAACTCTGACACTAACTAGGGTGTTAGCTACCTCCGAGCCATGCCCTCCCGCGTTCATACGAACGGCACCGCCAAAGCTACCTGGGACTCCAACTGCCCACTCAAACCCAGACAGGCCGGCACTCACGAGCTTTCTAGCGACGACGGGAAGCAACGAGGCGGCGCCGAGGTTGACCCGTCCATCGGCAAGTATCGAAAGCTCCTCGAAACTGCCGCACAGCTTTATGACTAATCCATCGAATCCCTTATCGGACACTAACATATTGGAGCCATTCCCCAAAACCAACACCGAAACGTCCGCATGAGTATCGTTTAGAGTCTTCTTTACAACGAGCAACTCTTCTAAGTTGGCGACCTTGATAAGCCATCTAGCGGGTCCTCCAACCCGATAGGTAGTGTTAGATCCCAAGGCGGCATTTTCATGAAATCTCTCCCCCATAAAAACCTTTAACCCCTCAACCCACCTTGCCGTAGCCCTCACGATCTCCGGCTCCTAAAGATGAGTTTTAAGCGGCAGGTGAAGGGAGTCCAACTCACTAGTCGTCCTCCACTAGAGCTATCTCGCTCTCCAAAAGCGACACGTCACCAGCACCCAAAGAAAGACAGAGATCACCAGGCGCCAGCAGTTTTTTAACCGTCTTCGCCAGCTCTGACCGACGAGGAACAAAGATGGCTCGATCTCCAAGAATCGCACGAGCACCTTCGAAGACACTCTCAGCAGAGACTCCAGGGATTGGATCTTCCCCAGCTCCATATATTCCCGTAACTACTGCTATGTCAGCAGCTCCAAGTGCCTCACCAAGCTCTACTCCCAAGAGCTTCGTCCGCGAGTACCGATGCGGTTGGAATACCGCCACAACTCTGTTGGGCGAGACCTGTCGCGCTGACTGCAAGGTCGCTCTAATCTCGGTCGGGAGATGCGCATAGTCATCCACGAAGCGAACTCCATCGGTGACTCGTTTTAACTGAAATCTTCGAGCTACACCTAGGTAGCGAGAGAGCGACTGTGCAGCCAAATCAAAGTCGATACCCAGTGCCACACTAACAGCGATAGCCGCCGTTGCGTTCAGCGCATTGTGTACTCCGGGTACAGGAAGATCTATCTGACCTAACCTCCTACCCCGCAAGAACAGTTCGAAGGTAGTTATATGAGGAGCAAGCGCTAAGTTCCGAATACGGAGATCTGAGTCATCTCGGGTCCCGTAGGTCAACCTTGAAACCCCATCAGATATCGATCGTGCGCCTTCGTCGTCGACGCAGACCACAGCAGGAAGCGTCGATGCGGTCACAAATGATCTGAAGTCATCGCGTAGCCTCTCCACGGAACCAAAGTGCTCAAGGTGATCTACCTCAACGTTCGTTAGCACTGACAGATAGGGTCGTAGAGTCAGAAAAGTCCCGTCGCTCTCGTCAGCCTCCACTACAAAGTACTCACCGCCACCGCTTCGACCAGACGCACCGACTTCGTTCAACTCACCACCTACTAGGTAGCTTGGGTCAACCTCGGCGTTCAGTAAAATTAAAGAGACCATCGAGGTAGTCGTAGTTTTCCCGTGGGTGCCGCCAATGAGAATCGCCTTCTGCTGCGACACAACCACCTTTAGTAACTCTGCCCGACTCAGTACTTTTAGCCCATGTTCTTTCGCAAACAGTATCTCGGGATTCGTCTTTGCGATAGCACTTGAGTAAGCAACAACGCTTGCATCTCCTACCTGCTCTGAGCGATGCCCTATGTAGACCGTAGCGCCTCCAGCTCTAAGGCGATCTAGTACTACTGAGTCCCTAAGATCTGATCCACTTACAGGTATCTTGCGCTGGAGCAATATAGTCGCTAAAGCGGACATACCTGAGCCGCCAATACCAACTATATGTACCTTATCTGAGCCGTCAAACAACACAGGTCACCTCAGTCTTTTCCCCCGCAATAACTCTCCCACCATAAAATCGCATGGGCAACTCTTTGAGCCGCATCCAAGGATGCACACGCCAATGCAGACTTTGTCATCTCTTCTCTTTTACGACCCTCAAACAGTACATCATTGAGTGTGTGAGAGAGACGTCCGTTAAAGCCCTCTCCCTCGAGGACTACTTCAGCTGCACCTCGCCTCTTGGCATACTTAGCGTTCAACTCCTGGTGGTCTTTGGGCGAGTTAGGTAGCGGAACATATATCGTTGGCACTCCTAAAGCAAAGAGCTCGAATACAGTCGATGTTCCCGCCCTAGAGATAACGACGTCGGCGGCGCCAAGCCAGAGATAAAGCTCTGGATCAAAGTCCCTACTTTCGTAGTCGATGCCGTTAGGTACCATGTTCACGTCTACTTCAACCTGGTTCTTCCCACCCTGGAAGTGTACAACTCTCACCTTCTCGTCTCTGTTACGACGGCTTAGTTCTGCATCTATTGTCTCAAATAGGCCCGCCACCGAGGCGTTTAAAGCTCGGGCACCTAAAGATCCGCTCGTGATCACCAATACAAGTTCGTCTCGACCGACGCCCAACTGCTCCCGAGCGCTCGACTTAGGCCCACTACGAGCGTTAGCAAGCCCTACGATCTCTGGTCGTACCGGATTCCCAACTACCTCGCTACGCTCTTTCACCCGTCTTGGAAGGCTCGTCTCATCAAACGCAAGTAAGACCTGGTCAGCAACACGAGAAACCAGAGCGTTTGCTCGACCCAAGACTACATTCTGCTCCACTACAACTACCTTGGCACCTAGAGTCTTTGCCCAGAACGAACCCACTAATGAGTAGAATCCTCCGAAGGTAACTACGACCTTTGGTCGCCAGCGTGCAATCGGTCCCAAGATAGCCAGGGATGAAGAGAGCGTCTTTCTAATAAACTCCAAGCGAGCGTTCGAGGTTGCGCCCTTTGTCACTCCCGTTCCTTGGTATCTGACAACATCGTAGACTGTTGCTGGAAGTAGCTCTCTATCTAGATCCCGACTAGCTGTCAGAAACGCAAGTTCGTCCAGTGCCATCCCTTGCCCTATCAACGCGTCTGAAACTGCCAAGGCTGCCATAATATGTCCAGCGGTACCCCCAGCGACAACCATGACCCTTTTCGACCCGCTACTCCAATAGCGTTGCCGAAGCTTAATCATCACTACGATCCATATAGACAACACGCCATCTATCTAGACCATGATCGCTTAGATCTCGACGTAGGACTCTAACTCCAGTAGTCTTTGAGTCATACGCTTGTTCAGACGTTTCACAAAACATTGGTCAACTGCTCCTTGTTTGACCCGCCATTTTGCTTCATTGTTCGAGACAGAGAACCCCTGACCAATCCTAGAGCCACGAGCAGTATCACCGTCGACGAGCCTCCGGCTGATACGAGGGGAAGTGGTACCCCAGTCACTGGAAGGAGTCCCTCAACAGCACCAACGTTGAAAAAGACCTGGGCACCGATCCAAAATGCTACTCCGAAACAAAAGATGGAGTCCATCCGATTCGACGATAGCATTGAAGCTCTAAACAACATCACGACAAGCGCTACAAAGACCAGCAGAACTGCGAGCGCGCCTACAAGCCCCAAGTTCTGACCCACTACTGCAAAGATGAAGTCAGTCTGAGCGTTTGGTACATAGTTGTAGCTACTTTGACCCACGCCTACGCCGACTCCAGTCAAATGAGCCGTTGCAAATGCAGCCAGAGCTTGAACCTCTTGGTAACTTGAGGTACTTCTGTGTGCCCAAGGATGCAAGAAGGCAAGAATTCTCGCAACACGATAGGGCTTATCTATAGCCATCACTACGCCAAGGGCCAAGCCTCCACCGGTGACTAAGATCAGCTCCCGCGCACGCGTACCACTCCCGATCAAGACTGCAAAGGCTATTACTGCCACTAAAACTGAGGTTCCTAAGTCCGGCTCAATGACTATCAGTCCAGACATTGTTCCCGTAACCACGAGAACTGGAAGAGTCCGGTATCTAAAGCCCAACTTCGGATCACGTTTTGCTAACAGAGAAGAGGCGAAAAGTATTAAGACAAGCTTTGCTACCTCTGAAGGCTGAACCTGGAGGGAACCGAAGCCGAGCCACCTACTTGAACCGTATACGTTTTGACCCACGCTTGGGATAAGTACGGCCCCAAGAGCAGCTATCGTTAGAAATAGTAGTATCGGAGCCAGCTTTGAAAGCCAAGACGGAGATATCTTCGAGGTTAGAAACATTAAAGCAAGGCCCAAAGTGATCCAAATAACTTGGTGAATAATCGCTGAATAAGGAACTGAAGAGTTTGCCACCGACACAAAGTAAGTGGCAGAAAATACCATTACAACGCCGAAGCCTACCAATCCTAGAGCTATCCAAAAGATCGCCCTATAGATATCCTCTGGGGTCGCCTCTCCTGACAGAAAGCGAAGCTTATCTTTCATGTTCCACGCTCCTTCAGAAGTTTTACTACCTTATCTTTAAAGTCCAGTCCACGCTGACCGTAGTCCGCGTACCAGTCAAAAGAGGTGTTTGCGGGGGACAGCAACACTACATCACCGGATTGGGCTGCACTAAAGCCTCGTCTCACGGCCTCTTCCATGGACCACGCCATCTCATAAGGCACACCTGCACCGCTAAAGATATGGGCTAAGGACTCAGCGGCTTCACCGAACACCACTACCTTTTTCAGATGGCTCTGCGCCTCTAACAGTTCAGAAAGGTCAAGGTTTTTATTGCGACCCCCGGCCAAAAGAACTACAGTTGCAAATGACATAACCGCAGACACGGTAGCTGAAGGAGAGGTTGCCTTGGAGTCGTTATAGAAACGTACTCCGTCTAACTCGCCCACGTACTCCACTCTATGTTCAAATCCAGAGAAAGACAGCAGATACTGCGAGACAGCCTCTAGAGGAGCCCCCAGCTCAAGGGCGACAGCCGAGGCACATAACAAGTTAGCGATTTCGTGGGGAATCTGGCGCTTCATGTCAGCTATACGAACGAGAGGTCCTTTAGGGGTCACAATGCGACCCCGTGCTACCCCGTAGTCGCTTCGACCTTTTAGTGAAAATGTAACCTCGCGAGGTCCCGACTCTCGCTGCGATAGCACTATCACCTCATCATCAGCGTTTAGTACACGGAGATCCGATGCCCCTTGATTTCTCCAAACTCTTTCCTTTGCCGCCTTATAGGCCTCAAGCGATCCGTGTTGATCTAGATGGTCAGGAGCGAAGTTCGTCCACACCGCAACATCTAAGTGAAGCTCGCTTGTTGACGCAAGTTGGAAAGAACTGATCTCGACAACCTTTATCCCGTCGTGTGCAGCAACCTCTGAGAACGGTACGCCGATATTGCCTGCTGCAACTGAGTTTATGCCCGCTGAAGAGAGCATCTGATGGATCATCTGGGTAACAGAGGTCTTTCCATTGGTTCCCGTGACTCCGACGAGCATGCCCCTAGAGAGACGATAGCCCAACTCAATCTCTCCCACTGTTTGGACACCGTCTGGGGTAAGCTCTGGAAAAGGACGAAAGCCAGGAGAAAGCACTACTAGCGTCGCCCAAGCGCCTCCAAATGTTCCTAGAAACGCTCTTTGCGTTCCAAAAAATACAACGTTAGAGTACGCGGTCGGCAACCAGTCGGACCGTTTGACGTCATCGTCGACGATCGCAATCTCCCCAGCAAGCTCCGCAAGGGCCGATACTGCTCCTCGACCACTTCTACCTGCCCCTACAACAAGTACTCGGCGAAAATCAAGTTCAGAACCCCTCATTTTACTATCGCCGTCCCTAGTGATAAAAAGTCTGCATAGAACACACCTAAGCCAACCGCCGTAAAGATAGCGGCTAGGATCCACAGCCTAATCAGCACTGTAGTCTCAGGCCAACCCAGGAGTTCAAAGTGATGGTGTAAAGGAGCCATTCGCAAGACCCTCTTGTGGAATACTTTAAACGAAAACACCTGTGCTATCACCGATAACGTCTCAATTACAAATAGTCCCGCCAATATCACCAACAAAAGATCAAGTTGCATTAGTAATGCCAAGGCTCCCATCGTTGCACCTATAGCTAAAGAACCTGTATCTCCCATAAAGATCTTCGCAGGTGGAGCGTTCCACCAAAGAAACCCCGCGAGCGCACCGATCATAGCGACTGAGACCACTGCCGCATCTAGGGTGTGCGGTACGCGATATATTGGGAAGTGGCGAAACTGCCAGTAGCCGATGATTGCAAAGGTTCCAAAGCTAAATATTGAAGATCCTGCGGCCAAACCATCGAGTCCGTCAGTCAAGTTCGCGGCATTGGAGGCACCTACCACGACCAAGGTAGCAAACACGACCCAGCCCACCGTCCCTAAAGGTATACTAAGGCTCCCCTGACGATCAAAGGTAATGTTAGTGGGTACGTGCGCCCAGAAGTGAGCCAAGAGAGAAAACGCTAAAGCGATGGAGAACTGAGCCCCAAACTTCCCGGCTTTAGTCAGACCAAGGCTACGGCGATTTCTTATCTTGATAAAATCATCCAAGAATCCCGTAAATCCAGTAAGTACCGCCAGTCCGATTGCAAGTACGCCGTCACGGGTGAACCCTTGGCCTAAGTTCCCGTGTGCCGCAAGGTATCCAAGGATAAGTCCGACCAGTATCCCGATCCCCCCCATCGTCGGCGTTCCCGCTTTAACCATATGGTCTTTCGGTCCATCTTCACGTATCTGTTGACCAACTCCCAACTTGGTAAATCGATCGATGAGATACGGCATCACAAAACTAGAGACCATAAGAGAGACGGCACCCGCAACTAGTATCGATATCACTCTTTGACTCCCAAGTAGCTTCGTAGAACCTCCCGAGCTACTTCGGTATCGTCAAAGGCTATCTCCTGATCCTTTATTATCTGTCTTCTTTCATGTCCCTTACCGGCTACGAGCACCACATCTCCCGACCTTGCAACCGATACGGCCCTCTGAATAGCGTCTTTACGGTCCAGTACAGTCTCTACATGAGATCCAGGAACCACTCCAGATGCGATCTCTCTCGCAATATCTTTTGGATCTTCGCTTCGAGGGTTGTCGTTCGTTATGACGACATGAGCAGACAAGGTGGAGGCTACCCTCCCCATCTCAGGGCGTTTATAACGATCCCTATCTCCACCACATCCAAATACCGTGATTAGACGAGCACCGGTAGATAGCCGAAGCGAAAGCGCCTCTAGAACTGCCTTCATGGCCGCAGGTGTATGAGCGTAGTCCACGACCAGATCAAAGTCTTGTCCCTCGTCGATGAACTCCAGGCGTCCCTTTGGCTCTCCAGCGTCTTCTAGAGCCTCTGAGATCTCGTCCAGAGCGAATCCAAGCCCTTCCAACGTAGCAACGACTAAGAGCAAGTTCGCAAGGTTATGGACCCCAACTAAAGGAGATCTAAACTTTCGGCCCCTGTAGGTAAACTCGGTACCGTCTCCGCTCAGGCGATACCCTTCGACATCTTCCATACCGACAGCCCGAAGTGGAACATCAGCCTCGCGTAGGACCCTTTGGCCATAGGGGTCTGAGGAGAATACAACTGCTCGCTTGGTAGTGGCTCTATCTCGAAACAGCTTGAGCTTAGCTTGAAAGTAGTTTTCCATTGAGCCATGAACATCAAGGTGATCTTGGGACAGGTTGGTAAAGATCGCGGTCTCAAAGTTTACAAAATCCGTTCGGTGGCGATCCAAAGCTATCGAGGAGACCTCTATGGCTGCGTACCGCTTTCCATGAGTCACAAAGTCACGTAACTGTCTTTGAAGTTCAGGCGCTTCGGGAGTCGTTAGACGACCCCATAGCGTTCCGAGTTCTCCACATGGTTGGTCCAGTGTCTCGAGCACCTGCGACAAGACGTGCACGACAGTCGTCTTTCCATTTGTTCCAGTAACGCCAATAACCTTGATCTCGTTGGAAGGAGCGCCATAGACTATTGAGGCGGCTCTGGCTACCTCCTGCCTGATCGAAGCTTCCGGCACTACAAGCTGTGGGACTCTAAGGTCACGTTCTTCACTAAGGAGGATAGACGACGCTCCTCGATCGATAGCATCGTCTATGAAGTCATGACCATCACTCTTTGAACCCTTTACAGCCGCAAATATCGAATTCGGCGTTACTTCATGGTGATCAAGGTAGATGTCGGATAACGATACCTTATCCCGGTATCCAATCAACCTTGACCCCGCTATGGCCTTCATAAGACCATAGAGTTCAACTCCACGTTCCTTATCGTTGCTCGATAACAAATCATCCCCAAAGTCAACTTCGCCGGCGTCTTGATTAAAGAACCGGTCTCGACTCTCCAACTCTACCGAACAAAGCGTGTCCATCCTGCCCCACTTACTGTATTGTTGTTCCGAATGTTGACGGAGCTCGACTTCACGGTATCCAACTTTGCAGTCACAGAGGGAGTAGCCCCCACTATCTGTCCGTTCGGTTCAATGCCGTACCTCTGCAAAGCGTAAGCCATAATCTGGGAGAAGACCGGCGCAGCTACTGACCCGCCATAGATTGGAGTAGGTTGATTCAGCTCAACGATGGCGGACAGTACAGGGTGAGTAGCCGGAACGAAACCTACAAAGGTACCCCAAAATGCTCCGGGCTGATAACCCGAGGCGTTAGGCCAAGGCTTCTGTGAGGTCCCGGTCTTTCCTGCAACTTGGTATCCCGCTATCGCGGCCGCAGGAGCAGTGCCGTTGGCTTTGACAGCGTTCTCGAATAACAAACGCATCTGGGCCGCAACCTTCTTAGAAACGATCCTCTTGGACGGGCGAGAGTAAGGTGTAACGCTCTTCCCGTTAGGTTCAATAATTTTATCAACTAACTTTGGAGTCTCCATAACCCCGCCGTTCGCCACAGCGTTATAAGAGTCGAGAACCTGTAAAGGAGTGACGGCTTCATCTTGCCCGATAGGTACAGATCCGATAGCCGTACCCGACCAGGTGGACGGATTCTTCAAGTATCCAGTCGTCTCACCGGGAAAGTTAAGACCGGTACTTTGTCCCCAGCCGTAGCGAGCGAACGACTTGGTCAAGGTGTACTTTCCAAGCTTCTCAGCGATCATAATAGTTCCAATATTTGAGGACTGACCAAGTATCTGGCCCACCGGCATGACCTCTGTAGGATGCGGTTCTGCATCATGAAATCGAGATCCATCTATGTATAGCTGATCGGGTACCAGAAACTTTGAGGTTGGTGTTATTACGTGATGCTCCAAAGCTGCGGTAAAGGTCGCTATCTTGGCCACTGAACCCGGTTCATAGACACTATCGACGGCCGTATTTACCCAAGACTCAGTTGGAAGGGATAGTTTCACATCTACCGGGGTAGCTCCTGACGGAAAACCCGGAGGCGTAAGAGGTGTTCCAGGTAGTGGAGGAGCCGAAAGGGACACCATCGCTAGAATCTGTCCCGTCTTCACATCCATGATAACAGCGGTTCCTCCAATTGCTCTAGCTGTTTCCATCTCCGAGGCCAAGACCTTTTCAACGTAGTACTGGAGAGTTGAGTCAATAGTAAGTCGCAAAGTTGCGCCGGGGACCGGAGGAGTGTAGGAGACGACACCGTCTGGAACCGCTATGTGAGTGTTTGTCACTTTATAGGTTTCAGACCCCGCCTTACCCTCTAACTGGGAGTTGTACTGATACTCAAGACCAGATATTCCTTGGCCAAAGGTGTTAGTCTGACCGATTACAGCCTCGCCAAGCGGTTGTTGGGGATAGATTCTTTCGTTCTCCTGTATTAAAGAGATACCAGGAAGTTTGGATTTATCGATGAGATATTGCACCTCTGAGGAGACGCTGTTGGGAACAAGTCTTTTGATATAAGCAAACTGACCGGGAAGTATCAAGAGTGATCTAACTTGACTTTGGCTCATTCCCAACACCGGTGCCAAGAGACCGGCCTCCACGTTGGGATTAGTTACCTGCAAGGGATCGGCTACGATGGACTTCAAATACACAGAAAGTGCTAGCGGCTTTCCATATCGATCTGTGATCTCACCACGCTCAGCAGGGATAGGAGTAGTCTTTAAGACCTCAGTGTTAGCGTATGCAGAGATCTGCGAGTTAGGCAGAAGCGTGACTCGGACCAGCTGCCCAAAGAGAAGCACAAAGGCCACAAAAGATCCAAGTATCGAAAGCCTAATACGTCTCTTTGAGACTAAAGTACGACTGTACTTAGCCAACCTTTTTACCTCCAGAGTTCGGAGGGGCTACTTGATAACCAGCTGGAAGAGGTACCTGTTGCTGTGCAACAGGTATTTTAGTTACACTTTGTCCACTCGATAACGACGCGCCTCCGACCAGTCGGCTCTGCGTTGGAGGCACAAGACCGAGGTTCTTCTCAGCGTAGTGGAGGACTCTGCTCGGTGAACTTAGCTGTCCTACAGAGACTAGAAGGCTCTGTTGTTCATTTGAGGCTTTAGCGATCTCACCTTGAACGTTCTGCAACTTCAGCTGCATCGCCGCCATCTCCGCTCGAGCTAGTACTGCAACAAAGAGCGCTATCAAGATAACACTCCCTACTAAAAAGGGAACAAGACGACTTCGAATCGCGTCGATCCTACGCTCATGTTCCAGAACCTTTAGATCAGGGCGCGTATACCTGGTCTCTCTAGTAGGCTCTCGCCTTAGTTGAGACCTTTCAAACGCTACGCCCAGGTCGAGATTGGTCTTTGCCATCATCTACTTCCTTTTCGTAGTTCAACTTTTCTGATTGCCCGAAGTTTGGCGCTTCGAGCTCTTGGATTATCTTCAACCTCACTAGCGGATGCAACTAAAGGACCCTTGGTAATAGGGGAAGCCCACTTCGTCTTTCCACAAACACAAGGAAGCTTGGGGGGACAAGAGCATTGGTCCGTTGTAGCTGCTCGCATAAACTCTTTGACCATCCGGTCCTCGCCGGAGTGGTATGAGATTACGATTAATACGCCTGACTCTACCAACCGCCTCCGAGAGGACGCCAGTAACGCACTGAGTTGGTCGAACTCAGCGTTCACCTCAATGCGAATGGCTTGGAATACAGTTGTAGCGGGATGTAATCTTCCCTTTACGTCTCGTTTAGGAATCGCAGAAGAGACGATCTGAGCGAGTTGATCAGTATAGACAATTGGACGGTGCTCGACGATCTCGCGAGCAATTCTACCAGCGTAGCGGACATCGCCACCTCGTTTTAGGACCTCTACCAGGTCGACCTGGGAGTATCTATTCACCACATCTAAGGCAGAGAGTTCGCTCTCTTGGTCCATACGCATATCCAAAGACGCGCGACCTGAAAAAGAAAATCCACGACTTACCTCGTCAAAGTGATGTGAAGAAACGCCCAAATCTGCAAAGATAGCACTAAAAAGACCAACTCCACTTGATGGAGCAGAGTCACTCTCCAGATAGGTCTTCATGTCAGACCTCAGGAACGTAACACGCTCTCGAAATCGCTCCAGTCTTGTCGAAGAGATCTCAATCGCATCTTGGTCCCGATCAAGCGCTACCACTTGTAGATCTTCCCTTAGATCTAGTATCGCCTCAACGTGACCTCCACCGCCTAGCGTTACATCAAGATACCTACCGGGAGGCACACTTTCGAATAACTTCAGCACTTCACGAAGAAGGACTGGGCGATGATAGTCGTTTTGAAGAGTCATCACTGGGAGCCACCGGCTTCTTCAATCGATGTCCCCGCATACCTATCCCAAAGCGTTGGATCCCAAAGTTCAATGCGCTCAAGAGCGCCTTGAACAGACACCTCTCTAACCAACGACGCAATCTGGCGAAGCGGTTGAGGTATCGGCATTCGACCCGACTTATCGATCTCTACTTCAAAGGTTCCGCGCAGCCAACTTCTAAGCCTGAGACGCGTCGCAGGATCGTCCCATGAAGACGGGCTGATCTGACTCGTAAAGGCTTCGTAGTCTTCTGGAGTCCAGATCACAATACAAGGATCCCCAAACTGGCTGGGGGTCAAAAAACAGTTGTCACTAAAACACGTTCGATAACGTGCCGGAAGGGTGATGCGGCCTTTGGGGTCGAGCGAGTGCGCATAGGCTCCAAAAAACCTCGGCTTTTGCGCGTTATCGGACCACACGACTATCTATAACCCTTTCACTTCACCCACTTCCATCCACGATAAACCACAATGACCCACCACGCAACCTTTTTTTAGAAATAATTCTCTCTGGCTGTGTGTATATAACCACTCAAAGAAGTCTCAACGCCACAAAGTTGAGGAGTTAGCGAGGAAACTATCCGTCTCGGACTCATCTTTGAGCAGCTAGAAGGCGTTTAAATTGAAACCTGAGAGAAAGAGAGGATAAGAGCTTCTTCGGATCTCCGTACCACTACCTCAAGATCTCCCAAATTCCGGACCTCTGTCTCTAGGGCGGTCCAGTTAATCTGATTCGGTACAGGAACCTCAATATGGCGAAGTGCCGCAACGACTTTGTGTTGCCGTTCAAAAACGGGAATCATCAGATGATAGATCTTCCAGCTTCTAGTACGCCTAAGCGATATACCTAATATCTTACGGCCATAGGTCGTAATCTCACCGTAAGACCTACCTGCAAAACAGACAGACTTACCTACTAAAGTGTCATCGGGTCCCACAACCACCTCAAGGTCTCCTAGCCCAACTCCAGCTAGAGCGACTCTGGCGTACTCACCCAAGTGAATCAACTCCGAACGATAGTCCTGCGCTAAAAAACCGGATGAAGACGGAAGGTAAAGTCCGAGCCAGATCTGACCTTCAGGTTCCAACCACACGGCGCCGCCACCGTTGTCCCTGAGTAGGACCGTGAACTCACGACCATTTGCGTAAGAGTTTAGCTCCCTTAGTAGCTCTCGCTGGCTCGCTCCCAGCGTCAGCACGGTATCGAGATTAGAGAACGACACCAAAGTGGGTTCTTGAGTAGGCGGCCTAAACTCAAAGATGGTTTCGACATCTCCCACATACCTAGTGAAGTTCATAGGACAATGGTAACTCTCTCAATGAGTTCTAGCTGCTAGGTGCGTCGTGTTTCAACATTTCGCGTCCAAAGTGCGTCAATATCTTATTCAGAGAAACCTGAATAAAGCGTCGTAAAGGTGTATACCCGCTGTGCAAAATGAAGGATCTGATAAGTTAGAAACTCCGATGAGCAAGCAACGCATCAAAATCGAGCCTATATGCGAAGGTCAAAACGGCGACTTTCGACTATCGGGTCGTCACAATCTTTAGCATCACGTAGCCCAGTAAGATGGCGCTTTGTCGCACACGTTAGTTTCGCATCAGATAGTGTGTTTGAGATGGGAGCTTTGACAGTCATACCTGTAACAATCCATCTAACACTAGGTAGGGACCGACTTTTAGTAGACCGTCATTATCTTTGGCAGAGTCCCATCACGATCAGTTGGACCTAGCGGCAAAAACTATGTCCATCTACGCTACAAACACAACTGACCACGCTTCCGGTTGCAGCCAGTGAAGCGGCAAAAACTATGTCCATCTACGCTACAAACACAACAGACGGAGCACCACAAAACTCTACCCCTCAGGCGAAGGATCGAGTCGCCTTTGAAAAGGACGCCTAGTGAGAGTCGTTCTATCCGCTCTCGTAGAATGTGCCTCTCACCTTCGGCGGAGACCGGACCCTGTCACAGGGTACATGTCAGTCACCTACTCCTTTAACGAGGCAAAGATTGTCGTCTCCCTCTGAGTTTCAACCAGGATCTTCTACGTCAAAACGACTATCGTTAGTTCTTGGACTCAATCTCACATTATTGACCTCTCTCTTGGTGGTTGGATTGAGTTCACACTCGCTAAGTGTATTTGCAGAAGGGGTGGACTACCTCGCAGATGCAGCGGGAATCGCCTTATCGTTGATCGCCATCCGCATAGCTAAAAGACGTCCAGCGTCACGACTCCCAAAGATAGCCGCTCTCTCCAACGTCGCATGGTTATTGGCCCTAAACTTGATAGTAATCGTTACTTCATGTGTTCGGTTAATCGAAGGTAGCCACCCCGTAGACGGAGTCCAGGTACTTGTCATAAGCGTCATCGCCGCGGCCGTAATGGGCTTCGGAGCAGTTGTATTGGCCGATAGCAACGACGATGACGACGCAGGGACTCATCTCAATCGAAAGGTAATACTCTTAGATACAGCAGCTGATGCAGCCACCGCTTTAACTGTGGCGTTGACCGGTGGTATTATCGCTACGGCCAATGGTCTATACTGGCTCGACCCACTAGCTGCAATCTTAATCTCGCTGACTGTTGGATATCGAGCGATACGACTGCTCCAAAAGACTCTTCCTCTATAAAGTTCACATACACTCTGAACGACGAAATACAAGGAATGCCACTCCAATAACATCGCACTGTCACGTCACTCGTGTCTACACTCTTATCCCTAAACTACCTCTTCATCCAGTTTGTAGGGATTATTGGAGCCAGAGTCTTTCGTAAGTTCGGCCTAAGACGTATAACCCTTGGATGAGTCAAGCAGAGAGGGGGATCTCTGTCACAGTCAATTTGAAGTCGTCGGTTATTCGTGAACCATGACCATGTCCTCTTAGGCACCAGTGAGAAGCACTTCGAATTGATGGCGATGGACTCCTGTTACATCACCACTCTATGGATCTTCTTTTGAAACCCGAGTCACAGAAGATCCTTGCGAACTTTCCACTGCGTCCTCTCGTCTTACGCATGACAAAGGCTCCAACGATATTATGAGAAACCGAGACGACCGTACGCAATAGTGGCAATGGATCTCATAGTGTCAAAAGTCCCAAAGGTCTTCCTCCTCAGAGTTTCCCATGATATAGATAGGCAGGTTCTAGGTATTTTTACGTTGAGGCGAAGATCATGCAACACTCTTAATTACTGGAGTTAGATCGAGGTCTTTACAACCATCACTAAGCCAACTAGCTGTTGGGGCTTACGCAACTCTAGTCACATAATTTGCGAGTTAAACACTTAGAGTCAGAGACTCAATACACATCCGAGACAAGGAGTAAAGTTTAGGAAGTATAGATCTCGCTGGGGACGCCTACGGCACG
>JAJYGI010000014.1 GCA_021790735.1 Actinomycetes bacterium | reverse complement strand
AGGGTGGTATCGAATCTTGCGTACATCTTGTGACCTTTCGTGGTTCCCATGACGGCGGCAACCTCAAGGCGCAGACATCTAGATCAGAGTCGACATCCACGTTGACCTTCGCTTTCACACTACTACTATGAAGCTTTGAAAGCATTGGATTCGAACCTAGAGGGTGTGTATGTTTCACATATTATAACGATCAACTTCCGATAGTTGAGACTTCTCAAAGTCCTCAACTTTAACTTCTAATATCAAAAGACATAGGATAGGAGACTAGCAATCCTCAGGTTGCTAAGCAAGGATTGCCCTGTTGAGAGAACAGTCTCTTAGATTCGGAGGATATAACGTGTTAAACATCGATCTCACAGGGAAAGTAGCCCTTGTCACTGGAGGGAACTCAGGGCTTGGGGAGGCATCGGTCAAGGCGCTCTCTAGCTGCGACGCAAAGGTCGCAATATGCCACTTACCATCCCAAGGTGAGTCTGCAATGCAGGTTCTTGATCAGCTCGGAAGACCTAAAGACGAAGCGATCTGCGTGCCAGTAGACATCTCAAGCTACTCATCCGTACTTGCCATGTTTGAAGTTATCGACAAGGCGTTCTCAAGAGTCGACATACTTGTCAACAACGCTGGAATAGATGGAAAGCGAGCCGAACTCGTCGACGCTGATATTACTCAGTGGGAGGAGGTAGTAAAGGTAAACCTCTTCGGCGCGACCTACTGTGCTAAGCAAGCACTTGCAAGAATGAAAGCCCAAAACTCAGGAACTATCATAAATATGACCTCGGTTCATGAGTACATAGCATGGAGCGGATACAGTGCTTACGCCGTCTCCAAAGCCGGCCTTTCTATGTTGACCAAGACCTTAGCCCAAGAAGCGGGAGGTTACAATGTACGAGTTCTCTCCGTAGCTCCTGGCGCGATCAAAACTCAAATTAACAAAGACGTCTGGTCGAACCCTGCTTCGCTGTCTGACCTAGACGAAAAGATCCTCTTAGGGCGACCCGGTGATGCCCAAGAGATAGGCAACGTCGTTGCTTTCTTAGCGTCGCCCTTCGCAAGTTACATAACCGGGACGACCGTAGTAGTCGATGGCGGAATGCTCGACTACCCGGCGTTCAAACACGGAGGCTAGCTAAGACCTCTACTCGTGTCACCTTTAGGGTATCCCATCACCTTTAAATCAATTCATTAGTAATTTCTGGGTCAGTCGACGATATCAGGTGTAAATCCTTGGCGAAGAGTATTTTCAGAGACAACATACGGGTCAAGAAACTGCAGCAGATAATCCGGTCCCCCAGATTTTGACCCAATACCTGACATTTTAAATCCTCCGAAGGGATGACGCCCAGGGATGGCACCGGTAATCTGCCGATTGATATAGATGTTTCCGGCTATAAGTTCATCTCTTATAAAGGCTATGTTCTTGGGAGAACGTGAGTACAGTCCCGCTGTCAAGGCGTAGTCGGTAGAGTTCGCCATCCACACTGCCTCCTCTAGGTCTTCAGCGATCTCAACTGCGAGTAATGGACCAAAGATCTCCTCCGTTAAAACCGGTGAGTCTGTAGGAAGATTTAGCGCTATTGAAGGTGGAACGAAGTACCCTTCTGCAGGCACAACAGAACGTCCCATAACGAGCTCGCCTTGTCTTTGAACGATGTCACCGTAGTATATAAGGCGCTGTTGACTAGACAGATCTATGAGTGGGCCCATATCCGTTTCAGGCTTGAGTGGATCCCCTACTACCAAGGTATGCATAGCGCCAATGACTCTCGATAAGACCTCCTCTGCATTAGACCTCAACAGTATAAGTCGAGAACACGCCGAGCACTTCTGCCCTGAAAATCCAAACGTAGAGTAGATGACTCCTGGCACAACTTGATCTAGGTCTGCATCAGCGTCTACCACGATCGCATCCTTGCCACCTAATTCAGCTATGACTTTCTTGATGTGCACTTGACCTTTTTGCCACTTCGAGGCGGTCTCTAGAATCTCTAAGCCGACTGAACGTGAACCAGTAAAGGCAATCAAGGCAACGTCTTTATGCCTTACAAGCTGAGCACCAACCTCCTCACCGTCTCCTGGCAAAAAGTTCAACACGCCGTCAGGAAGTCCGGCCGCTCTAAAGGCTTCTACAATAACCTTGGCGGTAGCAGGGGTCTGTTCAGCCGGCTTCAGTACTACAGTATTACCCGCAACGAGCGCCGCAACCACCATTCCAGTAGGTATCGCAAGGGGAAAGTTCCACGGTCCAATGACCGCTGCGACGCCTTTAGGGCGGTAGTGCAGATCGTTATGCTCGCCCTTTGGTGAAAGCAACGAGACCCCCGAGCCAAGCCGCTTCATCTCATGGGCGTAGTAGTTACAAAAATCTATGGCCTCAACGACGTCTGCATCAGCCTCTTTCCAAGGTTTACCAGCTTCTATGATCTCGATGGCAGAGATCTCGTATCGGTGGTCACGCATCCACCGAGCCGCTCCCAAAAGGTAGTTGGCCCGTGACACCACAGGGGTTCTGGACCAGTCAGAGAGAGCTGTCTTTGCGGCAGATACCGCTTCATCCACCAGCTCGGAGTTAGCGTTTAGAACCTCCGAAACTATCTCTTCGGGGTTAGTTGGATTCACCGAGATCGACGGTATGCCTTTTTCAAGGTAACGTCCACCGATAAATGGAAGTGTTCTGCCTAACTTTGGCTTTGCTCTCGAAGCGACGATCTGCAGCTCTTTATCAAATACTGCTCTTACCTTTGGTAAGTGGAACTCCAAGACTCCGAGGTGCTTGTAAGGGTGGTCTAGCGAAAATGCATCATCGCTCTCATTCGTCGACCGACTGTAGTCGGTGGAGGGTTTGGGTGCGCTAAGCAACGTCCCAAAGCTACTCTTGGATGCAAACCCCTGTCGCAAGAATCCTTCGTTTGCAGTATTTTCAAGTAGTCTTCTTACTAGGTAGCTCATTCCAGGGATCAACTCTCCCATCGGTACGTACATGCGCACGCGTTTGCCAAGGCCGGCTACGGTTCGAGCAAGTTCGTCCGCCATACCGTAGAGCATCTGGATCTCATAGTCGGTATCTGGTATCTGTAGCTCTGCCGCTTTGGCATGAAGATAGGAGATGGAACGCACGTTGTGAGTTCCAAAAGCTAGCCTTAACCTCCCGCTATGTCCCAATAGATAGTCAACAGCTCGTTCGAAGTTATAGTCACTATCCATTTTCTCTTTAAACGTGGGAGTCTCGTAGCCATCAGCCTCAGCCTTTACAAGCTCACTATCAAAGTAAGCCCCTTTTACGACTCTCACCCAAAGTGGCGTTCCTCCACTTCCCACTCTTGCGTCAGAGAGGAGGGTAAGTCTCTCTAGATCCTCCAATGCGTCACGCAGATACACTTGGACGACGATCCCGAGGTGGTAGTCATAAAATTTTGGATTCTCTACAAGGGTTTTAAACACCTCCCAAGTAAGAGGTTTAGTTTCGTAGTCCTCCATATCCAAAAAGACGACCAGACTATCTCCTGGGAAACTCCCCAAGATACTCTCGATCCGCCCCTTCGCCTCTCCGACGCCTAAGGTAGAGCTAAGAGGATGGTAGTGCGGCGACAGAGCAGACGACTTAATCGAGATCGAACTCTTGGGAAACTCGCCTAGTGAATCACGATCAAGGATAGCATTCGAACTCCACCTAGACCCGACAGTAGCTAGCTCTTGGGCTAACTCTTCAACCCTGGATCCATAGGTGGCAGCTTCTGCCTCGGTAAGAGTCTTTTCTCCGAGCACATCTACAGTTCCGAGCAATCCATCACTTCTATATCCGTCTATTACCACCCCAACTTCTTTAGCGTCTGTCCCCGCAATAAAATGGCGGGCCACGGCCTCAAGGTTCTTTTTAGTTAGACCAACCGTCGCCGCCCTCGGTATCGTCCACTGGGTTGCATACTTAGTTCCGAGCGAGGCGAACTTAGAGGCACCGCTACCTACTTTAGCAATCTCTAGATACTCCTTTAGATGGGACACTATCTCATGATCACTACCTAGAGTTGGGAAGACATCAACGAGGCGAAAAAGCTGTGAGCGGAAAAGCGGATCACCCATAGCGACACGCATCATCTGACGAGCCAAAAGCGGAAGTTGATTCATTCCCGACTTTTTACCAGTCGTCTTCAATACTACTGATCCAAACCTCTCGACCTCTTTTTGGAGGCTGATTGGGTTAGTGGGTTTTTCTATCTTCACTTAAACAAATGTAACCGAATCGGTAAACACTCGCTACAGTACTCCCAAACGGCTCTCTCCCTAGGCAGCTCGACTCGCTCCTTGCGTACGAACACCAAAGGTTCTGGATCTCCGCAAGAGGTACGAGACAGCGGCTCCGACAAGAGTTACCCACGTCTTACCCACGACCTGACCCAAGAACGCCTCCTGCAAAGGGATGTGAGCTAGAGTTAGAAACAAAAAAGAGTCTACGACATCAGAGATGATACCGGCGATAAAAACTGCTATTGGAAAGTTCTTCCTCTGTAAAGGAGTAAAAATTAGAAAATCGGTACTTTCAGAGACCAAGAAGGTAAGACCAGAGGCAAACGCCAAAGTAGGAGTAGAGACAAAGACAGAGACT
>JAJYGI010000062.1 GCA_021790735.1 Actinomycetes bacterium | reverse complement strand
TACCTATCCATATGGGAAACTCTTCGATGTATCCTCGGTAGCGGCACAAGGACCATATAGCGTCGTAGTACATCTCACAAAGCCCTCTTGGGAGTGGCTATTCAACTTAGCAGCCTATTCGAATGGAGTTATAGTAGACCCAAAGACCGTTGGATCACTCGCAACCGATCCGATCGGGACAGGCCCTTACAAGGTGGTCTCTGAGGTTAGCAACTACTCCATAACCTTGACCCGAAATCAAAGGTACTACGGTCCAAGCTCTCGGGCGAAAAATATCGTCTTTAGATACTTCTCGAACCCCAATACCGAAGACGCAGCGCTTGAATCAGGCCAGATTCAAGTTATTGACAACCTAGGTACTCCATCTGAGATCTCTGTGTTCAAAGACTCACCAAAGTACAAAGTTATTACAGGTCCGACAAACGGTAAGGTGCAGCTAACACTAAACAACAGCTACGGACCACTCTCAAACGTGCTCGTGAGGCGAGCAATCGCTTACGCTACAGATAAAAAAGCTATCATCCAGGTTGCATCTGGAGGGTATGGAACGCCACTTGGCAGCGATTCGGTTCCGGCGGATCCGTACTACCTAAACCTGGCTAATGCATACCCCTACAACCCAACGAAAGCAAAGACTCTTTTGGCTCAAGCCGGGTACCCTCACGGATTCCCCCTTACCATAACTCTACCCCCCTACCCCTACGCTCAACTGGCAGGGCCACTTTTGGCTTCTGAACTAGACGCAGTAGGGATAAGCGTAAAGCTCGATAACATTCAGTGGCCCCTTTGGATCTCACAGGTCTTTGAGGGTGGTAACTTTCAAGCCACCGTGATCGACCACGCAGAGGCACGCGATATCGGAAACTACGCAACAACGGGATACTACTGGCACTACAGCGGCACTCCACAGGTTGCAAAGATGCTATCTATAGCCGATTCGGCCCCAACGCAGTCGCAGTGGATCGCTGGATATCGTTCAGTCCTACGCAAGATTACCGGTGCCGCAGTAAACGACTGGTTGTACATCCTGCCTCAGATAACAGTCACCGCCAACACCGTTACGGGCGTTCCGACTTCAGGTTACTCTGAGTCCTTCAACCTCTCCTACCTAGGAGTTGGCGGTAAGGTTTCAGCTCAAGCCATCTCGATGGGCTTTTAATCTTTCTTGCCTTATGCCATACTCTAACGACAGTGCTACACAAGAGTTAGAGCCAACAGCTAGGTGGAACAACAAAAAACGCCTCGGTCGATCTCTGGGACGCTCCAAAGGCCAGGCGCTTTTGCGCCTTGTAGCGACCTTGCTCGTGGCCTCTGTAGTTGACTTCACAGTGATCAACGTCCTTCCAGGATCACCGGGTCAGGTAATACTTGGAACCCAAGGGACACCCCAGAAGGTTGCTGCACTCAACAAGGCGCTAGGGTTGACGTCTCCGATCTACGACCAGTACTTTAGGTGGTTGGGAGACCTAGTCACGGTGAAACTCGGGCGTTCCTATGTCTCTGGAAACCACATCGGTGCAGAGATAGCACAGGCACTACAGGTCACTGCTCCACTGGTACTAGGGGGGCTTGTTATAGGGATCGCTCTATCGCTTCCCTTAGCGTTTGTGATATATCTGCTTCGAGAGACTCGATTTAGCGTAGTAGTTGCGCTCATCTTAGACCTAGGCATCTCAACGCCTAGTTTTATCTTAGGACTCGTTCTGACCTATACATTCGCGATCAGGTTCTCTCTACTTCCCGCCAGCGGATTTACATTTTGGAGCGTTTCAGCTACCGGAGCTTTGAGATCTTTGGTACTCCCCTGCTTCGCACTCGGACTCGTTGAGGCCGCAATAGTGTCTCGATACGCTAAAAACCTAATCGAAGAGGTCATGAGCACCCCATATGTACAAGCAGCACGACTACGGGGACAGAGCGAGACCCAAGCGTTCCTGCGCCACGGCTTGAGGAACATCTCCGCTCCTTTGGTAACGGTAGTCGGACTTGAAGCCTCTGGACTCCTCGTAGGTGCCGTAGTTGTCGAGAACGTCTTCGGTCTCCCTGGAGTAGGTACTCTACTACTAAACGCAGTGCAAAATCGCGATCTCATCGTAGTTCAAGACGTTGTTATGCTGGCGGTAACGCTAGTTAGCACTATCAATCTCCTTGTGGACCTTTCATACAAGAAAGTCCAACCCGGACTCAGGGACGAGATACTGTGAGAACTAGCTCCAAAACACCAAAGGCAAACGCTCCTGCCCAACAAAACAATACCCTTGACATAAGAGCTAAGGTCGGGGGGACTATCTTGATAGTTGTTGTCATCTCAACGTTACTATCAATATTTTGGACACCGTATCCCCCTCTAGCCATGTCTACGGGGCCTTCACTTGGACATATATCGTTGGCTCACCCTCTTGGTACTGACGTCTATGGACGAGACACGCTTTCAAGGCTCATGACAGGCGGGGTACCGGTCTTCGAATCCTGTTTTTTATCACTCGTCGTCGCCGTTCCCTTCGGAGTAACATTAGGGGTCGTTGCTAGCTGGTACCAACACCGAGCCATTGACGCTATTATCTCTCTCTTTACAGACGCTCTCTATGGATTCCCAGCTTTGTTACTTGCTATCACCTTTGTAAGTGTGTTTGGAGCAAGCACGTTAGTAGCTGGTATCTCCGTTGGAGTTGCTCTTATTCCAAGCTTCGTCCGTGTCGTAAAGGTTCGGTCCCAAGAGGTCTTAGGGCGTGGATTTATTACAGTCTCTCGAACCTACGGCCTCTCCAGACGAACAATCACTCTAAGACACGTCCTACCCAACCTTTCAGCTTCGATCTTGAGTCAGACGATCCTTGGAGCATCTCTAACTGTTCTAGCAACAGCGGCTCTCTCCTACCTTGGTCTTGGAACCCCACCACCTACACCCTCTTGGGGTGTGATGATCGAAGAGGCACAGAGCTACGTCGCTATCGATCCTACCTTGATGATAGTTCCAGCTCTCATGGTCGCCGCTACCATATTTGGACTGAACGTGTTAGCTGACTTCTACAGCGCACTCCGTAAGGATGGTTAAAGATCTGTTGTCTAGTTTTCTTGAGGTACAAGACCTATCGGTTGAGATAGGAAACGTCCAAGTCCTGAGACACATCTCCTTCGATCTAGGAAAAGGCGCTCGATTAGGTGTAATTGGTGAGTCTGGTTCGGGAAAATCTATTACTGCTCGAGCACTATTTGGTGACTTGCCACCGAACTCTACCTCCACAGGGAAGATACGTGTTGGAGGCAACTCTGTCTTAGACCTTGACAAGGGCGATCTCGACACGATGCGTCGAACTCTTTTGTCACTGATACCACAGAATCCAGGCATGACCCTAGATCCTTCCATGAAAATTCAAAGACAGATATCTGAGGTTCTAACTCCATCTGGAGTAGATGCCGCAGATCGAGCTCTAGCTTTACTCACACAGATGGGGTTCGACGGAGACGAAACTGAGATCATGCAGAGGTACCCCCATCAGCTCTCCGGAGGTCAACGACAAAGAATCGCTATAGCTATCGCTATTGGATCCAACCCAGAGCTTCTCGTTGCAGATGAACCGACAAGCTCCCTCGATTCGCTCCTGGCGAGAGATATGATCGAGGTCATAAAAGCCTACGCTATATCAACGAGTAGTACAGTGCTGCTCATAACTCACAACCTCGAAGAGGTTTCCAACTTATGTACCGACGTTGCCGTCCTCTACCGCGGAAATCTAGTAGAGATCGGACCGGTCGATCGCATCTTTGACCACCCTCAGCACCCTTATACAGACGCTTTAGTTAAGTCTTATAAGGAACTCTACGGAAGTCGCAGATACCTTGAAAGAGCCGAGAGGTCGACGAATGACTATGTCGCAACAGCACACTCTTCGTCTTGTCCCTACTATACATCTTGCCCAAAGGCGGCTAAACGTTGTTTATCAGAGGCACCGACTCCGATCTCAACAAAGACTGGGGTTATGTGTCACTTCCCACTATGAAACCACCGACTACTTATCCGACGTGGAGGTAGTCTAGGTCTGAAGTTAGATTCGGATCTGTTCATCGTCCTCGTTTTTTGTTTCACATCCCCAAGTAAGTGTCTCTCGTCTGCAACCATTCCCGTCCGCAACCTAAGTGCCTAACCACTCACATAGTGGCAATAACACAATCCTTTAGAGAGGATGTTCCACCTGCCGAAGCAGGTGACGAAACGCTTCACAGCCGGACCGGTGTCGAGCGGGGCAAAAGTCCAAAACGTCTGACCTACTATAACACGTTCACACTCCAAGCCAACGACGTACCAATCTCTTCTACATCGCTTCTTCACATCTATCCCCCCCCACCTGTCCAATGAAGGGTGCCGTCGGAGCTCGGATCGGTCAAGTATGTCCGAGGAGAGTTGCTATCGAAGTAATTTGCCAAAAGTTTACCACTAAACCAATACAACGTCTGTTAGGTTAACAAGAGTAGCTTGTCTCTTTGAACAAGAGTAAGAGGCCTCTAGTAATAACGTACATTACATCATAAAGTAGTTACTAAGTTCAAGATGTACTTCAGAAAGTACGACGAAACATGAAGGGAAGTAGGAGGTAGGCAATGAGTTCAAAGATGTCAT
>JAJYGI010000082.1 GCA_021790735.1 Actinomycetes bacterium | reverse complement strand
CTAATCGTTGGGAACAGTTAAGGTACAGTGATGTTCCCTAAAGACACAGCGAGCCTCTGACCTTAGCTAATCGGGGATTAACGTCGTAAGACAAAAGGGATGTCCCGCTGGGTCACTCATCACAGTCCACTGCCCCGAATTCGGCTGCACAGACATCCGAGTCGCACCTGCTGCAACCGCAGCCTTCTCCCCCTCATCCAGATCGGTAACGGCCAGATCTAGATGTACTTGCTTGGGAACAGCATCATCGGGCCAAGTAGGAGCGCTATAGGACTCGACTTTGACCATAGACAGCCAGATACTCTCTAGACGAATAGCTGCAAAATCATCGGTCTCGTAGGCTACTTCAACGCCAAATAGCCTGGCGTAAAACCGGACAAGCTCCCGTGGGTCGGCGCAATCAAGCGATACTGAACCAAGCTGTAACTTTAGAGTCACTTCAACCCCCAAGTGAACCAAACAGTACGCACGTCGACGTTATGTTAACAAACTATAGACCCAAAGGTCATACCTTGAGTTCTCATTAGAGATTAGCAGTCTCAAAACAACTGATTAGCTGCAAAGATCAAGCATCACCGGTCTGTAAACTCTTGATTGTTCCTCACCTACAACGCTCGCCTTTGCATCCTTGGGCATCGCGTGATCGATAAACGTGGCGCTCAACAGAAACAAGTAAGTAAAGGAACTAGGGCCTAGAGGATCCAACAAAGACGTTGGTACTACAAAGGTAAGGAAGCAGATCGCTACTTGACCCAAATATACGTTGTAGTTGATATCGTTGTTTATCTTTTGGAAATCCTTTGAGCTGGTCATGGCTGATTCTCGCTAGCAACCACACATGCAAGAGACCGATCGAGGTAACGTAACCTAGCTAATGCGGCTCTCAATCATCTGAACGGTACGTAAAAGTCGTTCCTCAGAGTTGGGTGGACCCACCACTTGAACGGAGATGGCGACCTCCACACCTGACTGAGATACTCCTTGACCTTCGTCTCCTCTATTGAGCGACTCTTCAATGGAGCCTACCTCGGATGAGACAAACGCCGTTGATAGAGGAAACGAGAGTGCAGGAAGGCCAAGGACATTAAACGGGAGAGTATTGACGTTCAGCCGTTGCGAATAAGCGTTCCTTCTCGAAGGAACTGGAAACGGAACACTAGCTAGCACCAACACGGCGTCTAGATCGAATAAAAGGCTCGCGAACCGTTTGCGCTGTTCATTCAAGTACCTAAGCGCATCACGATATCGTACCTCAGAGATCAACGAAGACTCTTCAAGTCGGTTCCGCACCCATGGATCCATCCTGTGTGCATCTTTGAGTATCATCGAATCGTTCTGATAGGCCTCAAACCCCATTACTTCAGTACCAGCTTCGCTAAGATTCAGGTGTTCTTGAAAGTCGTAATCAACGATCTGAAACCCTCCATAGACACTGAGACACGCATCTAGTGCAGCCTCGATCCGATTCGATGAAGAGGTTCTGACTCTAAGCACTGTCGAGAACGGTTCCTGTTGTGTTATGTCAAAGGTAGAAGCCTCCATTACTCTCAACCCAACAGCTAGATCTTCGACGCTTTTTGCTAGTGGACCTACCGTATCGAGTGTCTGTGAAAGTGGCCACACACCATCTAGAGAAATCCTCTCAGCAGAGGTCTTTAGACCGTAGATACCGCAACAACAAGCAGGAATACGTATAGAGCCACCCGTGTCGCTACCTAATCCCACCACAACGTCCCCAACTGCGACGGCAACCGCTGAACCCGAGGACGATCCGCCGGGTATTAAATCTGGGTACAGTGGATTTGTGGGTGTACCAAAAAAGGGATTTACACCTTGAGCTGCATACGCGAGCTCGGTAGTTATCGACTTACCCACTACAACAGCCCCGGCCGCCTTAGCGTTTGCAACTACAGTTGCATCTGTGTCAGCCATTTTGTTCCAAGAGCTGACCACTTTGGAACCAGCACCTGTCACTTCACCTTGAATGTCAAATAGATCCTTCACAGCGATCGTCAAATCCGAAGAGACCAGATCTCTTTGGGATACGTATCTCTTTACCCACCAATTTGACAAAGCAACTCCCTTACGACGACGTAGTTAACTGTGCCGTACCTTGCACGTTTCCCGCACTAGCCATCGCAGAGAGGGCTTGCGTGTCCCCCTTGAGGTATGCGTTGAGAAAGTCGACACTAACCGACACAACAGCTTCTTCATAAGGGTTATAGGCGGTATAGGGCTCTAGGTGCGTAGCTCCAAGAAGGTTCAAGAAGTACTTTGGTGAAGGAGCGGCAGCGTAGATTGTAGAAGAGTCCTGAGGTGGGTTAATGGTATCAGCAGACCCTTGGGTCACAAGCATTGGTAGCGCAGGAGTCGAAAAATAAGCATTGGGAAACCCAGGGTACTCTGCTCCAGAGAGTACAAGTGCGGCCTTTAGCGGACTGTATGTACAACAGGAGTTATAGGCAAGCGCCAACGTAGCATCGGCACCATCACTCTGTCCCGCGGCGGCCACCTCCGACATATTAATACCATGAAACAGAAACGAAGAGCTTGAGGCATTGAGCTCTCCAACGTATGAGATAGCGGCTGCCATATCTCCGGGCTCGTTAGCAAGATCGTCTTCGTACTCATCAGCCAACGCCGTATCGTTTAAGTTGACTCCATAGTGTTGAAGCCCTGCCGAAGAGGTCAAAGGAAATACTGGGGCGGCAACAACATAGCCAGCGTTTACCCAAGCAGTAATGAGAGGGTAGTACTGTGCTGGCATTGTGTCGAACCCTATACCGAACACTATCAGGGGATAACCTTGGGAGCTATTCGCTTTTAAAAGCGGAGCGTTCAAAACGGGGGCAGAGGAGTTCATCTGAGATGGGTAGAAGATCTCTAACGTATACGTCCTCGTACTGCAACCAAATCCAGGGGGACACATAAGTTTATTTGGTTCAGTAACTGTAGTATTTATATACCCTGAACCAACGATCGCCGCCGGAGCCTGAGTCGTAGACGTCGTCGTCGTCGGGGCTTTGTCGACAACCTTCGTAGTCCGTGTAGTTGTCGAAGTGGTTGTCTTACTTCTTGAACCTCCTCCAAATATAAAAAAGGAGCCTACAATCAACGCCGCTAAAAGAAGCACCACAGCCGTTAAGTTACCCTTGTGCAAATTAGAGCCCGTCTCCCATCGTCTTGGCCTCGCTAGCTTTAGCAGCTGGAAATAAAACGTCAAGATGCATCATAACAGCTACGCGTTTGAGGACAAGTTAGAAGAGTCTCAGGAAAAATCACATATACGAAAGTTCAACCGTATAGGCTACTTGAAATGCAAAAAGGCCTGAGTTCACTTGGAACCAAAGTACAAGAGATAGTCTGGACCAAAAGAGCCCAAAGCTGGGAAGACACTCCAAATCCAGGGCTCGACAAAGTAGTCCAAAGAGTAGTAGACCTAGCCAACGAGAACACCTTTGAACAGGTAATCGACCTAGGATGTGGCTCCGGGCAGCTCGCCCTACCACTTGCACTACACGCCAAAAAGGTTGTCGCTGTGGACATAGCGCCCACGATGCTTCAGATTCTGAAAAACAAGGCTGCCAAGGCAGGTATCACAAATATCGATACGCTCTGCTCATCGCTTGAAGCTTTGGAGATCGAGCCTTCGAGCCTAGATCTCGCCGTCAGCAACTACGTGCTTCACCACCTCTCCGATCAGCAGAAACAAGAAGTAGTAAAGAAAACCCTCACCTGGATCAAACCGGGCGGTAGGCTTATCATCGGCGACATGATGTTTGGACGCGGTGCCACAAGTGAGGATCGAAAGATCATCTACTCCAAGGTCCAGAAACTAGCCAAACTCGGCCCTGGCGGCTGGTGGCGGATCGCAAAAAATATCGTCAGATTCACCTTGAGAGTTCAAGAGAAACCTGTGTCGGTAGAGACCTGGCGGAGGTATCTCACAGAAGCGGGATTTGTGTCAATAGTATTTGAAAACGTCGTTGGCGAAGGTTATATCGTGGTAGCAAAAAAGCAAGTAGACAACTAAAGGAAGCACACTTGTCAGACAATACTCCAAGTCCCATACCTCTGTGGTTGACAGAGAATGAAGAGGGGCACTCACAACGATTTGTTGAGCACTTTAGAGATCTACGGATAAAAGGTGCTGATCTCGAAGGTGAAGCAAGGCTCCTTGATGCCATCGTGGCGCCTCATTCACTGATCCTTGACGCTGGGTGTGGTGCAGGAAGAGTAGCTGGTGCTTTACATCAAAGAGGCCACCGAGTCTTCGGGGTTGATATCGACCCGATCCTAATCGATGCAGCGAAGATAGACTATTTAGGTCCGACTTGGATTCAAGCCGACCTCTACAACCTCGACCTTCGCTCTCTTGGCTTCAAGGAGGAGTTCGACGCTTGTATACTTGCTGGGAACGTGATGCCCTACCTAGCCGTAGGCACTGGAGCGCGAGTCCTCTCAAACGTTGCTAAGCATCTTCGCAAAGATGCACCAGTTGTAGTGGGATTTAGTCAAGCTCGAGGCTACTCGCTAAAAGAGTTCGATCGCGACCTATCAGTAGCGAATCTAGAGACAGAGCTACGCTTTAACTCCTGGGACCTACGACCTTGGACCTCCGACTCCGACTATCTGGTCACGATAGCTAGAACTCGCTAGGCCACACAGAGCTGAGATGGTCTAAAAACGATCCCAGCTCTCGTTACACACCTTGATAACGCTGTATTATGCACAGTCCAAAACAACATCACGAGCAATGCGGAGCTAGTAGGACACTTAGCAGGTAGTAAACAAAACAGCAACACAGGAGATATTAAACGCCAGGAAACGACTAACTTTTCAACCGCCAAATGGAGTCAGAACTCAAACAACGTTGGCACGACATCTAGTACTTAACCCCACGATACGTCTGAGAAGGAGCGGAGATCCGAAGCAGGAGACTCGTTTCATTGCATAGTTCACCTAATTCAGTAAAAGAAAGGGATTGCATCGATCAGAGAAACTTTTATAAAGAGGATTGCCTTCGCTCTCAACGCTTCATGAAGCGTTGAGAGCGAAGATTGCGACTAACCTTGCTGAAGTTTTTTTCAGAGAACCAGAGATGCTTTTCGTCTAGCTTGCAAAGAACGTTGCATCTCTCATGAAATATAAATGCCAGATTTTCAAGAGGTATCTCGAATAGATCCTCGAGATCACTCGCATCGGGCCTTATCTTTCCAAGCAGGCAACTCCAGCTCACAGCTTTGCGGAGATAGCACTAAAAAGCCCTATAGTTTCCCACCAAAAGGAGCCGTCTCAAGGCTACACATAGATCACTCTATTTGAACCTAAGCAACAGGCGGTGAGAGGTGCTCACCATTTTCTATCGCCGTTATCTGGTCGATTCTTCTCTGATGTCTACCTCCTTCGTAGCTAGCCTCCAAGAAACTGTCTACGATTGAGAGAGCCAGTTCGACCCCAAGTAGCCGTGCTCCAAGGGAAAGCACATTTGCGTTGTTATGCTGTCTTGCTAGTCGAGCACTCAACTCATTGAAGCAAAGGGCTGCACGGACTCCAGGAACCTTATTCGCGACGATCTGCTCACCTTGCCCTGAGCCTCCAAAAACGATACCAAGCTCGGCGGTACCGGTAGAGACCGCTTCAGCAGCAGGTGCACAGTAAAGTGGATAGTCGGTTGAATCGGTAGTAAATGTACCAAAGTCTAAGACTTTATATCCCTTGTTCTCTAAGTGTTCTTTCACTACTACCTTCAACGGGAATCCAGCGTGGTCACATCCTAGTGAGATAGTAACAAGGCCAGTACTTTGTTCGCTACTCACAGGTAGTTCCCTCCACCAACGGTACCTTCAACTCTACTTTGTGGAAGTCCTCGTGATCTCATATCTTCAAGCTGACCGCGCGCTGCCATCTGTTGAGCAAACAACGTAGCTTGAATACCATGGAATAGACCTTCAAGCCACCCTACTAGTTGGGCTTGAGCTACTCTAAGTTCAGCCTCAGAAGGCACTTCGTTGGGGCCAAACGGAAGCGAAAAGGTCTTGAGCTCTTCGACTAGGTCATCGGACATCACTTCAGATAGTTGAAAGATCGAGGTATCATAGATCTCCTTGAGCCTTGCTCTAGAGGCTTCATCTAAGTTAGAAGCCTTCACCTCGTCCAAAAGCGTCTTGATCATCGAGCCGATACGCAACACCTTCGAAGGAGAGGTTACGGTATCACGTTCACGCTCCTCGGAGTCCTCGGCCGCCTCAGGTACGACTACCTCTGGAGTGCCACTTTCCTGCTCAGTCATATAGATCCTCTCCACAACTCAAATCTTAAAGTTTGCGTCACTATCCTATCGGACGGTAGTGCTCAATCGCACTCGATTATCTGACAGAGATAGAGCCACTTCGCACAAGTATAGGTGATTCACAGAGTTCGACGAAGGAAGTCCCCGAGATAGTTCTCTCAACTAGGAGACGTAAGAACCGCCGTTTCGACACGGGCTCCACACGCTAGTCCCCGCTTAGCATATCCTTGGAAGAGGATCTCCGGTCAGCATATCTAAGGTTCTATGTGCACCGAAACGTGTTCTACAGACGACGACAGGAAGATCAGTCTCTTTCACTTCGCCTATAAGAGCCGCCTTTTCGCCTAGCCTATGTTGTTGTAATATACTCAACGCATCCTGTGCAATCTTGGGGTCCACTACCGCCACCAACTTACCTTCGTTGGCGATGTGGAACGGGTCTAGACCTAGTATCTCACAAGCACCCCGAACAGGATCCGACACGGGAACTGCGCCCTCATCAATCTCAATCTCAGCCTTTATGTCAGAGGCGAGTTCGTTAAGAGTGCTTGCAAGTCCACCCCTCGTTGGATCTCGCATCCACCGCACGCCATCACCAAACTCGCTCAAAAGCGCATCCACCAGCGGCCACAGGTTAGCAGTATCAGAAGAAAGGTACTCGGAGGTAAAGTCAAGGTCACCTCTAGCCATCAGAATAGTAACTCCGTGATCTCCAAGGGTACCAGAGACCAGCACTTTATCGCCTGGCCTCACGCGTTGGGCCGACAGCAAAGCCTTGGGATGTCTCATGCCCAGGCCCGTTGTCGTCACAAAGACACCATCCCCAGAGCCATGTTCCACGACCTTCGTATCACCGGCGACTATTCTAACTCCGGCACTCTCAGCGGCAGAGGCGATTTTCTCAAGTTGAAACTGTAGCTCCTTGGACTCAATTCCGGCCTCTAGGATAAGTGCCAAAGTTAACACCTGGGGTCTCGCTCCAGATACAGAAAGATCGTTCAAAGTTCCATTTACTGCAAGCTCACCCAAGGTGCCACCTGGGAAAACCCTCGGATTGACCACAAAAGAGTCCGTCGTTATATAGATCTCCGAGTTCGCAACGTTAAATGAGTCCTCCAACGTTGGTGGGCTCCCATGGCTAGAAAGTATTGGAGATATCAAGCCGTCCATCAGCTTACGTGACGCCTTGCCACCAGCCCCATGGGCCATCAATATCTCTCTATCAGAGAACCAAACATCCACTTAATTCACTCCAGTTCTTGAGTTCGCCGAACGTCGGTGCACGTAGGTGTAGTAAGCGCTGCAAGCTCCCTCGGACGAGACCATCAAGGCACCAACTGGATACTCAGGAGTACACGTTACGCCCATCAAAGGACAGTCCTCGGGTTTCTTCATACCGATAAGCACCTCTCCACATATAGCTCCTTCGGGCTCTGGCGAAGAGATGCTTTGGACTTTGTATCTGAGTTCTGCATCGTAGTGACTGTAGGTGTCTTTGATTCTAAGCGCCGAGAAGTCGATGTAGCCAAGTCCTCTCCATTCAAAGCTCGGACGCTCCTCAAAGACATCATTCATAGCCTCTAAAGCCGCAAGGTTACCTTCTTGTTTCACTGCTCTTATGTATTGATTCTCTACAGACGCTTTGCCAGCATCTATAAGTCGCACGAGCGCCAATATCGACTCTAAGATATCAGTGGGTTCAAAGCCCGATACTACGATTGGACGAAAGAACTCCTCGGCGACAAAGCGATAAGGCTCAAGACCTATAACGGTCGATACGTGCCCTGGACCTATGAATCCGTCAATATCAAAAAACTCATTCTCCATAATTGAACGAAGAGGTGGACCAACGGTCACGTGATTACAAAATACTGAGAAATTCGAGACTCCAAGCGCGTCTGCATATTTAATCGTAAGTGCCGTAGACGGGGCTGTCGTCTCGAAACCGATCGCAAAGAACACGACCTCTTTGTCAGGGTTGTCAAGGGCGATCTTTAGCGCATCGGTCGGAGAGTATACCATTCGGATATCGGCACCTCGAGCTTTGACCTCAAACCGATCTTGTTTCGAACCAGGAACCCTCATAACGTCGCCAAAGGCAGTAAATATAACGTCGTTTGTCTGCACTAACTCCAAAGCTTCGTCCACCTTGCCTAAAGGGAGGACGCACACCGGACATCCAGGACCGTGGATGAGCTCTATGTTCTCAGGAAGGAGTTCATGTATACCAAATCTGTAGATGCTGTGAGTATGCCCACCGCAGATCTCCATGAGCCGATAGCTCCTGTCTTTTACCTGTTTCTTGATCTGACTACTCAGCTCTAAAATCAGATCTGGATTGCGGTACTCGTCAACAAAGCGCATTCATACCCCTCTTCGAAGTGCAAGCACAGACACTCGATCCAAGGTCACAATAGCAAACCAGACCGGTAACGCAAGAGATCGCATAGCCTAATTGCGCAAAGCCAATCCGATATCTGAATGATATCTGAAGAAACTAGTCCAACATACGAAATATTGATACTATTGCGGACATGGCGATCACACGTGTCCGAATGATAGATACGACCCGTACTGAAAATCCCGTTCCGGCTCGAGGGCGAAGCCGCGGTATTCCACCAGCACTGGAACGTTTCGAGGTCAAAAAGACTCGCGTAATCCACGAAGCTGTACAGGTCATGAGCCAGCTCTTTGGACAACACAGTATCGTAGTTGGCGGACAAGACGCCGCCAACTTCTGCCTCACCTACCATGCAGCTACCCTAAAGGATGTAAGTTTTGGATACTTCGACTATCGGGTACGAGTCGAGCTACGCAACTTGAGCGCCAACAGCTACTACCTTTTCATGCCTACCAGCGGTTCGGGTAGATTCCAGCAGGGAAGCTGCGAACATGAAACCTCCACTATCGGAGCTTTTATTGCAAATCCTAAAGCGCTCTTTAATCTCAAACTTGAAGCAGACTCACCGCATCTGTTTTTGCGATTCTCACCAAAGCTGATCGAGCATCAAGTGTCAAAGGTACTAGCTCGAACGCTTAAAGACTCTGTACAGTTTGAGTGCTCCTTTGATCTTTCAAAGGCCTGCTCTTGGAGGTGGCATACAGCCGTTCAGCTGCTACATGAGGAGCTTTACTCCCAAGACAGTCTCAGCCATAACCCACTGCGCATCGATGCCCTTGAGGAGTATCTAGCTGCAACTTTACTTCTACTTCAGGACTCCAACTACTCCACCCACCTTCAACCTGTAGGTATCGAGAGAAGTAGCCGTACCCTACGGCTAGCTATTAAGTACATGCAGGAGAATCTCTGCCATGACGTAACTCTTGAGGAGATCGCCAACGAAATCGGCATTAGCCAACGAAGTATTCAAAAAGCCTTCAGAGACGAACTCCACTCTTCTCCCATGACGTACCTACGAGATCTAAGACTTGATCGCATACAACTTGAGATTCTCTCGAGTCCAGATAAGGCGGTAAAGATCGGCTCAATCGCTCGCAAGTGGGGAGTAAACCACTACGGACGGTTCGCAAAAGCATATAAGGATCGCTATGGGGAGTCGCCCTCTGAGACCTTAGATCGTCTTAGCTAAAGCTCCAACATCACTTCACCTACTTAGCTCCCGAGTTCAGGAACCGTATTGATGATACGGATATCGGATGAGTGCGATGAAATATGATTCGCACTTCGACTTACTCTTACGCAATATGGACATCATAACCCAAACGGCCTCGATCTGAATCGATATTGTTATCTGTAGTCAAGCCACCAAAGCCATTGTTGGAGGCAGATAAACCAAAGAGGTTAAGGGGGAATCATGGCGACTTTCACGGACTCAAGCGTACGTCCCGACGATATCGAACGTCTCGTTGACAAACTTACCGACCCTGTGACAGCGGAGTATGCCCTAGGAATAGTCGAAAATCTTGAGGCGTTGTACATCCTAACCGTATCGTTGAACGAATTTTTGAAACGAGGTGACGAAATCGTCTCGTCACTCTCCGAAGGCGTCAGTGAACTAAGGAGCACGGCTTCAGAGGCTGGCAAAAGTTACGCAGATACGCTAGAAGAGCTCTTCGAACTCTTCCGTAGTCTAGGTGATAAGAGTGCTGCTTTGGGGTCACTTCTAAGAAACCAGTTACTTGAGGAACACTTCATCTCCGGAGTAACTGTCGTAACCAAGTCCTTGGCCCAGGCACATCAGAACACGAAGGCTGTAAAGACACAAACCAAAGGCATAGGATCGCTACTTAGAAGTATCAAAGATCCAGAGGTACAGCGCGGACTCGACTTCGTTATAGAACTTTTGCGCTCTTTGGGACGAAACAACGTCGAGCAGTAGATGCATGAAGTCTCGTTGGCAAGAGCCGTAGTAAACACAGTGTTAGACGCACTAAAGGACAGAGGCATCAAGGAGCAAAGAGTCACCTCGATAACGCTTCGCATCGGTGATTTAGCACAGGTAGACCTAGAGTCTTTAGAGTTTGCATTCTCTTTTGCCACCTTAGAGACCGAACTAGAGAGTTGCATGCTCATCTTTACCACCAAAGATGCAGTAGTGATGTGTACGACGTGCAAGCAACAAAGTCCCTACAGCATGGAACACTTCTATCGTTGCGAACTTTGTGGTGGCGCTTGCGAACTAGTAAGCGGCAAAGAGTTCGACGTGGTGTCCATTGAACTAGAGAGCGTTGGAGTCCATTGAAACAGCTAATCGAACTCGAAGATCACATCCTAAAGAAGGCAAACTCAGAGGCGCTACTACTTAGAGAGACCTTGGCGAACGTCGGTACTTTAGTTATAAACGTCATGTCGTCTCCTGGAAGCGGAAAGACTGAGACGATATCAGCTCTGTCAGACGAACTTCGCTTACATGGAGACACAGTCGCGGTTTTAGTTGGAGACTGTGCAACCGATCACGATGCACAACGCCTTGTGAGTCATGTCGACTGGGTAGAACAGATAGTTACAAAGGGGGTCTGCCATCTAGAACCCCGCATGCTTGTCCCATACCTTCCTGAACTCCTAGCTCTAGCTCCGAGGTATCTCTTTATCGAAAACGTCGGCAACCTGGTGTGCCCAGTCGACTTCGACCTCGGTGAGTCAATTAGAGTCTCACTACTATCTACGACGGAGGGTGAAGATAAACCCGCCAAGTATCCCGACCTGTTTCGAACGTGCGATATCACCGTCATCTCCAAAATTGATCTCGCCGAGGTAGTCGAGTTTTCCGAGCTCAGAGCCAGAACGTTCTTAGACCAGGTAGCCCCCAATACCAAAACGATAAAGGTTTCTGCTCGCACCAAAGAGGGTGTTGCAGAGCTAGCTCAAGCAATAAGGGAGGTGGCGCAAAGATCGAGGGGGTTTGAGACATCGATCACTGAGTCATGACACTAGGTAAAGGGTAAGTAGCAGGTTCAAAAAGACCCGAGTTCCTTCGCTGCGATCAGAACCCAAAGCAAGGAAAGATTCGAGGTAACAACGTGGAAGTATCTATATTGAGTTGAAAGGAGCGAACAGATGGCATCTGTTCTATGGCTTCAAGGGGGAGCGTGTTCTGGTAACACCATGTCATTCTTGAACGCAGAAGAGCCAAGCGTGGTAGATCTAATCGTCGACTTTGGGATGGACCTACTTTGGCATCCATCTTTAGGCGTAGAGCTTGGAGCAAATGCGCAGAAGATATTTTGGGACTGTGCGAAAGGTGACACACCACTCGATATCTTTGTATTTGAAGGCACCGTAATGGAGGGTCCAAACGGATCTGGACGTTTCGACGTATTTGCAGATAGACCTATGAAAGACTGGGTAAATGACCTCGCCGCTCAAGCTGGGGTGGTAGTGGCAATTGGAGACTGCGCTTGCTGGGGTGGTATTCCCGCAACAGAACCCAATCCTACAGCGTCAACGGGACTTCAGTTCCACAAAAGGGCCAAGGGCGGCTTCTTGGGTAACAACTTCAGATCCAAGATGGGACTTCCGGTTATAAACATTCCGGGTTGCCCCGCACACCCTGACTGGATTACTCAGATAATCGTCGCTTTGGCCTCGGGACGAGCTGGAGACTTAGCGCTTGATGAACTCCACAGACCTCAGACCTTCTTCAAGAGCTTCACGCAAACTGGTTGTACTCGCGTGCAGTTCTTCGAGTACAAGCAGTCAACTATGGCCTTTGGCGAGGGAACCCGAACTGGATGCCTATTCTACGAGTTTGGCTGCAGAGGACCAATGACTCACTCTCCTTGTAATCGAATCTTATGGAATCGCCAATCTTCCAAGACTCGAGCTGGGATGCCGTGTACAGGTTGCACCGAACCTGAGTTTCCTTTCTTCGATCTAGCTCCTGGCACGGTATTTAAGACTCAAAAAGTCTCGGGGGTCGTTCCCAAAGAGGTACCAGAAGGAAGTGACCACCTCACCTACATGGCTCATGCTCTAGCAGCACGCGTCGCCGCACCTCAATGGTCCAAAGAGGACATGTTCGTCGTTTAAAAGTCACTCACAAGGAGAAGGAAAAGAAATAATGAGTACAGTTGACTTGCACGTAAGTCCACTCGGTCGAGTTGAAGGCGATCTGGACGTACGGGTCACTATAAAAGATGGAGTAGTAAGCTCCGCTTGGACAGAAGCCGCTATGTTTCGAGGATTCGAGATTATCCTCAAAGGGAAAGACCCTCAGGCCGGCCTCATCGTAACACCGAGAATCTGTGGCATCTGTGGAGGTAGCCATCTTTACAAGGCAGCCTATGCACTAGACACTGCGTGGAGTACAACGATGCCTCCAAATGCGACTCTAGTGCGTAACATCGGCCAGGCTTGCGAAACCTTACAGAGTATTCCCCGATACTTCTACGCACTTTTTGCCATTGACCTTACCAACAAAAAGTACGCCTCATCGCCACTTTACGAGGAGGCGGTCAAACGATTCGCACCCTACGTTGGCACTAGCTATCAAAAAGGCGTGATCGTCTCGAATAAACCCGTCGAAGTATATGCCATCTTCGGAGGGCAGTGGCCACACTCTAGCTTCATGGTTCCCGGTGGAGTCATGTGTGGACCGACACTAGCCGATGTCACTCGATCTCTAGCGATCCTTGAGTACTTTAAAAGAGAGTGGTTAGAAGAGACCTGGCTAGGTTGCTCCATAGATAGATGGTTGGAGAACAAGACCTGGGAGGACATACTCGCTTGGGTCGACGAAAATGAAAGCCAGTACAACAGCGACTGCGGCTTTTTCATCCGATTCTGCATGGATGTAGGACTCGACACTTACGGTCAAGGAGTAGGTAACTACTTAGCTGTGGGTACCTACTTCGATCCCGAGTTGTACAAAAACCCAACGATTGAAGGACGAAATGCGGCGTTGATCGGACGATCTGGAGTCTATGCAAACGGCCAGTTCTCGGAGTTCGACCAAGCCCGAGTCAGCGAGGATACCGCACACTCGTTCTACGAAGGAAGTAGGCCACTTCATCCATTTGAAGGTGAGACCGTACCTATCGATCCTGAAAAAGGCAGAAAGATGGACAAGTACTCATGGGCAAAGTCTCCAAGATACGACATCGAAGGTCTGGGGAACATCCCGCTAGAGGCCGGTCCTCTTGCTAGAAGAGTTGCAGCTGCGGGTCCAAACGCAACATCGCACCAGGACAACGATCCACTATTCCTCGACATCTTGAACAAGATCGGTCCCTCCGTCATGGTTCGTCAACTCGCAAGAATGCACGAAGGGCCGAAGTACTTCAAGTGGGTCAAGGAGTGGTTATCACAGATCAATCTTCACGAAAGCTTCTACAACAAGCCCGAAGAGCTTCCCGAAGGAAAGGGTTTTGGTGGCACCGAAGCAGCGCGAGGTTCCCTATGCGACTGGATAGTGATTCAAGACGGCAAGATCGCTAACTATCAAGTAGTTACTCCAACCGCATGGAATATTGGGCCAAGAGACGCGGGTGGAACTCTCGGACCAATAGAACAAGCGTTAGTGGGATCTCCGATTAAAGACGTGGAGGATCCCGTAGAGCTTGGACATGTGGCTCGAAGCTTCGACTCGTGCTTAGTATGCACCGTTCACGCGTACGACGAACGGACAGGGAAAGAACTCTCACGATTCGTTGTAAACGGAATGGTATAGGTGCAAGACCGTCCCTTTGAACATACAACTACAACTGACACTCATACTGTCGTTATTGGCTGTGGCAACATCTTGCGTGGAGATGACGCGTTAGGTCCAATTCTCATTAGACAGCTCTTTGACGAGGGATTTGCGAGGAGAGTCACGGTAGTCGATGGCGGCACAGCTGGAATGGACGTAGCCTTCAAGATGAGAGGCGCCACGAAGGTGGTGCTGGTCGACGCTTTCTTGGACGGCCCTACTGCTACTCCCGGGACCATCTATCAGGTCCCGGGGTCGCAGCTTGAGACGCTCCCTGATCCATCCACCTTCCAGAGTCACAGTTTTCGTTGGGATCACTCTCTAGCGTTTGCACGGTGGCTCCTAAGTGAGGATGAGTACCCGAAAGATGTTACGGTGTTTTTGGTCTCCGTTTCTTCAACAGAGCTTGGGGCAGAGCTTTCTGACGAGATTAGGTCGGTCTTGCCAAGACTAAAGATGTTAGTACTCTCCGCTGCCGGGCTTGCAACTCCAGTAGAGGTAGCTATCTCACCTATAGGTGTTTTAAAGATAGAGACTCAAAATGAGGAGTTCGATCTACCTGAGACCGTAGGAGTTCGTCTCAACGAAGGCGTTTTAGAGGTTTACTTTCTAGACGACGAGGGCGCTGGTAGACCCACCAAAGTACTCTCCCTAAACGGCAGGAGAGGTGTAGATGTAGCCGATCTCGTCGAAAATTTAGGAGAAGAGATGCACCTACAAGGAATATTCGATCGCGCGGCTCAAGCACTTAGGGTACCTGTTGGGAAAGCAAATGTTTGGGTTGCTGGAAGTCGCTCTTGAGACCTCCGCTACTAAAGAGAGGGATCATGAACTCTTTAGCTTCACGTACTTTACGAACTTGAAGTTACTTTCAAAACAGTCTCCACGTGTACCGACCAAAGATGCACAGAGATCGCAGCCAGTTACATCCTTCGAGACCCAGATATGTGAATCCTCACGAGCAGAAAGAAGTCGAGATACCTATGACACATAGCACAGTTGATACCCTATCGGACAACACCTACCTCGCGCTAGACCACTTAGGAGTAGGTCCTCTCCCTCTTAGTCTCTTAGTCTTCCCAAGAGTTTTAGGAGAAGTCCTAGCTTTAGACCTACAAAGAGGAGTGAAACCACCCACAAACTGTGAACCACGGTTTGTGGGGCTTGTCGCCGACGGGCAATTAGATAGTGCCATACAAGAGCTAAGGAACCTAGAACCTGAACCATGGGTGAAGTACAACCTCAGCGTACTGACTGGTGAGAGACTCCCAGATGCGGAACAGACGTACCATAAAGAGCTTCTGATCCTCAATGAACTTGCAAGTTTTACACGTGGAGAGACGGACGCCTTGAGTCCGCGCATATTTGAAGCTTTGAAACAAGAACAGGTACCCGCCCTAAGGGCATTGTGCGGTTTCTCCCTACTGGCGCACGCCACCGAGAGCGACGATCTAGACCTACGCCTCGAGGTTCTAAATGAGTTAAACGAGCTTATCGATGAACCGATGACGCCACTATCAGCTCTCATCCAAAGAACCGTGCTCGCCTACTATCGAGATCTCAAACTCACTCCTCAAGAGGCCGTAGCTGGATATCGTGAAGCTATCAACGTTTTAGAGAAGACCGATCTAACCCAAGACGTCGGCTCTCTCTACTTGGAGTTAGCCTCCGTGTTCCACGAACTTGCAGAGACAAATCCTGGCTATATCCAAGAGGCCGTGCGCTGCTATCAAAGCGCAACTAGGTACTTCTCAAAAGAGAGTGATCCCGAGATCTTCGGGTCCATCCAGATAGATCTAGCAGTCTGCTTCTTAGCCATGCCGATGTCTGGGGCTTCAGACGCTCTTAGATACGCAGTGGCAATCTCAAGTTTGAGAGAGGCATCAAAGATCTTTAAAAAGGACACTTACCCCCGGCAATGGCTTACTACTCAATTAAATCTAGCCAGTGCACTAATCTATGCCCCGTCCTCACATACGCTAGAGAATCTTGTTGAAGCGATCGCTATCTACTCTGACCTAGTAGGAAGCGTGGACATGAAACAGAACCCCATGGGATACGCTCATCTCATGTTCAACTGGGGCAACGCTCTATCTCACCTTGGAGACTTCAAAGAGGCTAGATCAAGGCTGCATGAAGCACGCCGGGTCTTCGAAGAGTTCCAAAGTTACGACGACGTTAGAACTGTTAGGGATCTCTTAGATGAGATCGAAAGACACACCGTAAGGGAGGTCGCAGATGGAGCGGTACGAGCAGATACTGATGGATGAGGTCTTTCGAGCTGCCGCCTTTAGGTATATTGAGACCGTTGAGGAGCGTTTCGGCGCTGAGACTCTGAGATCCATATTGACAGAAAGCAACCCTAAAGAGCTTGTATTTAGAGAGCAGTATCTAAAGGTCGTGACAGACGAGTTAGATCTTGGCGGCTCATCGGGTGCTCTAGCGATCTGTGGATATCTCGGGTCCGTCGTAGTCATGGTAGAGCAGGAGACCAAGCCTTTAGAAGAACTCATTAGAGATGTCGCTTGGAAAGCACTTCTTATAGCCTTTGAAGTACAGCTTCATCAGATCCTGCAAAGCTACGAGATTGCCGGGAGGTTCTAGTGCAAAAAGAAGGCTTCGAAAGCTCGTGGGAGGTTCTTGAACAAGAGCTAGCAAACTTAGATCGGACTGTCCGGGCTCTTGACGCTTTAGACGACGACGCGAAAAAGATCGCCGTAGAGGTGAAAGAGACACTTGAGGCATTCCATGGGAAAGTTCTTCGCCAAGTCATCGTTTGCCTTCGAGACACTCCACACGGAGAGGTTCTAAGAGAGACACTTTTGCAAGATCCATTCGTCGTAACCGGTCTTTCAATATACGGACTCCTACAGCCAACGCAATCACAGAAGATCGTTACTCTCTTGGAGTACATACGTCCGCAGCTTCGACTTCAAGGCGGAGATGTCGAGATACTAGCGCTCGACGGAGATACCTTGACGCTTCAGACCACTGGTTCACTGTCTGGATGTGGCGGAGCCGAGATACAAAAGGAGATAGTCGAGGTCCTCCACGACCAGGTAGACACCCACCTAAGAGTAGTCTTTGAGGACCAAGCTGATCTAGATGCACCCAAAGGGGCACCAATCGTCCTTGGCAAGTTTCAAGAGATCGCCCAACTAGGAGACCTGCCTGACTCCAAGCCGATCCCTATAACCGTTGGTTCAGAGAGGCTAATCCTTGTAAAACTGGGAGATCAAGTCTCCTGCTTCAAAGATAGTTGCGCTCATCAAGGCCTTCCACTCGACACAGCTGACGTATGTGATCAGGTAATTACATGTCGATGGCACGGGTTCCGTTTCGACGCAATAAGCGGTGAAGGACTAAGCATTCCCGGCGTCGACTTAGAAAAAGTACCAGTACAGGTAAGGTCCGGAGCCGTAATGGTAAGGAAAATATGATGCGACCTATTAAGGTCTTCGGGGGAGAATCCCCTGGCGGCTTACAGCTACCTCCCGCAAAGGCATCTCGGTCAAACTTGTATGGCCCAAGGGGCGTTACTATCTACGGAGACGACCTCATCGTCTGCGACACAGGCAACCACAGGGTGCTTATCTTCAAGGACTTTTTAGACTCTGATCGCATAGAAGCAGACGCCGTCATAGGTCAAAGCGACTTCGACTCCGAGCATCACTCCTCTCCAAATAGCGAGTCAGGACTGTACATGCCTACGCAAGCGAGCGTCATCGATCGGTACCTCGTAGTTGCAGACTCGTGGCACCACAGAGTAGTCGCCTTTGAGTACAGCTCTAAAGAAGGGCCGTCTCGACGAGCGATCTGGACCATAGGTCAAAAAGACCTAGATAGCGTAGAAGCAAACCAGGGCTACGACACGCCATCTGGATCCTCTCTCTACTGGCCCTTTGGGTTCGCACTCATAGGTGACACCTTTTTCGTAGCTGATACTGGAAATCGACGTGTCCTAGTATGGCCTAAGCCTCCAATTCCGGTACTCGAACCCGCAGATGAAGTTATGGGTCAAGACAATATCTTCCAACGGGAGGAGAACCGGGGCGCATTAGCTGGCGATACGTTCAGGTGGCCCCACACCGTAGATGGAGACAAAGATCTAGTGTTCGTAGCAGACGCCGGGAACCATCGAGTCTTGGGATTTAATCACACTAAACTGACCGAACCCGCTCAGGTAGTAGTCGGTCAAGATAGTCCCTTTGAAAACTCCGAGTGGCCGTACGGCCCCCAGGGGCCGACGAGACTCAGATTCCCATACGGCCTAAGCGTAGATCAAGGAAGACTCGCTATCGCCGACACCGCTAACAACAGAGTCCTCATCTATAAAAACTTACCATCGGGTTACGGTGTTGCGGCGGACTACGTCCTAGGTCAAGTCGACTTTGAACAAAACGGGGAGAACCTTTGGAAGAGCATTACCCCTGAGACCTTGTGTTGGCCTTATGGCGTTGATATGGTCGGTGACTTGCTCGCAGTCGCAGATACGGGAAACAACAGAGTAGTGATATGGAAAGTAGAGGTTTAGGTAGATATGTGTCTTGGAGTACCCGGTCTTATCAAGGAGTTAGACCCATCAGGTGTTGTACTTATGGGCAAGGTGGACTTTGCAGGAGTGACGCGTAAGGTGTGTTTTTCCTCCTTACCCGACGTGAAAGTTGGAGAGTATGTACTGGTACATGTAGGGTTTGCCCTTACAAAACTCGAGGAACAAACAGCGCTAGAGACCTTGGATCTATTTAGAGGAATGGGCGTCTTACAGGACGAACTCGGTGTCGGAAGCGTTGATAGTCCTTCAGATTATAAAGGGGTGCACTGATATCTATCGACCGTATTTAAACACCGCCACAGCGGCCTGACCAGCGGCGATGTTTTCATCATTGCAGCTAAGCTTGGTGTTGTAAAGAGGCTCAAAGGAAAGCCGCTCTTCAACGAATCGCCGCAATAAAAGGTTTTGGAACACTCCTCCGGAGAAGCAGAGAGCCTGGGCTTTATAGGCAGTCATAAGTTCATTGATCGCATCTACTAGTGCCCATGCGAAAGAGAGATGAAAGTCTAAAGCTGCTTGGGCACTAGACAGCCCTTTCGAAACTTCGTAGCAAAGTTTCTCAAGATACTCCCGATACTTTATCTCTCCTCGTTCGTACCTAAGTAGGTAGCCCCTCCGAGGCAAGTACCCCGTTTCATAAGCGGAGACAGCGAGACTCTCCAACCAGATAGCGGCCTGTCCCTCGTAGGTAATCGGTTGAAAGTATCCACAGATAGCTGCAGCGGCATCAAAGAGACGACCGGTCGAAGTGGTCAGAAGATTTGAACTGTTCTTAGCGATCTCAACCAGCTTAACCAAATCCGAGATTCCATAGCTATCCACAAAGTATCGCCAAGTATCTTCGTTCACATATCCAGAGAGGCACTGCAACGGATACTTTGCAGCAGCATCACCGCCCACTAAAGTAGAGTACTCAAGATGAGCCACCCGTTCTAGCTCATCGTTCAAGCTCCCATAGAAGAACTCACCGCCCCAGATAGCTCCGTCATCCCCATATCCGGTTCCGTCTAGCGCAACTCCCAATACCTTTAGATCAAAGACGCCGTGTTCAGCAAGGACGGAGGCGATGTGCGCTCTATGGTGTTGAACTTCGATCAAACACCTTGCATCATACTTCTTTAGATACTCAACCCCAAGATCGTGAGATCGATAGTCGGGATGCTTGTCCGTAGCAACTACCAAGGAGGTTGGTTCAACTTCGAAGAGATCGATAAGATCCGACACGCTTCTTCTATGTTCTTTTTGAACAGAAAGATACGAGAGATCCCCAAGGTAACCAGTAACCATTAAGCTTCCTTGAACCAAGAGTCCAACTGTAGACTTAAGGTCGGCTCCACAAGCGAGCACCGGAACGTCCAGTACCGGCATCTGGGTAACTTTAGCAGGAGCGTAACCCCTAGACCTTCGGAAAAAGACAGAGCGTCCCCGTTCGTCAACTGCAACGACAGAGTCGTCAAGGCGGCGAGCTATCGGACGTTGACCCATTAAAACTGCATCAGCGATATCTACGAAGGTGTCGAAGGCAACGTCTTCAGTGTATGCCATAGGTTCGGAAGATCTATTACCACTTGTCATGACCAACAACTTCGGCGCTCCAAAGTGAAAAAGTAGGTGATGTATTGGAGCGTACGGTAGCATAAGCCCCAACCTTTGACTACCTGGCGCAACGTAATCAGGAGAGATCCTTGCTCGCATCAAAACTATCGGAGCTGCAGCAGATTGAAGTAAAAGCCTCTCCGTCTCGTCGCAAAAAGCAAACTCTTCGAGAGCATCGAGATCTCTTGCCATTAGAGCGAAGGGCTTATCCTTACGAAACTTCCTAACCCTAAGGGCCTGGACCGCGGAGTGATTGAGGGCATCACATGCTAAAAGATATCCTCCAATCCCCTTTACCGCAACAACTTGTCCGTTTCGAAGCCTTTCAGCAGCGTCCTTTAGTGCACTTGTGCCTTGAGCAGTCTCTGAAAATCCCTGACCATTAGGCTCGTAAAGAACGAACTGTGGCCCGCAGTTCGGACAGGCGATGGGCTCTGCATGGAAACGCCTATTTGATACATCGATATACTCCCTGTAACAGTCCTCACACAAAGGCCAACTGTGCATCGTCGTGTTTGGACGATCATACGGGAGGCGTTCAACCACAGAGAAGCGAGGCCCACAGTCCGTACAGTTGATATAAGGGTATATATACCTTCGATCATCTTGATCAAACAGCTCTGAAAGACAAGCGTCACACAGCTTCAGATCGATAGGAATCTCAGCTGTTTTAGGTCCAGTTCCTGTAGAGTCAACGATAAAAAAACCCGACAAATCTTCATCTGCAACGTTTTTTGTAGTGACTTGATCGATTCGTGAGTTAGGTGGCGGGTCCGAAAGTAGTGCTCTTCGGACCGAGTCAGTCTCAAGGGCTCCGTCTAAGAAGATCTCCACCCCAGATCCGTCGTTTCTAACCCACCCGTTGAGACCTAGCGTCTGAGCTCTCCTATATATAAATGGGCGAAACCCAACCCCTTGGACTACTCCAGTT
>JAJYGI010000035.1 GCA_021790735.1 Actinomycetes bacterium | reverse complement strand
TCCTCCACGGGCGCTATGGTACTCTTTAGAGATCAGCCAACAGACTACCTCGGGATAGGTCCTTGGAACCGTAAGAGCCGCTGTTCCACCAGACTTTAAAACCCTATAGATCTCAGAGACAACGTCATTGGGCAAAAGGACATGTTCAAGAACCTCAGAGCAGACTACCGCGTCGAAGGTATCGTCGGGGAATGGGAGCGCACTGGCATCTCCTACGACGCTTGAAACCTCTATCGATGTTGCTGAACCAATCTGGTCGATCCATTGATTCATAGAGACAAGGCCGTCGGGACTCCTGTCGAGGGCAAACGACTGGTAACCTAGTTCAGACGCTCGAAGAGCATGTCTTCCACCACCAGCTCCCAGATCAAGTACTTTTGCTCCTTGAGCGAGTTCTAGACGAGAAAACTCTATGGTCTCCATCTCGACCTCGCCACATAGTAACTTACTGCGTGAAGAAGTTGCACTAAGGTTACGTTAGCCAACTACTATCCGATCGCTTTGTAGTAAAGGTTTAATGCCGTCTCGGCTGAACGCCTCCAGCTGTAGCGATCACGCACGTGGTACATAGCGTTACGCGCTAGCTTCCTACCTAGATCTGGGTCGTCTACCATCCGCGAGATCGCAAGAGCTAAAGCATCTGAGTCTCCGGCTCTGACCACTAGAGCACACTCTGAACTCTCATTGCCTACTACCTCGGGCAAAGCTCCTCCATCTGTTACAACTAAAGGGGCACCGCACGCCATCGCTTCAACAGACGGTAGAGAGAAACCTTCATAAAGAGAAGGAACTACTGCAACCTGGCATCGAGAGTAGTATGCCACCATATCTTGTTGGCTAACCTTGCCTAAAAACTGTACCTTTTTGGATAGTCCTAAGCGCTCAACTAATTGTCGTACGGGTGAATCCTCACGGGATGGACCCATCACAACTAACCTCAGATCTCCTCGAACCTTATCCAGCGCAGCCATAGCCTCAATAAGATACCTCAGTCCTTTCAAGGGTACGTCAGCCGAGGCAGTCGTTACAACCAAGCCAGGTTCTCTTATAATCTCCGGCACGGGACGAAACGTCTTAGTATCGACACCAACTGGTCCCACAGAGATCTTTCTGAGATCAACACCCATCTCAAGAGATATGTCGCGAGCTGAAACCTTCGATACGGAAAGTATGTGTTCGAGCTGGGAAGCTACCTGGCATTGCATTCGCACAAAGCCATAAAACCTAAATAAGCCAACCTTTTGCCTCAAAGACTCCGCATGCTCCATTGAGAGTCTTCTGTCTACGGTTATCGGGTGGTGAATAGATGCAACCACCGGAACGCCGTACTGTTGGAATTTGAGGACAGACCTAGAAAGAGACTGGTTATCGTGAACTACGTCAAACTCCCCAAGGCGGGGGGTCAACTCCCTCAAAAGGCGCCAGCCGAAACTTCGTGGTTCAGGGAAAGCACCACTTGACATTAAAAGGAACTCACCCAAGTCGTAAAGGTCTTTAAACTCCGACAACTTAGGCACTCGAAAGGGATCAGGCTCCCTATAGAGATCCAGAGACGGAAGCCGTGTAAGAGTCACCTCTTTAGGAAGATCTGGATACGGTGGCCCTGAAAACACCTCCACCTGGTGACCCATGGAAGCTAACTCTCTCGTCAAGTATCTAGTGTAGACACCTTGACCACCTGAGTGAGGATTACCTCGGTATACGACAAAGGCTATCTTGAGCTTTGGTCGACTAGAGAGATCGTTTGAGTCTATGAGAATATCCTTCCTAAGTCCAACAAGTCCGTCCGTCTCCCAAAACGTTGTACAGATTAAAACTACCAATAAAACTAGACCAAACAGCGCTAGCCAAGATATGGGTGCTACGTAATGACACCCTAGCTAGATCGATGCTGTCCTAACGCAGACAACCTCAAAGGTATACACCGTTTATTTGACCTGTAGCTCGCCGGGTCGGCGCTGGACGAAAGACATTCACTTTGGCCTCTAGGATTAGACATAGACAACAAGTGTAAAGTGAGGTAGCTTGCTATCAGGAACCCATCTCCAGTACTTCATTGTCCTGGGGATCTGTATCGTCGTCACGCTTCCGCTGGAGTTCGTCTTTCAAGCAAGAGTATACCGACAGCTAAGACGTATGGGGCTCAGCGTTCTCCCTGTCGCCTTAGCATTCTCTGCTTTCGATATTCTTTCGATCAAAGATAGGTGGTGGCACTACTCATCAACGTTTACTACAGGGCTGCTGCTACCTGGAAGCCTCCCCATTGAGGAGCTTGCCTTTTTCATAGTCATTCCCATCTGCGCCCTACTCACCTATGAAGCCGTGGGGGTTACGTTAAGTAAATTACGAAACAAGAGGCGCTGACTGTGCACGCTTATACACTCGGATCACTTTCGGCATTGGCCGCAGCAACTACACTTGATCTTTGGATAACTAAGACCAAACTAACTCTTACATCAAGGTTTTGGATCACCTTAGCAATCGTCGATCTCTTCCAAGTGTTTGTGGACGGATGGCTAACGAAACTCTCTTCCCCTATCGTCATCTACAACTCACACCACTTCTCGGGCGTACGCGTCTTTTTTTCTACTCCCATTGAAGACTTTATCTACGGGTTCGCACTAATTCTGTCAACTCTCTCCATCTGGTCTTACGTCGGGAAGTACAACAAACGACAGTGCGACACTTAATCAAAGACGCTTATAAGCTATAATTAATGGAGGTAACATATGACTGATACAATCTTGATAGTCCTCGCATTCTTGCTTATGGAACCCCTCACGTACCTCGCGCATAAGCATGTTATGCACGGTGCAGGGTGGACACTTCATGCCTCTCACCACAGGCCAAAAGAGACCGTAGTTGAACTGAACGACCTGTTCCCCTTATTCTTCGCGGTTATTACCATGGTTGCATTTTTAGTTGGAACACAGATAGCAGGCTACAGCTACCTAGTCCCTATCGGAGTTGGAGTAACTTTATACGGCTTGGCGTATAGTTTCGTACACGATGTATATATACATCAGAGGTTCTTCCAGGTTAGTAAAGTCGACTTGCTCAAGCCTCTAAAACAAGCTCATATACTTCACCACATGTTCAATGGTGAGCCGTATGGAATGCTGATTCCGCTCGTACCCAAAAACATAAGGTCTAAGGGCGAACAATTATTTTCCTCTCAAGGAGCCGATCCCTACGACCCAAGCTTTCTCAATAGCGTTAACCTGAGCCCTAGAAGAAAATACATCGTAGTCGAGTAGCTCCACCTTATCTAGTATCTTTCCATATAGCTGTCTTGCAGCTCGAATGCAGTGCAGGGCACTTCCGTCTAAGTATGCATCTCCATCTATAGACCTCCGGTAGAAGCTACGAGCTACCGATATCTGATATCTGAGCGCTTCTTTCACTGGAGGCGTACTTCTCTTATTTTTGAAGTCCTCAAGGGCGTCAAACCTCTCAAGATCTACTATCGGAAGATATATACGATTGCGATCTAGATCTTCAGAGACATCTCTTATAAAGTTAGTCATCTGAAAGGCAAATCCCAAGTTCCGGGCCGAATCGGTGGCCGCCTCAACGTCGGATGGACAAAGTATCCGAAGCATCATCTCTCCTATTACCGCAGCTGAACCATCCATATACTGCATCAGCTCGTCCAGGGTTTGATAGCACGACGTTGTAAAGTCCATTCTCATCGACCGCATAAACCTCTCAAAGAGCAACGGATCTATGTCGAACTTCACAACTGTATCTATAACGGCAGCCAAGACTTCATCTTGAGAGGCTCCCGCCTTCAAGTCCTGTTTAAATCGCACTTCAAAGGAGTCGAGCGCTCGAACTCGCTCTTGGATCGCTACTGCTCCAAGGTCATCTACGATATCGTCGACATATCTACAGAACCCATAAAGAGCATGTACATGCGGGCGTATCTCGTGAGGAAGTAGTAGAGCGGAGTAATAGTAAGTCTTTCCGAAGCGCTTGTTGAGATCCTTACACTTCTTGTAAGAACGCTCAAGCTTGAGATCAAACAATACCCGCAATCCTTTGCGCTGCGAGCTTTCCTGACGTCAATACCATAGGCACACCCACGCCTGGAGTAGTCGTCGATCCGGCAAAAAACAGGTTTTCAACCTCTTTAGAGAAGTTTGCAGGTCGAAAGGGTCCACTTTGAAAGAAGCGGTGTGATAGCGCGAAAGGTGTTCCCTTGCTCATACCCATAGATAGCCAGTCTTTGGGATCGTATATCTGCTCTACCAAAATATCGGTCTCATCGTTTATAAAGCCGAACTGAGACACTCTTTGCACCATCTGGCTTCGAGTTCGAACTCGTTCTAGCGACCAGTCGATAGAGGCGCCTAGGTTCGGTACCGGTTCCAGAGCATACAAAACCGAGCGCCCAGGCGGAGCAATGCTAAGGTCACTAACGGTTGGCAAAGAGACAAGAAGCGAAGGCTCTGGCATCTTTTGTCCGTCATGGAGTAGGGCTCGAAAAGCTTCTCTCCACGAAGCACCAAAGAAAATATTGTGATGTGCGAACCCCTTCGGAGTGCCTCGAACCCCCATCAGATGAAGATAAGCTGAGGGTGAGTACTCTCCAGTAGCAACAACTTTGGGACATCTGAGATCGTCCAAAAAAGTATCGTAGGCTTGAGCAAGTTCTGTCGTGACTACGACCGCGTCAGCTTCAATGCGGTTTCCATCATCACCGATCACCGCGACGACACGCCGAGCCTTTTTCCGTCCATCTCTATACTCAAGTCCCTTCACAGAAA
>JAJYGI010000155.1 GCA_021790735.1 Actinomycetes bacterium | reverse complement strand
GGGAGTTAGTGACCTTGATCTGGCACGAAGATTCGAGAATTTCCTGATCACGGTCGTGTCGTAGACAACGTTGTAAGTGATACGGGGGCAAATCTTCTACTCCCACGGCGAGCCGGAGGCGGGCTCTGAGTCGCTGTGTCACCTGATGGAACACAAATCGCCTTTGTGGTGTCTTCGCCATCGGCCGAATCGGATTCCTTGTCCACATCGATCTACGTCGCTTCGACCCTAGATGGTAGAGTATCCCAGTTTAGCTATGGCCATAAAGACCTCTTTCCTAGATGGTCTCCAGACGGCAAGTACTTGGCGTACTTGCAGACTGATGGAGGCGATGCACAGATAGCCTTAGCATCTCTAAGTGGCGGGGAGCCGAAGACTATAACCTCCGCCCTAGGAGGTATCACCTACTTTTCTTGGTCTCCTGATGGCTCGAAGGTAGCTTATGTGTCCAAGGTGGGAGACCAAAAAGACGACATAGATAAGAGCGCGATCGAAAAGTCTGCTCCGATGGTACTTTCTGAACTTTATAACCGGTTTGACAATATTGGCCGTTTCGACGGGCGAAGGAGTCATGTATTTGTACTCGATCTGTCGGGAGGTGGCGAACTAACAGCACTTACTGAAGGTGATTGGGATGACTTTGAACCGGTTTGGTCACCCGATGGAACACAAATCGCCTTTACCGCAGATAGGAGTGCGACTCGAGGGAAGTATCAAAGTCGTGATCTCTGGGTGGTTGACTCTGCGGGGCAAGATGCTCCGCGACGATTGACTAAGGAGATAGGTACGGCCGTTGGACCGATGTTCTCTCCAGATGGCCGATACATCTCATTCGTCGGTCACGAAAATTTGCCAGGCGACTCTTCAAAAAATACCCACTTGATGTTGGTGTCTAGCGATGGCTCGACGGATCCAAGAACGTTAACCCAGGCGCTTGATCGACCCGTATGGGGAGTTCAACCCGCTCTTGGGCGTTCTCATTGTTGGATCAACTCGGGTAATGATATCTTGTTCTTAGCGAATGACAGTGGGCGACAGGGCATCTATAGAGTGTCTGTTGCCGATGCCCACTTAGAGACTCATCGGGTGTACTTTAGTGATTTGCAGGTCATGACGGTTTGCGCGAACGAAGGGACGATATTTTTTGTAGGGGTCTGGCCATCTGTTTTTACAGAGGTAAGGGCATGCTCGATAGACGGTTCCAATGAGAGACAGATAACTAACATTAATCAAACAATTGCCGAAGAGGTAGAGCTGAAGGAATTGAATGAGATCTCTTATCTTGCTAAGGATGGACAGAAAATCGACTCGTTCGTACTCTACCCAACAGGATTTAAAGTAGGGGAACCTGCTCCAGCGGTTTTGGAGATCCATGGCGGGCCCCATGGATGGCACCCCCAAACCTCCATGATGCCGTTGTATCAGTCTTTGGTAGCCAATGGGTATGTCGTTGTCTTACCAAATCCACGAGGGAGCCATGGGTTTGGAGAACGCTTTGCTCGGGCGTGCGTCTCTGATTGGGGTGGTGGAGACTTTGAGGACCTAATGGGTACCGTAGATCTGCTAGTCGAAGAGAGAGTTGTGGATCCTGGCCGACTTTATGTCGCAGGTTACTCCTACGGCGGTTTTATGACGGCGTGGACGATTGGACACACCCAAAGATTCAGGGCCGCGTGCATATCTGCGCCGGTATCCAACCTTACATCGATGTACGGAACTACGGATATACCTCATTTCAATGCATATGAGTCCGGTGGAACACCGTGGGAGAGACCTGAGTACTACATAGAACACTCTCCGATCACTCATCTACCTAAAGTTACGACTCCCGTACAGGTGTTGCATTGGGAGGGAGATCTTAGGTGTCCAATAGGTCAGGGAGAAGAGATCTTCCAAGGTCTTCTTGCTTTGAATAAAGAGGCGATAATGGTGCGATATCCGGGTGGCTTTCATGTACTTAGAACGCCGTCTCAGATGGAAGACTTCGTGAATCGTCACTTAAATTGGTTTGCCTCTCATTGAGAAGCTGAGCGTCGGAATGCCCTTCGCTAATTAGAGGTCGAGACGTGGAGGAATAAGGCATCGTGTGGAACTTAGAACTCGTAATTATGGTGGTTTATATCTTGGGATCTCGATAGATCGATGTGACCGAAGTGGAAGTTGAAAGGAGACCGTTGAGCGATAGCCTTGAAGAAAAAGTTGAAAAGATAGCGATCGTTGGCGCTCGCATAGTGCCAATAGAAGGTGAAGTTCTTGAGGTTGGTACGGTACTTATTGAGGGGGGCGTAGTTCGAGGTATTGTCGAGGGCATAGACCTAGATCTAGATGGATTTAGAAGTATTGACGCAAGCGGGAAGTGGGTACTTCCTGGCTTTATAGATGCCCACACGCATGTTGGAATCCATGAGGAAGCAAATGGCTGGGCAGGGAACGACACGAACGAGATGACTGATCCCGTTACAGCACATGTACGAGCATTGGATGCGATCGATCCTTATGACCTAGCCTTCAAGGATGCTATTGAGGGTGGAGTTCTAGTCGTAAACGTCAACCCGGGCTCTGGCAACCCTATTGGAGGTCAGACAGTAGCTCTCAGGTGTTTCGGAAAGATCATCGACGATATGGTGTTGCGCCAGCCCAGTGGGCTAAAGTCAGCTCTCGGTGAGAATCCAAAGAGAGTCTATGGAGAGAAGAAACAAACCCCAAGCACTCGCTTGGGTACTGCTGCCGTTATTCGAGAGGCATTTATAAAAGCTCAGAACTATGAGAGAAATAAAGTTCGGGCCGAGGCTGACTCAAGTGTTGACAAAGGCTTCGATCGAGACTTAAAACTCGAGTCCTTATCTATGGTGCTAAAACGTGAGATACCTTGGCGCCAACACTCTCATCGTGCTGACGATATCATGACTGCGGTTCGTATTGCAGAAGAGTTTGGATATGAACTAGTAATTGACCACGGAACGGAAGCTTACCTTGTTGCGGAGCGCTTGGCCGAACGTAATATTCCAGTGATAATTGGGCCACTTTTTACGTCTCGCTCAAAGGTGGAGCTACGGAACAGGTCGTTACGGAACCCAGGTAGGCTCGCGTCGAAAGGCGTGACCATTGCACTTACGACAGATCACCCGGTCGTACCTATCCACTTTTTGGTCTATGAAGCGGCTTTGGCTGTAAAAGAGGGTTTGGATCCAGACGCTGCACTTAGAGCAATCACGATAAATCCTGCAAAAATTCTAGGTATCGATGATCGCGTTGGTTCGATTGAGCTAGGTAAGGACGCCGATATATGCGTCTGGTCTGGCAACCCCCTTGATGTAATGCAACGGGTTGAACTGGCGTTCTCTTTGGGGAGGCAGATCTACTCATACGACTATGGTAAAGCTCAAGGTGTCTTCGCCGAACTATAACAGTTGAATCTCAAACCAGGTAGAAAGATCAATCCTAAGGAGATGCTCTAGTTGGCTCGTCATGTTGTAAACTCTGAACCTAACACGGTCACAGACGTCTTTTCCAACGAAATGGCACCTATTTTAACTATGGCCTCGGGCGATGAACTTCAAGTTAGAAGCTTAGATGCGTCTGGCTCGATGGAAAAGCACTCTTTCCCTGGGGATAAGGTGCCGATGATGATCCCTGGTCGTAGAGGCCACTGCTTAGTTGGACCGATAGAGGTAGAAGGGGCGACAGCTGGAACTGTTCTTGCTATTAAATTCAAGTCTCTAGTCCCAGAGGACTGGGGCTGGACTGCCTCCGCTGTGCTCGATAACTCCTTGAACCAAAGGCTCGGCATACTAGATGCTGGTCCCAGGTGGTTACTTTGGTCAATCGACGTGTCAAAGGGTATAGCTACTAATCAGTTTGGTATATCTCGATCTCTGGCGCCGTTCTTAGGTGTTGTGGGAGTGCCTCCAACGGCAACTGGGGAGCATTCCACAGTTCCTCCCAGAACACGAGGAGGTGGCAACATAGACTGCAAAGAACTCGTCGCAGGTTCCACGCTTTTCATACCGGTGACCGTCCCAGGAGCCATGTTGTGTTTAGGCGATGGACATGCAGCCCAAGGCGATGGAGAGGTGAGTGGTACAGCAATTGAGTGTGCGATGACCTCCGAAGTAGTTGTCAACGTCATTGAAGATCCGCCTGTTGAAGGTATCTTCGCTGAAACTCCTGCTGGTCGTATAACCTTTGGATTTAATCCAGACCTTAACGTTGCGATGAGTGATGCGCTCAATGCTATGGTGACGTGGATGACCAAGATATTTAACCTCGATCGCGGCGAAGCGCTCGCGCTTGGTAGCTCTTTGGTGGACATGAGAATTACTCAGGTTGCAAATCAGAGTTTTGGTGTTCACGCTGTTTTGAGAGAGGATCTGATACGCTAGGCGCTCATAGAGTACGGTCTGCTCATCAGGTTTTTCTCTAGATTCCGTTAATTCTTCTTATATATTTCCGGAGCTATTTGTAAAGGTAAAGTCGTTAGCGAAAGTTGTGCTTGAACTTCATTGTGTTGTGCTCTCCATCAGCGTGATGATATGAAACGCTGTAAGTTGTTATTTTGGTCAGGTTGTAAGCGAAGTGTGACTACGACGCTGTGGCGCTGGTATCGATATCGCTGGGAGTAAAGAAGCAGAGCTTTAGCGAGCTACCGCTGGAGGCTTTAGCATGGTCTCTGCCTGAGCGCGATTTGCATCCCGTGGGAATCACAATGTCAAGTTTGTACAATGTAGATCCAAGAGGGGTTTGTTGGCCTTTGAGTTTCATTCTTGCAGATAG
>JAJYGI010000142.1 GCA_021790735.1 Actinomycetes bacterium | reverse complement strand
TGATAACTCGGCATCGACCAAACAGAACTAACGCCGCCTCCAGAACCACCTGAGTAGTTAGGGTCGTTCCATACAGTCGGTGCTGTCGTTTCGGGGTTTCCCTGGTACTGAACTCCTCCAACTCCTGTGACCCAGGGTTGGGATGCAGGATCATCAACTGCCAACGAGGTGTTGTGACCACTTGACCAACAGTCGGTAGAACCGTCGTCTCCTGCGGCGGACATCACGCTTTGTCCTTGTGCAGCGGCTTCTAAGAACGCTAGATTCTCAGCCTGTAAGTCAGGACCGTAGGTATCTTCCTCACAGGAACCCCACGAGGATACGATGAGTCCAGCTTGATTTGCAGAGACCATCTGCATGAACATTAGATCTGAGTTGGCTTGGGTCGAACTGTAGACGATAACCTTAGCTTTGGGTGCCAACGAGAGAAAGTTCTCTACATCTAGCGAGACTTCTTCTAGGTTGTTTGTTGAATGGTTTCCTGATCCTCCCGCTACTTCTTTGTATGATATTGCGTTATGTGGAATCGAAAAGCAGTTGAAGTACTTCTTTAGTGACGAGACAAACGATAAGCTAGATGAGGTAGGTTGGGTGAACTCTGGAAACGCAGCGACAATGCCTTTGCCAAGGTCGCCTTTTCGATAGAATGGATCCATTCCATATAGTCGAGCGATTGTGTTCGGGAGGTATGCACCCTGTTGGAATGCTTGTAGCTTTGCTGTTGCACATGACGGCGTAGGGAGACTGTTCGATGTCGAACTCTGCGATACTCGTTCCTCTCTAACGACAGCGGTCGCTTGGGGACTCTTGCGACGTGTGAGTGAGTAGGTGCGCTGCTCAGTTATGTGATGTCGGAAGGCCGGTATGGTCCCATTAGGGAAAACTCCCACTACTGCAGTGATTCTACTTTCGATCGAAGGTGGGAAAGACGGTATCTGATCAGCCTCTGGGTACTCTCCGAGATCGCCGACTCTGGACTCGTGAAAAGTTACCCCGAGGGCGTCTTGAGCGTTACCAATCGAGCCGGTAGCCTCAATGACTAGGTGGTTGCTCCAGGGCTTTCCATGGGACATATGGAATGAACTAAAGTATCTTTCAACTGCTCTAAGCGTTGATGGTGTAGCCCCAAATCTTTTAGCGAACTGTCTTGTACTTAAGAACTGTTGGTATCTCTGCGACCCTGGAGTCGATACAGCGCGATCGAAAGACTCAAGCTCTCCTTTATGCGCACTGGCTAAAACGATATATACATGTACTCTTTTATGTACAACCAAAGCAGCTGTATGCGGAGACTGGGAAGATCCGAAAGATAATATCGCTACAGAACCGATTAGTGAGATTACGAGGACAGCAGTTAGATACGACTTGATGCCCCTTGCTTTAAGCAGGGGCCGAGTACTGTGTCGAAGCAGCTCTGAGACGCCTATCTCTTGTCCACCTTTCTCAAACTTCTGTGAGACTTAAAGCTTAGAGTACAAAAAGTTAAAGCGTTGCTCTAGTCAATGTTACGTTGAGTTTGTCTCGTCATCCAGCAGCGCTATAGTAGGGTTATGGCCGCTAATGAACAGCCCCGTGGTGATAGTAACTCGTTTGCTCCAGATGAGATAGATATGTTAGCTTCATCGATAGCTTTTGATGTGAAGGATCTGGACTCTTTCCTTCCAGCCCTTGTGGATAAGATTCGAGCGCTTCAGGTCGGATCTGTGAGTATTAAGAGTAAAAAGAAGATATTTGGATCTGCAAGCCTGGAAAAGGCGATCTTCGGAGTCGGTGATCTGTTGTTTCAAATAACACCAAAAGGCAATGGTCTGCTGCCAGTTTGCATTGTGTCTAAAGTAATCGGTGGTGTATCTGTGAAGAATCAGCAAGTGACACTTGAGGTGTGGTTGAAAGAACTGGTCGTCGAGATGACTACCCACGCTGCCCAGGCAGGCAGAGATCGTGCTGCGATTGAACGCGCTCTTGGAATTGACCTGTAGTGCCCCTGTTCCGTCGATCTAGTACTAATCAAGGGAGTGAAGAAAATTCAGGCTCTGACAGCGCGAATTTGCAGTTAGGGCAAGAGACTAGGGAGGCTCTAGAGGCTGGTCGCCTTCCCTCATCAGCTCTCAACAGGATTGCCGTTCAAGGCGCGGAGAATAGTAGTTCATTTACGTCTGACTTTTCGGTAAGTGAGTTCTTGTTAATGAAACAAAGTGGACTTACACCTATCACCCAAGTTTTGGGTGCTTGTGTATACCGCGTTGGGTACTATCAATTTCCCGCTTACGGACGAGGAACTATAAAAGCTTTGGAAGATGCCCATAACAACGCGCGTTCTTTAGCGTTTTCAAGGATGTTGGACGAAGCAAAGGCAGCGAATGCTGACGTTGTTGCAGGAGTGAGGTTCTTGGAAAACTCACTCGAACTGAGTGGTGATACTTTATCGTACTCGATCATCGGTACAGCGATGAAAGCCCCAGAGATCAAGGAGATTCTGACATCGACTAATGGTAGCCTTCTTCCGGTACTTACCACACTTTCGGGCCAAGAACTAGCAAAGCTGTTAGCGGGTGGTTTTATCCCTCTAGGCGTCGTAGCTCATACATCTGTCCTTTTTACTGCACTATCCCTTTCGACCTTACAGGCGATGCGATACATCTATAGCGGGGGAGGGAACTTTGAGGTCCCCGAGTTCACTCAGTGCTACTATGACTCTAAGAGAGAGGTAATGGGAAGGATCTCAGAGCGTGCTGATCTGAAGATAAGATCTCGGGGGTACACCATCTCTCAGGTGAGTGGCGAGAATCCTGACTCCGCAATCTACACTGCGGAGATGGTGGCTACAGCCGTTGGAGAGGTCGAAGCTCGTGCCATTTCAGGCAAAGCAAGATTAGTTGTAAGTATGAAGTCTTAGGTGGCTAATACGGGTTTTTCAAAGTCGTCACACTTTAAGTCACAAGCTTTTAGTCAGAAAGGGAGCGTTTACCTTGTCTTATGATCCAACCTCTATCGAAGGCTTGCCCAAGGATGCTGGAAAGCGTTTGGCGCAAAATCGTGCAGGACTGTTTACCTCAGATCTTTCTGTAAATGAATTTCTCCTTGTAAAAGAGGCTGGATTTGAACCTCTGGGGCTCGTAGTTGGAAGTTCGATCTATCACATAGGCTTTCAATTTGCAAGATGGCAACAGAGCCAGGAGTTGACCGTGCTTACACAGGCTATGTACCATGCTCGAGAACTTGCGATGACTCGTATGGAGGAGGAAGCGGATCAGCTTGGTGCAGATGGTGTTATCGGTGTGAGACTTGAGGTGGGGAGGTATGAGTGGGGTGCGGACCTCGCGGAGTTCATCGCAATCGGGACTGCGATCAGGCATAGAGATGGCGTCTTGCATAGAGCACCTGACGGACGTCCGTTTACCTCAGATCTCTCCGGACAGGACTTTTGGACCCTTGTGCAAGCTGGTTATCGGCCCCTTAGTCTAGTAATGGGGAACTGTGTCTATCACGTAGCGCATCAAAGTCTTAGGCAAGGTCTGGGTACAGCTATGAAAAACGTTGAGATGACCAACTATACACAGGCCCTTTACGATGCTCGAGAGCTGGCGATGGCTCGAATGGGGGAGGAAGCAAAGCAAGTAGGCGCTGAAGGAATCGTAGGCGTCAACCTCTTTGAAGGCTCTCACGGTTGGGGATCTCATACAATCGAATTCTTCGCTGTTGGTTCTTCTGTAACTCCAATGTCAAAGGACCACATAATAGAAAAACCCCAGATGGTGTTGTATATGAACGACTAAACTTAGGCTACCTTAGAGCTAAAGAGTTGTCGAGATACCCATTATTCGACTAGCCATGAGAAATAAGATAGTTGACGTTTATCCGCAGATATCATTCTCTCTGGGTGCCACTGTACCCCAAGTATCTGGTCAGATTCTACAGCCTCAACTACCCCGTCAGGGGAGTAAGCGGTAGCCTTCAGAGATGGTGCTATCTGCTTAATGGCTTGATGATGAAGCGAGTTAACAGACGTTGCACCTTGGCTTATTGCGGAGCACTTTGAGTTGGGCTCGAACTCGATCTCGTGTGCGAAACCGTACTCCTGTTCGACTACCATATGTTCTTGGTAACCTTCGGTCTTGAGGTCCTGTATGAGTGTGCCCCCTAGGGCAACGTTTAGGATCTGGACTCCTCGACATACAGCCAAGATCTTCTTACCTTCGTTCATGAAGGCTCGAATCATGGAGATCTCTAATAAGTCCCGACTGTCTTCTATTCCAGTAGTCTTATTTGATGTCTCTTCGTTATAGCGAGCAGGGTTTACGTCGGCGCCTCCAGAGAGCAGCAGAGCGTCATGATTCTTTGAAACCTCTGAAGAGTACTGATCAATAAGATCGAGATCACCGAGCTGCATATACGTAAGAGCGGTCATTGAACACACTGGTAGCGAGACTGCGCCGACGGCTATGAGGGAGTCCACGTATCCTTGGTGTACTCCGTAACGTTCTGTTGACACCTTCCCGAAGACGAGGGCGATTGTTTTCATCTCAGTATCCATTTCTAAGGAGATCTAAAAAGAGTTGTAAGTCGTACTTGCGCTATACAGCTCATAGGTTAGGTTATTTGCTTTATTACTTTAACTCTCAGTTAGAGCTTCGTGCCCGTGATCGATACTATACGGAGTGTCCTGAGGAATAAGTCCCTCAGCTTGAGTGAGTCGGACTCCGGCATTCTTCGCCAGTTTCGGCCGTAGGAGTACCGCTACCACAGCTACGACTATCCATCCTCCAGCAACCACCGGTACCCAGGCGAGC
>JAJYGI010000073.1 GCA_021790735.1 Actinomycetes bacterium | reverse complement strand
ACCATCGGTACACTTGTCAATCGAGATTCGGTGGTTAGAGAAGTTCTAGAGGCTATCTCAAAAGACTCTGACAAGAAGTTAGGTGGGAGAACAGCAAGGGCTCGACTCCGACGACTTTTACAACTAGCAACGTCCGTCGAACTCCAAACACCAACGTTATCATCGGTAGAGGTAGGGCTCTCCCCTCTTTAGAAGACCTAGGTGAAGGAGTTAACGCTGGGACTTGATAGAAGAGTTACTTTAGCCACACTGTAGGTCCGAGATAACCTATGCCCGAATATAGTATTATCTACAAAGTAGAAAGGTAGCATGTTGAGCGAAGAGCAGGCAAAGATTGCATTTTTAGTACTATCAGAGGATCCTGCAAGGGCAGTGCCCGGGTTGGTTATGGCCTCGAGGCTGAAGGAAAATCGTGGTGCTGACGTTAGGGTTATGTTCTTTGGTCCAGGCGTTAGATTAGCCGCTAGCGGTAAGGTTGATGAGCAGATCAACGTACTACGTAACGTTGGGGTACTCCCAAAGGCGTGTAGAGCTAACGTTGAACAGTTCAACCTCCAGACTGAGATGGCGGAGAGACCGATCGATCTACTGGCTGCAGGTGCCGAAATCGAAGAGTATCATCGCTTGGGATACACCGTAGTTAGCTTTTAGCTCAGCTTAAAGCAGGAAAACGGTCACTTTGAAAGACCCTCAAAGACTACTGTCTTTGAGGGTCTTTCTGTCCAACTTCCCGAGTACGTTCTTGGGAAGTGACTCTACGAAAACCACTCTCTTAGGGACTTTAAAGGAACTCAGACACCTACCGACGAACAACCGAACTGTCTCTTCATCTAAATCACCCTTAGGTACTACAAAGGCGGTCACCTCTTCCCCCCACTCAAGCGATGGTTCGCCCACTACGGCAACTTCTAGCACGTTACTTATTCGAGATATAACCTCTTCAACTTCAAGGGGATGTACATTATGCCCCCCAGTAATGATTAAGTCCTTCTTTCTGCCGTGGATATAGAGGTAGCCGTCCTCCATGTATCCCAGATCTCCGGTGCCAAACGGCGTACTTGCCGTAACAGTGTCTCCATCGTGAACGTCTTTGGACAGATATCCAGAAAATACGCCTGGACTTGTGAGCAGAATCTCTCCCTCATCAGAGAAGGATATAGCCGTTTCCGGTAGGGGGATCCCAACAGAACCTCGCCGTTTCTCTCCTCTATATGGGTTCGACGATATGATCAGGGTCTCTGTCATGCCGTAACGTTCTACAACCTCCTTCCCTGACGCCTCAGATATAGCATCAAATAGCACCTGGGAAAGCGGAGCAGACCCACTGACTGCAAGTCTCGCATGTGTGAGTGCATCGGCTTTGGCACTAGTTAAAAGCCGATGGTACATAGTAGGAACACCAAAGAAGGTATTGACATCTCGACTCTCTAGGAGTTGACCTAGAACATCCGGACTGAAACGGTCTTGAATATAGACGGATGCGCCGACGTTCAATGCTCCATATAGCCCCACCACAAGCCCGTGTATATGAAACAGTGGAAGTGAAAGATAGAGAGAGTCTTCAGAGTTCAGTTCCCACAGCTTTGCTAAAGTGTGTAAGTTCCAAGAGATTGAAGAGCTGGTGATGGGTACTCCTTTAGGGGCTGCCGTAGTTCCAGATGTAAACGCTATTAGAGTACTGGAATCTGGCGAATAACCATTTGTAACAACGTCACGTCTACGACGATTCAAAGCCTCTTCGTATAGCTGTTCGCACTGTGCAACTTCAATGTTCGAGCTTTCCATTAAATAACGGCCTAACTCCGCATCGGAAGAGATAAACAGTTTAGGTCTAGTCGTTTGGATAATATGAGCAAGTTCCTCAAAAGACAGGTTTGGATTTACAGGAACCAAGGCACATCCAGCTCTGACTAGAGAAAGATTTAGAACTACAGCCGCATCGGAAGAGATAAACAGTTTAGGTCTAGTCGTTTGGATAATATGAGCAAGTTCCTCAAAAGACAGGTTTGGATTTACAGGAACCAAGGCACATCCAGCTCTGACAAGGGAAAGATTTAGAACTACAGCCGCTTCGGAAGTGTTAGCCATAAGGACCACTCTCGCAGTTCTGTCGAGCTCGAACCGAGTTAATAGATAGGCGCCTACCTTCAAAGTAACAGCGTCCAACTCCCAATAAGATATCGTTCTGTCTTTAAAGATAAGCGCGTCTCGCGAACCTTCTCTACTCCAGTTGTCGCTCCATAACTTTAGAAACAGCTCATCACTTGCCATCTATACCTCCAAAACGAGTGCATCATAGGGAAAAGACCACCTATACGAAGCTATTTAAACTAGAGTCTAAGCACCAAGGTTGTAGTGGAATCTTGCTTCGCTATCTGAGGTAGGGAGAACATAAAAAGTATTTGATACAGTGAGCCATATCTCCGCTCTCTAGCGTCTTTCCCCTTGAATTAAGTCAAGCTTAGCCCTGAGATGTCTAGATAGTCCAATGCCTCCTCAAGTCGATCGACTTCGACTGTACCCTTTGTGACCAAACCTTGTAAGAGACGCACTCGCTTCCGAACGATCTCAAAGTCTCTTAATGAGTTCACCTCTGTTGCTACAAGTTGGCTAGACAGAGAGGTCGAAAGCGCGTCATAAGACTGCACTAGCGGTCCCATCCTTTCCCAACTATGCACTCCCGGCGATAGCTTCAAAAACGTTGGAGATAGGTCGAATAACGACACCAAAGAACCTATGTCATCGTGCACTTCAACTGCTATGCTATATCGCTTTCCATTAAGTGAACCAAGAAATTCCCGTTGGTCTTCGTCTTTTAGGTACTCAAGAGCCGAGTGATCTAAATCTAAAATTACGGTGGAGATCTCGACATAGTCTCGTTCTCTCAACACTCGCATAATACGCGGGCGATCTTCTAAGGTTCTTCTTGGTACTTTAATCGTGAGAGCAAGTTGCGACAGTCTAGACGAGGAAGTTTTAATAAACCTCTCGTATAGCTCCTTGTTCATACGTGTCAGGTACCACTCGAATAACGGAAAGTGTAACCCTGCCACCTCTGCTGCTCGAGAAATCGCGGGGTAAGGGACGCACCCTATTCTCGGGTCTTGAAGTTCGAGCGACGTAGATATACCAAATACCTGGTTACCGACAAGATCGTAGATAGGTATATAAGTAACTCGGAGCTGGTCACCGCCGCTCAAAGCGTCACCAAGGACTTCTCCAACGACCCTTTCGCGAGGTTCAATGCTGGAGTTTGCAATCTCTGCACGCCGGCGTGAACGAGCTAGACGACCACCTCTCTTCATAGCATACATTGAGTTGTCTGCCTGGCGGATGAGATCCTCTGGACTCGTAGTTGGGTCATCTGTCGTTGCGACACCCACGCTTGCAGATATCCAAATTTTGACTCCGTCAACAAATGCGGGCTCATCCAAAAGACTCTTTGTGATTCGACGTGAGATGCGCTCGGCCTGCGCACTTGAAGCTACCACGGGTAAAATAACCAGGAATTCGTCGCCGGAGATGCGTCCAGCGATATCGCCTTTGCGTAGGCATCGTTCAATACGTTGACCAACTATTTTTAATAAAGTATCTCCTGTATAATGACCGTATGTGTCATTGACAGACTTGAAGTCGTCAAGATCGATAAAGACCACGCCCGTTAAAAAAGGCTTGTTCAACGTTGTAACAATATGACTTAATGAGTTCATCAACGCCCGCATATTGAACATTCCCGTCAGATAGTCACGGTGGGCTTGGTGCTCCAGGGTCTGAAGGGCAGACGTAGCCTCACTTGAGTCGTTGACGGTCCAAAGAATAAAGTCCTTACCTAAGTCACTATCTCGAAGGACGGCACCCACCCAAGTAGAGTGAAATATAGTGCCGTCTCTCCTCTTCGCCCTTAGATTGATTGTTCTAGAGGCTCCCTCTAACACGTCTGAGATAACGCTATCTAACAACTCTTGTGACTCGTTCTCATCGATAAGTTGGCGAACGACCACCCGATCCATCTCGTTATAGCCAAACATGGAGTAAGCCGACGCATTCCAGTACGAGACGTCACCCACAGGTGATGCGATCACTATTCCAGTAGGCACCCGATTAAGAGCTAATGCAAGCCGTAGAGTGTCCTTAGAGATCCTATCAGCGCGTTCTGTCTCTAATAAGTAGGAGACTCCCGACGCAAAGAGATCGAATATCAACCTTGCAGAGTTAAGAACCTCTTGTGAGATCGGTTTCGTCCTCTTGAGCGTCACCACCATCTCGAACTCTCCTTGAAGAAGCGGAAGGTGAACAACGCTAACCGGGGGGGCAAGCGTCTCTGCCATCGAGATAGGTCCTAAAGTGAAACCACTTGAGTGTTGATCTTCTGGCCATCTTGCTAGCGTAAAGTGAATCGCACTGGAGCGAGTAAGCCTGGAGAGAATTCGCTTGGTCTTAGTTACCAATTCAGCGTTTGCTAAAGTGGCATCTAAACGAAGTAGTGTACTAGCTATCTCGTGATGACCCTCAGCTACGAATTGGCTTATCCGCTTTTCAATCATATCGTCACGGCTCTTCAGGATCAATCCAAAGGCATCGGATACTCGCTCAATAAATTGAGAGCGCTCGTAGGAGATTGGTTGCAAAAACTCAGGTGATACGGCAATTACGAGACACTCCCTACTGAAGTTAGTTACAGGGACGATCACTGTATCGAGATAGTATTCTTCAAACCCAAAGTCATTTAACTGGAGTTCGAGACGTCGATCCTCTGTATTTTCTAACAAGCGCAAAAGTGTTTTATACACCATTCTTCTCGA
>JAJYGI010000009.1 GCA_021790735.1 Actinomycetes bacterium | reverse complement strand
TATCCTTTACCATATTTTTTATCAACACGCCCCACGTATAAAAGACCCAAACGGATGAGGCTCGAAGAATCCATACATACTTTTTGTCCATACGGATAGATTAGTCATATATGTGAACTTAGAGATCGATCGACGCCACCTAGCACTGCAGAGCACGAGCGGTTATAGAACAAAATTCTTCAAACCATTGGGGAATACCTAAGTGGAGATCAACGACTTAGAACCTACTCACTACTATCTCGCCGTAAATAGCGATAAAAACTACGTTTGATATTATGACCAAAGCTTCAAGACGTTCTAGATCCCTCACACACACTGGGAGCAAACTGACTCAATCCAGCAGCTATACAGACAAGTTGTTGGAATGCGCTCCTAGCCAGAGTCCTAAATCGGTGATATGTCGCAACTAACCGGACTCTCCATTTAGGTTTTGTTAGGGAACGTATCTATAGACCTCATTCCTCATTCTCAGGCACAAAACCCCATGCGGCACTCAGTGCTAGGCGTTTCGAAGCCAAGATTGAGCGTCGATATTCAATTGGGGTTACACCCGAATACGCAATTCTCTCAGCAACGATTACAGGGGTGCCCGGTTCCAAGGATAGATACTCTGCATCGGATGCACTTGCGACAGCAGCCTTGTAACGATCCACACCGCCACTCACCAGTATCTGACAGATCTCCACCATACTCTCGTAGAGGGCCCCTTGGGACAGATCCGCATCCAGTAGCGGAAGAGCCTCTGGAAGCTTCAACCATGAGTGATCTAGCGCCATCGGTACGGCGGATCCGAGTCTAATCCTTGATATGAGAAGGGTCTTCTCACCGTCGGGAAGCGTCAAGGCGTGCGCTGCTCTATCATCTTCAACTACCTCAAGTCCGATAACCTTCGATGTTTCATCTAAACCCAACTCTTGAATCGCTCGAGCTACAGATGAGCTACTGACCTGCATACGATCGAATGAGTTAGGTCCATTTACATAAGTCCCAGAACCCTGTCGGGACTGCAACATACCCTCTTCTTTGAGTCTTCTTATAGCTTCACGAACCGTGGCTCGAGATACATCGAAGAGTCCTTTAAGTTCAAGCTCAGAGGGGAATCCACCTTCAAATTCGCCTCGTAGAATAGCGTCTCTCAGAGCACTAGCCAGTTGAGCCCAAAGCGGCATAGGGTCAGAAGGATCCAAAGCACCTTCGATATGCCACCTTTTCTCTCTCATTCCGAGACCACCACTTCTCTAACTGTATCTTTGAACAAAATAGTACATGTTAAATACATCAAGTTTCACATTAGAGTGGTCCATAAGGAAGGTTGCGAGCAAAAGACCAGCTGAATCGGTGTTCAGGACACATACCCCATCCCTGTAATCCACTTATATGTGTTCTGCTCGGATAGCCAACGTTACTTTCAAAGCCGTAGTAAGGATAGTGATGACTCGCCTCATTCATAAATGAATCTCTATAAACTTTGGCGACTATCGAGGCCGCCGCTACTACTGGATTTAGTGTATCTCCCTTGATCTGGCAGTAGACCTGATCACCATCTACTACCTCTGCCAAGTAGTTGTGTTTCCCATCTAGAAATATCTCGTCAGGAACGTTAGACATAGCGACGGTTGCTCTTCGGTACGCAATAACTAAAGCCTTGGTTATTCCTAGGACAGAGACCTCTTGAGCAGTCGCCTCGCCAACTCCGATATCCAATGCTCTACTATAGATCGAAGAAACAAGGCTTTCCCTTCTCTTCCTAGACAGTGCCTTGGAGTCGAAGTATAGAGGAGCGTAACTACCCCATTCGCCGCCTGTACTAGCGTTTCTTCTGAGAAGTTCAGCCATTGGGTCTGGGTCTGATCGGACAACTCCAACTACAAGCGGACCCGCCCAAGCACCTCGTCCAACTTCATCCACGCCGATCATAGCGAGACCTCATCGAGAGCTATCTTGGACTTCGCTCGCAGATAGCTCCCCTCTCCTTACGACTGCCCAAAGTTGTTCGTATCCGATATCTTTTATGTATCTTGAACGAAGTGCAAACTTATCAAACTGCTCTAGTGGATCGATAATATCGTGTACAGCATCTGACACGACTATGGTCCCTGGAGAGGCAATGTTGACGATTCGTGATGCTAAGTTGACGAATGTACCGAAGTAGTCGCCACTTATGGGAAGTACTGGGCCAAAGGCCACTCCAGCTCTTACCTGTGCCGACATCGACTTCTCATCAGAGAACTTCTCGCGAAGAACCAGACATATCTCGGTCGCTAAGACCGCATCTTCACACACAAACATCACTTCGTCTCCGATGGTCTTGACTACACGACCACCAAGTTCAGCTACCGTGTCGTAAGCTAAAGCTTCAAAGTTGGCAACCACGGTTGTAAGTTCTTTCGCTGATAGCTGCTGAGACAGTGCGGTAAAGCCCACCATATCGATAAATCCAATAGCCACCTCTATCAAAGAAGATCCCATCATATTACGGTCCTGAGCAGATACGATTCTTGATGCACTAGCGTGGATGTGCCTGAGCCACGCATAACCGAGAAGTTCGGGAACGACAGATACCGTCCGCACTGTAAAGCGAGCGAACCGATCAGCTAACTCTTGATGCATGTTGTCTTCGTCAGTCACCGTAGAGGTTGGACCACTTCGCTCGCTTACCAAAGCCGCCACTACCTCAGCCTCCGCTATTCGAGCCATAGAGGAACCCACTATTCGAGCTAACTTGATCGCTATCTCTTTACCAAGCTCCGTCCGAATAAGAGGCTTAAGGGCCATAACAGCTCTGAGGTCAACCTCGCTGTAAAGTCCACTGCCCACTCCTGAATCGACAAAGCCTAGTGCCCTCCAGAGTGCTCGAAGTGCTGATGGTTCTACTCCTGATCTCTTGGACAGCTCCTCTACCGTCATTCGTTTATTTGCAGGACCTAAGATCGAGTCTATAGCGAGACGATGAAGCGACCCGGTTTCGACCGCTTCACGAATTTCAGCCTCCGCTACCTGGGCATTATTGAGATAGTCCCTCAGATATCTCGGTAAAAGATTGCGGTCAAAGTGACCGACGGAGGATAGGTTCTCTGCCTCCTCCTCTATTCGATCCATCTAGACTCCTCCCGCAACAACCCAACTCCGGTACTACCTAACTAACATAGATGGCAAAGACAGTAAAGCCATGTTATACCTACCGAAACCCGAGAGTAAAACCGTAGCCCTTGTTCCTATCAAAACATTTCATAGGGCAAAGTCACGGATGTCTCCGACTCTGACGCTTGAGATCCGAGTACAGCTCGCCAAGTGGTTTGCAGCAAATACTGCTACAACCCTTCAATCCATAGTAGAGACTTACGCTTTATGCGATGACGACGAGACCTTCGCCGAACTACACTCCATGGGAGTTCCGGTCATTCAATCACCCCGAGCTGGACTAAATGAATCGATAGACTTTTCCCTTACATGGCTTCGAAACAACAACGTCTCATATGCCTTCGTCGTTCACTCTGACTTGCCACTGATATCAATCAGTACGATCGAAGAGTTGTTGGACCGTACCAACTCTCACGTTATCATTACTCCAGATCGCTGGGAAGCCGGAACCAATCTTCTCGGCATACCGTATCCGATGAAGCTGAAGGCCATGTTTGGAAATAACTCTTTTTACAAATACTCAACCGCTAGTTTGAGCGGTCACACTGCAGAGGTATTAAGATCCCAAACACTAGGACTCGATATCGATACGATCGAAGATCTTGCTTACGTACTTAAGAGATATCCAAAGTCCAAGTTTTCAATGTTTTGTCGTCGCCTCTTCGACCACGATACACTCGCTCAGATGCCTGTCTGCAACAACACAGAGACGTAGAGTCCTTGCACACGTTTTTTTAGTGCGCAGTCGCACATCTGGATTGACTAAAACCTTGAACAAAAAGCTCAGTCGCACATCTGGATTGACTAAAACCTTAATGTGATCAAAAACCTTGCAACCTATCTTAAGGATCAGCCCATAGTCGTTACTACCAACCTTGGTCCGCCAAAGGTAGCTCTGGCTGTGGGCGCTCATCCCGATGATATTGAGTTTGGCTGCGGCGGCACCCTTGCAAAGTGGGCAAGCGCTGGAACAAAAGTCTTCCACTTGATACTGACGGACGGTTCTAAAGGTTCATGGGAAGGAAGCACCTCCAGAAGCGACCTTATAGCCCTTAGAGAGAGGGAGGCCCTTCACGCTGCCAAACATATATCTTCTTCACCTACAGTTACGTTTTTACGTTACGTCGACGGAGAACTCCCACACAATCTAGTAGTAGCGTCTCAGATTGCAAACTATATCCGTATGGTAAGAGCAGACGTTGTACTGGGACACGACCCGTGGAAGATGTACCGTCTACATCCTGATCACCGGAGCGCTGGCTTTAATCTAACCGATGCCGTCGTTATAGCTAGAGATCCTTTATTTCTAAAAGACAGTGGACATACGCACTTCCGGCCCAATCATCTCCTGCTTTGGGAGGCGCAGGAAGAGGACCACGCTGAGGAGATCTCAGATTCTTTAGACAAAAAAATATCCTCACTATTGGAGCACAGATCTCAGTTGAACACATCCATGGGCGTCGATAGCCCAGATAACGCTGATCAAGTAGACGTCTTTCGATCACTCATAGTCGAGTCAGCCTCCACTACCGGGGAGTCTTTTGGACTCAAACATGCCGAGGCCTTCAAACGAATCTCAGATCTTTAGTTAGCTTACAGGCACGTGAAGATTAGTTAACTCTGCGTTCAAGTCCCTCCCAATATGGATCTCTGAGCTTATATTTTTGTAACTTTCCCGTAGCTGTTCTAAAGAGTTCTGTTCTAAATTCAACGGACTTTGGACACT
>JAJYGI010000050.1 GCA_021790735.1 Actinomycetes bacterium | reverse complement strand
GTAAATGGCCCTTCCCTCTTCGTCTACCGGCGTCTTACCTTGTGTAAGAACGTCTTGGAGGGCAAGTCCCTCAGGGTTTCCACCCAATAAGATGTCAACACCTCTACCGGCCATGTTGGTGGCAACGGTAACCGCCCCAAGACGTCCTGCTTGCGCGACAATCTGAGCCTCCAAAGCGTGATTTTTAGCGTTCAATACAAAGTGGGGAATACCGCTTTTTTGCAGCAACTCAGATAACAGCTCTGATTTAGCTACTGAAGCTGTGCCCACGAGGACGGGTTGGCCCTTGTCACGTCGTTCGGCTATATCATCGACGACCGCTTGAAACTTGCCCATCTCAGATTTGTATACGTAGTCAGGTCGGTCCACGCGTCGAAGATCTCTGTGAGTGGGAATCGGTATGACCTGGAGCCCATAGGTGTTAGCAAACTCCGCAGCCTCAGTCTCTGCAGTTCCAGTCATACCTGAGAGCTTTTCGTACATACGGAAGTAGTTCTGCAAGGTGACCGTCGCCCAGGTGTGGTTCTCCTCTTTTATTCGCACCCGCTCTTTGGCCTCGACGGCTTGGTGCAACCCTTCAGACCAGCGACGACCCTCAAGAGTCCGGCCCGTAAACTCATCTACTATCTTGATCTCGCCACGTTCAACGATGTAGTCTTTATCTCTTTTGTAAAGCTCTTTTGCTCTGAGCGCTTGATTCAGTTGATGGAGAAATACCATAGCTGAAATATCGAAGAGATTTTCAATACCGAGAGCCTTCTCCACCTTGATGATGCCACCTTCGGTCGGAAGCACGGTCTTTTTCTCTTCGTCAACCTCGTAGTCGTCTCCAGTACGTAAGGTTCGCACTATTCCCGCGAACCTGTAGTAGAGTTCTTGAGACATCTCAGAAGGCCCCGATATAATAAGGGGAGTACGAGCTTCGTCAATTAAGATCGAGTCGACCTCGTCAACGATGGCAAAGTGATGTCCTCTTTGCACGATATCATCTAGCGATCGAGCCATATTATCTCGAAGGTAGTCAAATCCAAACTCTGTGTTGGTCCCGTAAGTGATGTCGCTTTGGTAGGCCTCACGTTTGGCTTGCGAGTCCGGGTTATCGGGAGTAACTCTACCTACGGTCATACCTAAAAACCTGTAGACACGACCCATCCACTCCGAGTCCCTTTGGGCAAGGTAGTCGTTTACAGTTACTAGGTGGACGCCATTACCTTCTAAGGCATTGAGATAGACCGGCAACGTCGACACAAGGGTTTTCCCTTCACCGGTCTTCATTTCAGCTATCCAACCAAAGTGTAGTGCCATTCCGCCCATAAGCTGAACGTCGTAGTGGCGTTGTCCGATGGTTCTCTTCGCAGCCTCTCTAACGACAGCGAAAGCCTCAACTAACAGATCATCTGTACTTTCTCCGAGAGCGATCCTCTCTTTAAACTCATCTGTTTTAGCGCGAAGTTGACCATCAGAAAGTGCAGCGGTCTCATCCTCAAGGTCGTTTATGAGTGGCACTATCTCGGCGAGTCTTTTTAGTTTTCTACCTTCGCCTGCGCGAAGAACTTTATCAAATAATCCCATTCAACCTACATCGTAGTAAAAACAACAGACCAAATAAGCGCGCCGAAAGCGTTATTACTTTAACTCTTATTAATCGACAGCTGTACTGCTACTCTATAGCTTCGTCTTAGATAAAATAGCCATCTTCGATGCAGCTATTCATGATCACTAGAGTTAGCTACGCGCAAAGACTCCCCGGCTAATCAGCCTCCTGGTCGATAAGTCCCACCGAACCGTCTTCTCGGCGATAGACAACAGCAGAACGTCCAGTCTGCACGTTTGAAAACAGATAGAAGGAGTGCGAAAGAAGATCCATCTGAAAGGCAGCCTCCTCGGGGTCTAGCTTTGGCACCTTGAAGCTCTTAGACTTTGCGATCTTGACCTCAAGATCTTCACCTAGTTCAGTGGTAACTACCTTGGCATCTCTATGATGGGGGTGTGACCTATGTAGAACCTTGGTTTTCAGTCTCTCCAACTGATGTCTGAGCTTGTCCTCTACCTTGTCGAATGCCTGTAGTAGCTCCATTCCTGTGCTGTGTCCTCTTACTACGTAACCATGAGAGACTACAGTCACTTCGCAAAGGTATCTCTGCTCTTTAGCCTTAGCATTATTTTCAGAAAAAAATACCTCTACATTACGGGGTTCGTCGAGGAAGCGCGTCAGGTGATCCACTCGTTCACTTATCAACTCTTTACTCGAATCCTCAAGGTGACAACCCTTATGACGGAACTCTACTTGCACCTTTTCTCCCTTCTACCTATATCTTTTGACATAAGCATCTACAGTGGACCTACGTCCACGACCACACAAAATCTCATAGAGGCGCTCGCCTAGTTAGTTAGTTCCAACCGTCCACGACTCCAAGTACTCCTTTTGTGCTTGTGTTAAAGTATCTATCTCAACCCCCATTGAAGAGAGCTTTAATCTCGCCACCTCCTCATCGATCTCCTTAGGCACATCGTACACCTTCGGCTCGAGTAGTCCTTTATTTAGAGCTAGCCACTCGACCGATAGCGCTTGATTAGCAAAGCTCATATCCATTACTGAAGCGGGATGCCCCTCAGCAGCGCCAAGATTTACTAAACGTCCTTCGGCCACAACCATAATGGCACGACTCTCATCTCCGACTAAGAACTCATCTACCATCGGTCTGACCTGGCGCTTGCCTTCTACTCCTGCCAGTTCACTCAATGCCGGAATGTCGATCTCAATGTCAAAGTGTCCCGAGTTCGCCAATATGGCACCATTTTTCATAACCTTGAAGTGCTCTTCTCGAAGAACGTCACGATTCCCTGTTACGGTAATGAAGATATCACCCTCTAAGGCAGCTTCACTCATAGGTAAAACTCTAAATCCGTCCATAACAGCCTCTAAAGCAGGCAGTGGATCTATCTCCGTCACCACAACCTGAGCCCCCATACCCCTTGCTCTTGAGGCTACACCTTTACCGCAGTAGCCATACCCAGCAACGACAATCACTTTGCCGGCTAGGAGAACATTCGTTGCCCGAATAATTCCATCTAGGGTTGACTGACCTGTACCGTATTTGTTATCAAACATATGTTTGGTGTTTGCGTCGTTCACCGCAACCACCGGGTAGCCTAACGCGCCTGCGGACTGCATTGCTCTCAAGCGAATGACACCGGTAGTCGTCTCTTCAGTACCCGCGATCATCTCTTGCAGCTGGGTGGGACGGTTAGCATGGAGTCTACTTACGACATCACAGCCGTCGTCCATAGTCACGTTAGGATGCCAGTCCAATACGGTATCTATGTGACTGTAGTAGGTGTCGGAGTCCTCACCTTTAATTGCAAAGGTCTCTATACCTTCGTGTTCGACAAGCGTAGCGGCTACGTCGTCTTGAGTGGAAAGTGGATTTGACGCACAGGCTCTTACTTCTGCGCCGCCAGCTTTTAGTGTCTTTAGTAGGTTCGCCGTCTCCGTGGTTATATGTAAGCAAGCTGCGATCTTCAGACCCGTTAGCGGCTTTTCTTTTTCAAATCGATCTTTAATGGACCTCAATACGTCCATGGAACTCTCGGCCCAGTCGACCCTTTGCTTGCCGAGTTTCGCAAGCCCTATATCGGCGATATCAAACTCCATGATCATACTTCCTTTTCTATATTTTGTAGATTAAACTACTTAACTTACAGTAAACGCTTAAGAACTCTTCAACTGCTCTTTAAAGTCAACGAGCACAGGAATCGGTCCGGGGTCTACACCTGCGATCTCAGCTAGATGAAGTGACACAAAGTCACCCACGATCACCAAGTCAAGAAGCTGAGCTAGTTCACCCTCCCCGTCTGCTCGATGTTCCACAAAGCTCCGCACCTTGGGTTTCAAGAGTTCCTTTGCTAAAGCGAATCGCCGGCCAACCTGTGGGTGTTCGATGTCGTGACGTAGAACAACCATAGAGAAGGCATGAGCCTCGGGATACAGATTCTCCCATCCAGTAATTTCGTTGTGGCACGCTTCTGGGAAGACTCCGTAGAAAGCAGGAGACTTTACGTTCTCATTCACCTGCGCCTTCCACCGCATAGCTCCCGTAAGACCCATAGCAGCTGAAGATAGGAACAGCGGAACCGTAGCTGCAATCTTCTCAGCAATTTCACGAGCAACCGAACCTTCTAGTAGAAGTTGGTCCCGTCGTCTTTTCAGCTGTGCAACCGCAAGATCTATCCAGTGGGTTGCTCCAGGAAACAGTCCTATCTCCTCCAAGACCACTAAAGGAGGGATCGAAAGAGCACCTATCGCTGCACGAGGTTGAGGGATGTCACTTGGAACCGAGATCCAAGGGAAGCCTGAAGACTCCGCAAAACGAACCAGCTCTCCACCTGATGCTACTACAACGATCTGCGCACCTTGCTCAGCTGCAATAGTTACAGCCTCAATAACCTCTTCAGTGTTTCCCGAGAAGGACACCGCGAAGACCAAGGTAGAGCTTCCCACAAATGCAGGAACGGTATAAGACTTTATGACTACCACCGGCACTGCTAGGAATGGACCTGCTATCGAGAGAAGTACGTCACCAGTGATGCCGCTTCCGCCCATACCTAAGATCACGATGTTTTCGATCTCGCTTTTTATCGGCAGACCGTGAAGTGCAACAGCAGCACTAGCAGCCGTCTCAACCTGCTCAGGAAGAGCGGCAGCCGCTTCCCACATATTTAAAGAGTCCAATTGCATCATTGCTTTTTAAAAACTTCTCTTTCTAGTATCCATGCTCAGCGGAGCCACGTCAGCTTCGAATTTTGGCGATACGTTCGTGCTCGTCCGCACCGACAATCTCCGACTCCTCAACCAACATAACAGGTATGTTG